>NZ_AP012323.1:1579313-1895176 GCF_001025135.1 Bifidobacterium bifidum ATCC 29521 = JCM 1255 = DSM 20456 | reverse complement strand
CTCGCTGTGCAAGGACCCAAGCTCCATGACGATTCGCGTGATCGACCAGGGCATCGGCATCCCCTCGGCGTCGCTGGACCGCGTATTCGAACGGTTCTACCGGGTCGATCCGGCGCGGTCGCGGGCCACGGGCGGCTCGGGGCTTGGCCTGGCCATCACCAAGCATTGCGTGCAGGAGTGCGGCGGTACGATCTCCGTATGGTCGCGCGAGGGCGAAGGCTCCACGTTCACCATCGAGCTGCCGGTCGCCCCCGAACCGGATGACGATGACGGCGAGCGGGCGGATGACGGCGAAGCGCCCGGCGAGACCGTCGGCGCGCCGGGAGGCGGCGACGCCGCGACGCAGGAGTAGACCCGCCGCCACGGTCTCCCCGGCGCGTCGGCCACCCATCGTGAAACCCGCGGAAAAGCAACGTAGTCTTCGGAGCCGAATGCGGGCGGTGCCGGAACACGCTACGATGGTGACGGTACGGACATTGAACACAGTATGTGTGAAAGGTAAACATGACACGCATTCTCATCGTGGAAGACGAGGAATCATATCGTGAGCCCTTGGTGTACCAGCTGACGCGCGAGGGCTACGACGTCTCCGCCGCAGCCAGCGGTGAGGAGGGCCTGGAGCTGTTCACCAAGGGCGGCATCGACCTGGTGCTGCTCGACCTGATGCTGCCGGGCATCGACGGCACGGCCCTGTGCCGGCGCATCCGCGAGCAGAGCCGCGTGCCGATCATCATGCTCACCGCCAAAAGCGCCGAGATCGACAAAGTCGTCGGTCTGGAGATCGGCGCGGACGATTACGTGACCAAGCCCTACTCGTTCCGCGAGCTGCTCGCGCGCATCCGCGCGGTCCTGCGGCGCAATCAGGGCGCGGTCGAGGCCAGCGGTGTGGTCGACGACGACATCCCGCTGGTGTGCGGCGACATCTCCATGCAGGTTGGCCAGCATCAGGTCACCGTGCGCGGCGAAAGCGTGTTCTTCCCGCTCAAGGAATTCGAACTGCTCGAATACCTCATGCAGAACAAGGGGCGCGTGATGACCCGACACCAGCTCATCGACCGCATCTGGGGCTCCGATTACGTCGGCGACACGAAGACCCTCGACGTGCACGTCAAGCGCGTGCGCTCCAAGATCGAGGAGGATCCGGCCCATCTCCAGTACCTGACCACCGTGCGCGGCCTCGGCTACAAGATCGACAGCCCGCAGCAGTGACCGGCCCGCACCCGGTATAAAGCGCCCTCGGCCCGCCTGAACCACCCGGTGCAGGCGGGCCGAACCATATCCCGCAAACCGCGCATTCCAACTACGTGGCAAGGTCGGCAACTATTCATCTTCTGTTTACCGATTTTGTCTTCCGACCCCTCGAACAGCCCATAGGCTAGTAACTGTCATGAAAAGGAATCGGCTCTGAATCGTATGACACGAGCCGCTATGACAGTTGATAAGAGGAAAGAAACAATGCGTAAGAATCTCTTCGTTCGTTCCATCGCGGCGGTTTCCGGCATCGTGATGCTGGCGTCGCTCGCCGCCTGTGGCGACAACACTTCGTCCGCCGGCAACAACTCCGGTTCCACCTCGACCGAGAAGATTACCGGCAGCTTCTCCGGCGCTGGTGCCACCTCCCAGCAGGCGGCCGAGGAAGCCTGGATCTCCGCCTACATGGCGGCGAACTCCGGCGCGAACGTCACCTACAACCCGACCGGTTCCGGCGCGGGCGTCACCACCTTCCTGAGCGGCGCCACCGCGTGGGCCGGCTCCGACAAGGCCCTCTCCGATGACGAGGTCACCCAGTCCTCCGACAAGGCGTGCGCCAACGGCACCACCGCGTTCGACGTGCCGGTCTACATCTCCCCGATCGCCATCATCTTCAACTTGAAGGGCGTTTCCGACGCCGGCAAGCACATCAACCTCGATGCCGACACCGCCGCCAAGATCTTCGACGGCAAGATCGTCAAGTGGAACGATCCGGCCATCGCCAACCAGAACAAGGACCTGACCTTGCCCGACACCCAGATCACCGTCGTGCACCGCTCCGACAAGTCCGGCACCACGCAGAACTTCGTGAGCTACTTCAAGGACCAGGCCCCCGACTCCTGGACCCATGAGCTCTCCGAGAACTGGCCTGACATCCCCGGCCAGCAGAGCGCCAAGGGCACCTCGGGCGTCGTCACCGCCGTCAAGCAGGCCGACGGCACCATCGGCTACGCCGACTTCTCCCAGGTCGGCGACCTGGGCACCGCGGCCATCAAGGTCGGCGAGAACTACAACGAGATCTCCGCTGACGCCGGTTCCAAGGTCATCGAGGATTCCGAGATCGACACATCCGCCAAGGGCGACAACCGCGTGGTCGTGAAGATCAACCACGCCACCAAAGCCAAGGGCGCCTACCCGATCGTGCTGGTCTCCTACGACATCGCCTGCCCCGCCTACAAGGACGCCAACACCGCCAAGTTCGTCAAGAGCTGGCTCACCTACGTGACCAGCGACGAAGGCCAGAAGACCGCCTCCTCCGCTGCCGGCTCCGCCCCGCTGCCGAGCAACATCGTCGAGAAGGTCACCAAGTCCATCGAGGCCATCAAGACCAAGTGATCAGCGTGAGCTGACACGCCGTATGGCGGATGCCGCAGAACACCTGACACAATGAAAGGTGTCTGCGGCTTCTGTCGGTTGTACACGGCCGTGAAGCCACCATTGAAAATGCATACGAAGGAGAACCTGTGAGTTCGCAAGACAAAGCGGCAGACAGTCCGGCCAGTACAGGCAAGACCGGCGATGTCGTGTTCAAGACGATCGCCTATGCTGCCGGCATTCTCATTCTCGTCGCGCTTGCGGCGGTGTTCCTGTTCCTGCTGTTTCAGGCGTGGCCGCTGATCGGAGGCGATCAGGCCGCGAACACCGCCACCATCGAATCATTCACCGGCAACCGCGCGCACAACTTCTGGCAGTACGTGGGCCCGCTGGTGTTCGGCACGGTGCTTGTCTCCGCGCTGTCGCTGATCATCGCGTTTTTCATCTCGATCGGCATCGCCCTGTTCATCTCGCATTACGCACCCAAGAAGCTGGCGACCGCGCTGAGCTACGTGGTCGACCTGCTCGCCGCCATCCCGTCCGTCATCTACGGCCTGTGGGGCGGCCTGATTCTGGTGCCGGCCATCCAGCCGGTGTGGAACTGGTTCGCGAAGTACCTGAGGTGGACCTACATCTTCGATGGATCGCTCAATGACCCGTCGGTCGCCGACAGCCCCTCGCGAACCGTCGCCACGGTCGCCGTCGTGCTGGCCGTCATGATCCTGCCGATCATCACCTCGGTGTCGCGCGACATCTTCATGCAGACCCCGCGTCTGCAGGAGGAGGCGGCCATCGGCCTGGGCGCCACCAAGTGGGAGATGATCAAGCTGGCCGTGCTGCCGTTCGGCAAGTCCGGCATCGTCTCCGCATCCATGCTCGGCCTGGGCCGCGCACTCGGCGAGACCATGGCCGTCCTCATGATTCTTTCCCCCGGCCTGACGTACTCGATCAAGCTGCTGCGGGCATCCCAGAACCAGACCATCGCGGCGAACATCGCGGCGCAATACCCGGAAGCCGACCCGAACATCGGCGTGCCCGTGCTGATCGGCACCGGCCTCGTGCTGTTCGTTATCACGTTCCTCGTGAACTTCGTCGCCCGTAAGATCACCGAGAAAGCGAGCGCATGATGAGTGAAGCAACTGTAAAGAGCACCATCAGCGTCGACGCGAACGCCGTGAAGAAGACGCCCGCCGCACGCAACGACAAGCAACTGCCCGACATCGACTTCGACCGGTTCAAGACCAGCCGTTCCTTCGCCGCGTCCCGCAAGCGCAAGGACGTCTTCATGAAGAGCCTGATCTGCCTCGCCTTCATCATCGCGTGCATCCCTCTGATCTCCGTGCTGTGGACGACCGTCGCCAACGGCATCAAGCGACTGAACCTCAACTTCCTTTCGTACAACATGTCCGGCGTCGTCGGCGGCAGCCAGACGCCCTCCGGCGGATACGGCGGCGTGCTGCACGCCATCATCGGCACGTTGGAGATCACCTTGGGCGCCATGGTCATCTCCGTGCCGGTCGGCCTGATGTGCGCGGTCTACCTGATCGAGTACGCGGCCCGCGGCAACAAGCTCGCCAAGTCCATCGGCCTGCTGGTCGACGTGATGAGCGGCATCCCGTCCATCGTCGCCGGTCTGTTCGCCTACTCGATGTTCTCGCTCATCGGCGGCCCCGGCACCATCAGCGGCTTCGAAGGCTCCGTCGCGCTTTCGCTGCTGATGATCCCGACCGTCGTCAAGACCAGTGAGGAGATGCTGAAGGTCGTGCCCGGCGACCTGCGTGAGGCCTCGTACGCGCTGGGCGTTTCCAAGCAGCGCACCATCTGCAAGATCGTGCTGCGCACCGCCCTGCCCGGCATCGTCTCCGGCGTCATCCTGGCCATCGCGCGAGTGATCGGCGAGACCGCGCCGCTGCTGATGACCGCAGGCTACGCGACGTTCACCAACGTGAACCTGTTCAGCGGCGAGATGACCACGCTTCCCGTGTTCGTCTACCAGGAATACAGCAAGCTGCGTGCCAACTGCCCGCCCAACGCCGGCTCCTCCTGCGTCACCACGATCCCGATGGAACGCTCCTGGGCCGCCGCCCTGGTGCTGATCATCATCGTGCTGATCCTCAACCTCATCGGCCGTGTCGTGGCTCGCGTCTTCGCCGTGAAGTCCGAACGGTAAGCCGCCGTACACTGTATATACATCAATAAAGGAATTCATATGGGACAACGCATTGACGTCAAACATCTGAACATCTACTACGGCGACTTCCTGGCCGTGGAGGATGTCAACATCAACATCGAACCCAACAAGGTCACCGCGTTCATCGGGCCGTCCGGCTGCGGCAAGTCCACGGTGCTGCGCACCCTCGACCGCATGCACGAGATCATCCCCGGCGCCCACGTCAAGGGTGAGGTCGAGCTCGAAGGCAAGAACCTGTATGCCAAGGACGTGGACCCCGTCGCCGTGCGCCGCGATGTCGGCATGGTGTTCCAGCGCCCGAACCCGTTCCCCACGATGACGATTCGTGAGAACGTGCTCGCCGGCGTGCGCCTGAACAACCGCCGCATCTCCAAGTCCGACGCCGACGACCTGGTCGAGTGGGCGCTCAAGGGCGCCAACCTGTGGGAAGAGGTCAAGGACCGTCTCGACAACCCGGGCATCGGCCTGTCCGGCGGTCAGCAGCAGCGTCTGTGCATCGCCCGCGCCGTGGCCGTGCACCCGCAGGTGCTGCTGATGGACGAGCCGTGCTCCGCGCTCGACCCGATCTCGACGTTGGCCGTCGAGGACCTGATCAACGAGCTCAAGGGCGACTACACGATCGTGATCGTGACCCACAACATGCAGCAGGCCGCCCGTATCGCCGATTACACCGCCTTCTTCAACCTGAAGGCCGTCGGCGAGCCCGGCCACCTGGAGTACTTCGCGGACACCACCACGATGTTCAACAACCCCCAGAACGCCGAAGCCGAGCGCTACATCTCCGGTCGTTTCGGCTGATCGGCGGCGCGCTGGCGGATCGCATGCGTTGCATCCGCCCGCGCGTCCATCGCCACAAGACCCCGCCTCCGCGCGGGGTCTTCGCGTTTGTGAGGGGGAGCTCCGGAATAGAAGAAGCGACGGCGATGCTGGACAACTGCCGTGTTGTGCGATTTTGCAGATGTTGTACAACGACATTCTTGATTGTCACGCTCCGCTCCACCCGAGAACGTTCGCGTTGTTCCCGGTCATAGCATGATTCGACGCCTATCGTCTTCGGTCATACCGATACCCGTGCTTCCTTGCCAGTCCCTCTAGGCTGATTGCGATGACCTCGAAGCTCCGCGCTCGGCGAGTCGTCTTGCTATACGCAGGGCCAGTTCCGCAATCGACATCTCGTCAATCAGATTTTGAGCGGTCACGATGATTAATATCCAGCCGTGGGCCCGCAACCGTTCCCTTTTTTCGTTGTCTCGGCGCCACTGGACCTTATCCGTTCGATGATGATCGCCGTCATATTCCACTCCGACCTTGAACTCGACCCATGCGATGTCCAGCGAAATGGCTGCTCCTGAACGAAAGGTGATTCCAGGAACCACGACATTGCATCGTCCATCCGGTATTCCGTGGCGTTGAACGCCCAGCCGTAGCGAGCTTTCGGCGGGAGACCGTATATTGGGGCGTACCAGTGTCATGGCTTGCCTGCAAATGCTTTTTCCTCGGAACGGCGGCATCTCTTTTATGAAACGCTGCAACTCCAGATACAATTTGTCCGCGTCCGGCGCGCCATTGCGTACCAGCATCGTGAGAATGGAATCTCCGAGCACAACAAGATCCTCTGTCGAAAGATATGGGGACAGCTGCGCCCACACATGAAACACGTGCAATGCGTGCACGCCATTCGATATGTGGATGAGTGATTGCGGAGTGCAATGGCTCCAGATGTGGACAATGACCGGGACGGATTTCAACGGTCGAATATGAGGCCTGCCGGAGCGCGTCCGCACCGTGACATGCAGCGCGGCCGTGTCGAGATTGCAGTGGGAGGGCACCGGCACGCCTTGCAGTTCCAGAGCGGTGGTCATGCCGAAGAGCAGCTGGCGGTCGGACTGCCCTACCGTGGCGGTGCAGCGTTGCAGAGTCTGCCGCCTAATCTGTTCCAATGACTGGAACATGGTGGCTGTCGGCTCGCCCGGTATCGGTTCGTAATCGTTCATGGGCGCAACGCTAGCGGGTCGGGGGCCCGCGCGCCACCGACGGCGGGATTTCTGTGGATATGTGGATGGAGAACGGGTTATCCACATATATCCACAGGCCGTCCGACACCATAACATCCATGACTTATGAAGATGTTATGGTGGGCGTGTTCGGGAAACCGGGCGAATAGCAGTTTGTCTCGCCGAGGCCGGATGGCCTCGCACATTCAAGGAAGCAGAGAAAGTATGGAGAAGTTCTTCCATTTGAAGGAGAACGGCACGACCGTGTCCACGGAGATCGTGGCCGGCCTCACCACGTTCTTCGCGATGAGCTACATCATCGTCGTCAATCCGCAGATCCTGCACCAGACCGGCATGCCGTGGGGCGGCGTGTTCCTGGCAACGATCATCGCGGCCATCATCGGCACGCTCGTCATGGGCCTGTTCGCCAATGTGCCGTACGCGCAGGCGGCCGGCATGGGTCTCAACGCGTTCTTCACCTACACGGTGTGCTTCGGTCTGAAGTTCACGTGGCAGGAGACACTGTGCATGGTGTTCCTGTGCGGCCTCATCAACATCATCATCACCGTCACCAAGATCCGCAAGATGATCATCGAGGCGATCCCGCCCATGCTGCAGAACGCCATCGGTGGCGGCATCGGCATATTCGTCGCCTACGTCGGCATGCTCAACGTCAACCTCGTCACCTTCACCCCGAAGGACACCAAGGCCGCCGGCAAGGGCCTGGCCACCGGCGCCACGCCTGGTCTGGCCACGCTGAACACCCCGACCCTGTGGCTGTTCCTGATCGGCCTGCTGTTCGCCATCGTGTTCACCGTGCTCAAGCTCAAGGGCGGCATGCTGCTGACCATCGTCATCACCGCGATCATCGGCATCCCGATGGGCCTGACCAGCATGTCCAACTCCGTGTCCATCTCCGACACGTTCGCCCAGCTGCCGCAGACCTTCGGCGTGATCTTCAGCGCCGATGGCTTCCCGGCGCTGTTCTCCGACGTATCCAAACTGCCGCTCGTGCTGGTCACGATCTTCGCGTTCTCGATGTCCGACACGTTCGACACGCTCGGCACGTTCATCGGCACCGGCCGCCGCACCGGCATCTTCTCCGATGACGACATGAAGCACATGGAGGACGGCAAGGGCTTCTCCTCCAAGCTGGATCGCGCCCTGTTCGCCGACTCGATCGCCACCTCCATCGGCGCGATCTGCGGTACCTCGAACACCACCACCTACGTCGAGTCTTCCGCGGGCATCGCGGCGGGCGGCCGCACCGGCCTGACCTCCGTGGTCGTGTCCATCTGCTTTGCGCTGTCGATCTTCCTGTCCCCGGTGATCTCCGCGGTGCCGTCCGCAGCGACGGCCGGCGTGCTGGTCATCGTCGGCTGCATGATGGCCTCCAGCCTCAAGGAGATCGAGTGGAGCGACATCTCCGAGGCGATTCCGGCGTTCTTCGCCGCCGTGTTCATGGCGCTCGCGTACTCGATCAGCTACGGCATCGCCGCCGGCTTCATCACCTACTGCATCGTCAAGACCTGCAAGAAGGAAGCCAAGAGCGTTCACCCGATCATCTGGATTGTCTCGCTGCTCTTCATCCTCAACTTCATCCTGCTGGCAGTGCTGTAATGGCATCTGCCCTGCCTTGAATCCCGGCCCCCGTTGGTTTTCCAGCGGGGGCCGGATTCGTATCGTGCCGTCTTGTGTGTTTGCTCTCTCGGCAATACGATGGATGTAAGGGACAGAACGGACTGCCCTGTACCACCCGTCGCGACGATGGTGTTGACGGTGGGCGGCGATCCGTCCGCAGACGACGATCAGATCGTGGCCTGCGAGATCTACATCAGCGGCCAGCTGCTCGACAGCCAGTACCGGCGCGGCAAGGACGTCACGGTGACATGCTCCTACAGCTCATGGCAGCAGGAGCCGTTCAACGGGCGCGAGGTCGACCTGCCGAGGCTCGGCGAATACGGCAACGATCTCGCCAAGCTTGTGTCCTGATAAGATCGAGGCCGTTGTCTTTCATAACACATAGACTGAGTGGATGCTGAGCGCAAGGTCGCGATTGGCATACTGGACAATCAGAAACAGCTGGCAAAGATAAAGGCTGGGACACAATAGGGTGGCCGATTTTCAAAGGTGAAAGAAAGGATGTCCATAAATGAACCGAAGAATATCTATGTGGTTGCGCGGTCGTGGCTCTCCATGGAGACCTGCCGCCGCCGTGATCGCCACGGTATCCATGATGCTGGCGACGGTCATGGGCCCCCATTTCGCGGGGATGCGGGCGCAGGCCGTCGAGCCCATGCAGACCACCACCATCTCGCACACCAAGATCACCGGCGACGGCAACTACTTCACGTTCGCCGACAACGCCTGGGATCCGGGCAACGACGTGCATACGTGGTCCAAGGCGCCATCCGACAGCCTCCCGGCGGAGGACATCTGGTATACGGTCCGATTCTTCGGCAGCGCAATCGACGTCTATGCAGGCAAGAACAGGCCCATGGGCAAGGTGAAATACTATATTGACGGAGCGGAAAAAGGCACGTACAGCCTGTACAACGCCTCCAACATCAACGAGACGAAAATCGCGTCGTTCACCGGGCTTGACGAAGGTGAGCACGTGTTCAAGGCGGTGGCCACAGGCGAGCGGGACACGAATTCCACGAACGCGCTGATCGACTGCGCCAAGGTCGTCGTGACCCATCAGCCGTACGTGGTCACCGGCGTCACACTCGACACGACCTCGATGACGCTGGGCGTTGGCGACAGCAAGCGGATCTCGTATACGGTGGCGCCCGATTACGCGACCATCGATGACATGACCTACACGAGCGGCGACACGAGTGTCGCCACAGTCGGCGCAGATGGCACGGTCACCGCGGTCGCGCCGGGAGCCACCGCCATCACCGTGGCCTCGACTGCGGCCGGCATCAGCAAGACCGTCGACGTCACCGTCGCCAGGATGGCACCGAACCTGACCGGCGGCATCGTGGACCCCGATACGCAATACACGCAGAAGCGGTTCGACGAGGTGAAGGCCCTCACGACGAACAACCGGGCGCTGAAAGCGTGGAAGAACGACAAGGTCAACAGCGAGATCTCGCTCGCCGCGGTCGGCACCACCGTCTCGAACCTGACGGTCACCGCAAGCGACCTGACATCGCAGGGCGGCGACGTCATCGCCAAAAGCAACGTCACGGCCACGTTCATCAAGTCCACCAAGGCATACAACGGCAGCTATCTCGGCTACGGAGACCCGAACCGCGAGGTGCCCGCCGCCACCGAGACCAACCGCTCCGAAAGCAACGACATCCTCTACCAAAGCGGCCCGATCACGGTGAAGGCCAATCAGGTGCAGAACATCTGGGTATCGTTCGCCATACCGAAGGACGCCAAGGCCGGCACCTACACCACCACGCTGACCGCCACCGCAGACGGGATGGAAACGCCGCTCACATTCACCTACACCATCGAGGTGAAGGCCGCTACGCTGCCTGATCCGGCAGAGTATGAGAAGAACTTCGACGTGGAACTGTGGCAGTACCCGTATTCCTCCGCGGAATACTACGGCGTCACCCCGTTCTCGGACGAGCACCTGCAGATCCTCAGATCAAGCATGGAACTGTACAAGTCCATCGGCGGCCACGCCATCACAACCACCATCAACGAGGACGCATGGTCCGGCCAGACCTACAGCGCCAACGCCATCCACTACCCGTCGATGGTGAAGTGGACCAAGAGCGGGGGCGGGTTCACCTACGACTTCACCGACTTCGACAAGTGGGTGACGTTCAACAAGGGACTCGGCATCGGCGACAAGATCGTGATATACAGCATCGCGCCCTGGCACGGCAACTTCACGTACTGGGAGAACGGGACGATGAAGTCCGAGAGATACACGGTCGGATCCGAGCGCTGGAGGAGCGTGTGGACCGACTTCCTGCGCAAGCTCATCGAGCATCTGATGGACAAGGGCTGGTTCGATGAGTCGTACATCGGCATCGACGAGCGCGGCTTCAGCGCCGACGCGTTCGACCTGATCGACTCGATACGGAATATCCACGACGTGCCGTTGAAGACCGCCGGCGCGATGGACGGCTTCGTCAACAAGTTCGACCTGGCGCTGCGCGTCACCGACCTGAACGTCGGCGACACCGCGGCGGCGGCCCATCCCACCGACTTCACCCGGCTGATCGAGGCGCGTGAGGCAAAGGACCTTCGCACCACGCTGTACTCCTGCACCGAGCATGAGCCCGGCAACTTCTCGCTGTCCGCCCCGGTCGAAAGCTACTGGTCGGTGGTCAACGCGGGCGAGCAGACCAGCGGCTTCCTGCGCTGGGCGTACGACGCATGGGTGGCCGACCCGCTCAACGACGCCACGCACAACGCCTTCGAGCCCGGCGACCCGTTCCTGATTTATCCGAGCGAGAAGAGCGGAGACAAGGTGTCCAAGTCGTCCGTGCGCCTGGAGCGCATCGCCGAGGGCGTGCGCGACGTGAACAAGATCAGGCTCATGGTCACCGAGATCCCCTCGTTGCAGGCCGATGCCGACGCGATGTACGCGAAGATCAGAACGACGGTGACGACCTCGCACTCGTATCTGACCGACGCGCAGGTCACACAGCTTGCCAATGAGATGAGCGGATTCAAGGGTGACCTCGACACGCTCACCGACAAGTACATATCCCTCAAGGCGCAAGGCACGAGCACGGTGGAATCCGTTGCTATCGACGGCGGCGACCAGGAGATCATGCTGGGCACGGCGAAGCAGCTGACCGCGACACTCAAGCCGGCGAACCTGCTGAACGCGTCCGTGACATGGCGCTCGTCCAAGACCGGCGTCGTCACGGTATCCGCCAAGGGCGTGGTGACCGCCGCCGGCGTGGGCTCCACCACAATCACCGCCACATCCAAGGCCGACCCGACGAAATCGGCGAGCATCACCCTCACCGTGACGCCACAGGTCGTGGCGCAGGGGCTGCACTACTACTCGTTCGACAACTCGAACGCCAACGACTCCTGGGGCACCCGCAACGGCACCGCCGACGCCACGGCGCAATACGTTGACGGCAAGTCCGGCAAGGCGCTCAAGGTCACGGACGGCAAAGGCGTGACCCTGGCCGGCGGCAACGACATCGCGAAGACGGATCCGTGGACGATCGGCTACTGGGTGCGTTCCGACGCCGAACTCACCGGCCGCTCGGCCGTGATGACGAGCGCGGACGGCAAGTACTCGGCCGACCTCAAGATGGACGCCGACCGCGAATCCGGCTTCCGTGTCGGCACCGCCAGCGGCGACGTGCTCACCTTCCGGTACGACTTCCAGCCGGGCACGTGGTATTACATCGCGTGGACTCAGGACAAGGCAGCCGGACTGACCATGTACGTCAACGGCACGAAGATCGGCGCGACGAACACGTGGACGAAGATGCACGATGTCGTCGCCCCGATCGACGTGATCGGCGGCCCCGGCTTCACTGGCCTGATCGACGAGGTGAAGATCTACAAGCGCGTGCTCTCCGACACCGAGATCGCGGCCGGCATGCTGCTGCCCGGTCTCAACCTCGCCGAGCATGAGACCGATATGTACATCGGCGGGACGTACACCATCGTCGCCAACCTGCAGGGCGGCGACGGTGATGGTACAGTCACGTTCGAGTCGAGCGACCCGACCATCGCCAAGGTCGACGCCTCCGGCACCGTTACCGGAGTGTCCCGCGGAACGGCGGTCATTACCGTCCGGGGAGGTGGATTCACCGACATGGTGACCGTCAACGTGAGCCGCGAACTCACCATCAAGAACACGCTGCCGCAATACAAGCTCGACCAGACGAAGGTCATGGACGTGCACAAGTCACTCGACACGTCCAACCAGTACTTCGGCCAGCCCGACATGATCCGCACGAAGAGCGGCCGTCTGATCACCTCGTTCCCGCAAGGGCACGGCAAGGGACCGTTGATCATGAAGATCAGCGACGACGACGGCGCCACCTGGACGCGCAAGACCGACATCCCCGCGTCGTGGGCCGGTTCGCAGGAGACGCCGACCCTGTACGTGCTCAACCTGGCCGACGGCACCGAACGCATCATGATGATCACCGCCTGCCCGGGCTGGGGCACCGACTCCGCCGGCAACAGGTACGGATGGAACACATCGTATTCCGACGACAACGGTGAGACCTGGACCGAATACCGGCACTGGCAGTCCAACCGCACGTACGACAACGCCAACAACGATGCCATCGTCGCCATGGCAAGCCTCGTGCAGCTCAAGGACTCCGACGGCAACGACATCCAGAAATGGATGGGCGTCTACCACAACTACGCGTACGTCAATTTCAGGACGTACCTCACTTTCGACGAGAACGGCGACGAGCAGTGGAGCGAATCGGAGCCGTATCTTGCGCAATGGCGCAGCATCGAAAGCGCATACCAGATGTGCGAGATCGGCATGTTCCGTTCTCCCGACGGCAAGCGGATCATCGGTTTGGCGCGCAGCCAGTCGCACAACAACCCGGCGACACTGATCTACTCTGATGATGAAGGCGAGACGTGGAGCAAGCCAATGGATCTGCCCGGCTCGCTGGCGGGCGAACGGCACAAGATTGCCTACGATCCGATTTCCGGCCGTCTGCTGGTCACGTTCCGCGAGATCAACTACGATCTCAACGGCAACAACCGGTTCGACGGCGGCAGCGACTGGAACGCCGGCGACTGGGTGGCCTGGGTCGGCACCTACGACCAGCTCATTAACCAGGAGGACGGCGAATACCGCATCCTGCTGGCCGAGGACTGGGCGAACAACGCGAAGTCGGGCGACACCGGCTACGCGGGCGTAGCGGTGCTCGACGACGGTACGTTCATCATGGACACGTACGGTCACTGGGACAAGGAATTCTCGCAGAACTGGCCCGGCGGCGTCACCACCGACCGCTGCTATATCAAGCAGGCGAAGTTCAAGCTCGGCGAGGTCGAATACGCGAACGGTCTCATCGACCGCAGCGGACTGAAGGCGGCAATCAAGCGGGCAGAGGCGCTGAATGCGGCCGACTACACGGCTGACTCGTGGGCGAAGATGGATGCCGCAGTGAAGGCCGCGAAGGCCGGAGACGCCGACGAATCCCTGCAACAGGCGCAGGTTGACGCGCTCGTCGCCGCCATCGATGCGGCCATCGACGGGCTGAAGCCCGCCGAGACGCCGGATCCCGATCCCGGCAAGGTGAGCAAGGACGAGCTGAACGCCGTGATCGCGCAGGTCAAGGCCAAGGATCTGGGTGGGTATACGGATGAGTCCGTCCGGGCGGTGCGTGATGCGCTTGCCGCAGCCGAGAAGGTCTCCGCCGATCCTGATGCGACGCAGGCCGAGATTGACGCTGCGCTCGCAAGTCTGAATGCGGCCGTCGACGGGCTGAAGGCCAAGGATGACGGTGACAAGCCCGGACCGGGTGATGGTGGCAAGCCCGGCGCGGGTGACGGCAAGCCTGACGACGGCGGCAAGCCCGATCCCGGCAAGCCGGGCAAGGGCGACGAGACCAAGCCCGATACCGGCGAGAAGGGCGGGCTGAGCGCCACCGGTGCCGGCATCGTTCCGATCGCCGCCGCGGCCCTGACGCTCATGGCCGGCGCGGCGCTCGCACTGGCCAAGCGCTGAGACGCCATGGGGCGGTCGGCCCGTCGGACGGAGATTTTTCGTCCGACGGGCCGATTATTTGCAGCCTCCGACCACGACACGCCCGGAGTGCGTAGCACAATCGTCGCGCGCGTTTGCGGGAATCGGCTCCATGGCGGCGTTTCATGAAATTCGGCATGCCGATCTTGCTGAGCACTCCGGGCGTGTCGCGATGGAATGCCGCCTGTTTAGTCAACATTCCGGACCGATGTGAGCCGCATAGGTCTTCGCTGGCAAATCCTCACTTATGGCCACGATTGCCGTGAGAAACTTATGGTATTGGCAGCGTGGCGTTGATAATGCTTGACGCCGTGAAGGGATAGCGAGGTCTGCGACATGAGGAACCGTGTGATTCATCGCAATTCGCGCGCCGGCGATTCGCCGTTCCGTCTGCTCGCCGCGGCGCTCGCCGTGCTGACGTTGACCTTATTGGCGGTTATGGTGCCGTGCGAGGGAGAAGCGCACGCAGCCGCGCCCATCAAGATCGCATGCGTGGGCGACAGCCTTACGGACGGCTCCAAATCCAGTGGCGGCAAGAAAGGCGACACCGCATATCCGGCGTGGCTCGGCCGCATCCTCGGCAGTGGCTATGACGTGCGCAATTTCGGCGCCGCTGGTGACACGCTGCTGCGGGGCACGGGCTGGTCATATTGGGATTCGGCCGAATTCCGGCAGAGCAAGGAGTTCGCCCCCGATATCGTCATCATCATGCTCGGCACCAACGATTCCAAGGACGCCTACTGGAACGAGACACTGTACAGGACCGAGGCGAAGGAGCTGGTGAGGGTGTACCGGGATCTCGCCAGCCGACCGGTCGTGTATTTCGCGAGTTCACCGCACTCATACCGGGTCGCCCCCGGTACCAAATATGTCTCCGTCAACTCCGTGAACAGGTTACATCCCGTACAGGAGTCGCTGATCCGTGACGAGCGTTGGAACACCATCGACCTGTACGCGGCGACCGCGAACCGGCGGCAGCTGTATGACGCCGACGGCGTTCACTTCAACGACGACGGGTACCGGTTCCTCGCCGAGCAGATCGCAGGCGTCATGCACCGGTCGGCGCAGATCATCGGCTCCACCGGAAGGGAGCGGGTCATCGCAAACGAGACGGAGAACGGCGCCACGAAAAGAGCCGGCGTGGAATTCGGCCTTACCTCGCAGGGTACCGCCGCCGGGAACGCCGGCGATTCGTCCGATGGCAACGGGAAACGGGATGCCCTGCGCGGCTCCGATGCCGTCGTGGCCATCATAGCCATGCTGTCGGCGGGCATTACCGGAGCGGCGCTCGTGCTGGGCGGACGGTCGCGACACGCCTGGGTTGAAGGTGTCCGCTCGCGACCGTATTCTATATGACTTGTAAACCACAGACCGTTGGTTGGAGTGTGCAAGCACTCACGAAGTTTGGTTCGCCAAGCCAGCGCAGGTTGAGAAATATGTGCCCGTAATACGGCTCGCCGGAAACGGTTGTATGTTGCTCTGCCTGTGCGCAGGGCTTTTTTATTGCCCTGGCAGGGTGCGCGGGACTTCGCAGGATCAATGGCCGATCTAGGAAGGAACGCCATGAAGAGGCCCGAAAAGGAAGCGGTAGTCGCTCAGCTTACGGAACAGTTCCGTAACGCCGACGCTGTCTACCTGACCGAGTACCGCGGGCTTACCGTTCCGCAGGTTTCCGAACTGCGCGAAAAGCTAGGCCGCGATACTTCCTACACTGTGGCTAAGAACACGCTGGCGCGCATCGCCGCCAAGGAAGCGGGCATTGAGGGTCTTGACGACCTGCTCAAGGGCCCGACCGCCATCACCTTCGTGAAGGGCGACTTCATTGAGGCTGCGAAGACGCTGCGTGACTTTGCCAAGACCAACAAGGCTCTCGTTATCTCGGGCGGTTATGCCGACGGCACCGTCTACGACGGCGAGGGTGCTACCAAGCTGGCGGACATGATGTCCCGTCCGCAGCTGCTCTCCAAGTTCGCAGGCGACCTCAAGGCCACGACCGCCAAGGCCGCGTACCTGTTCGTCGCTGTGCCTACCAAGGCCGTGCGTACGATCGACGCTCTGCGCGAGAAGCAGGAAAAGGCAGCTTGATTCTCATGCGGCTTGCCGCATGAACCACAATCGGAAAACAACACACATCAGGCGGACGGCAATCGCTGAAGGCCGCCGCCAGAATGAAAGGAAGCCATCATGGCTAAGTACACCAACGAAGAGCTGCTGGAAGCTTTCGGTGAAATGACCCTCGTCGAGCTCTCCGAGTTCGTCAAGGCCTTCGAAGAGAAGTTCGACGTCGAGGCTGCCGCTCCGGCCGCCGTCGCCGTTGCCGCTCCGGCTGCCGGCGCTGCCGCCGAAGAGGAAGAGAAGACCGAGTTCGATGTCGTCCTGACCGCTGTCGGCGACAAGAAGATCCAGGTCATCAAGGCTGTCAAGGCCATCACCAACGCTGGCCTGGCTGACGCCAAGGCCATGGTTGATGGCGCTCCGAAGGCCATCCTGGAGAAGGCCAAGAAGGAAGACGCCGAGAAGGCCAAGGCTCAGCTGGAAGAGGCTGGCGCCACCGTCGAGCTCAAGTAATGATCGCGGGAGTGAAACCCGCACATTGCAGCTTTTCACAGACCCTGCTGTCGCACATGCGGCCGCAGGGTCTGCGCGTATGCGGCGGTCCGCGCACCGGAGCCGAGACCGCTTCTGTGAACGCCTGACACGGCCTGACATGGGCGTTCCGCACCGGTGTGCGCTACAATCCGAAATACCGGCATCAATGCGATAATGTTGTCAATTCATCGGTCATCAATCCCTGAAAACACAGCGGGACATGACACAATGGCACATAGTATGCGAACGAGCGTGAAAGGAAGGGCGGCACGTGACTGGCGATCAGCGGACGATACAGCAGTGGACGGTGAGAATCGGTGGCATCGATCAGAAAACCGTGAAGCCGGGAGACAACATCGAAATCGGGCGCAAGCCGTTGCGGCCGTTGCCCGATGACGGCACCGAACGCCTGGAGATAGCGGACGGCACGCGGTCCATGTCGAAACGCCATGCGACCTTCGCGGTGAGTCAGAACGGCGGCGGCACCGTGCGCGATCTGGGCTCGACCAACGGGTCATATGTGGTGCGGGGCAATGGCGATCTCATGCGTCTGCCGCCGAACGTCGATTTCCTGCTGCCGACTTCACCGATGCGCCTGCAATTCGGCGATGTCCCCGTCGATTTCATTCGTGTGGAGCAGCCGGTGAGCGACACGTTTGTCGTGCCCGACCTGTTCGGATACGCTTTGGAGACCGTCAAGCAGGAGCCGGATGTGGCCGACATGTCGGTGGATGACATTCTTGACCTGCGTGCCGGGGAACCTACCGCCGCGATCAGCGCTGCCACCGTGCGCAAGCGTGTCGGTGAGCTGAATGCCGCCGCATCGCAGACGTTCCCGCCGCAGAAGACGACCACGGCGGATGGATTGGCGGCGGATTCCGCGGCCGGCGCCGCTGAGCTGGATTCGGAGCTTGCCGTTTCGTCGGATGCTGCCATGCCCGTTGAGGCCGCGGTGCTGGCCGAAACCGTGTCGCCGGCTGAGGCCGACGCTGCCGAGAGCGATGCCGAGACCAAGGTTCCGGAAGCCGCCGAGTCCTCCGAGAATGCGGCGCCTGCGGATGCCGTTGATGCCGCGGACGCGGCCGTATCCACTGAGACTGCGACATCCGATACGGCATCGCCTGAAACCGTGACTTCTGGAACCGTGGCATCCGAGTCCGCCGCGGATACGGTACCGGCTGATTCCGCTGTATCTGATTCTGTAGTGACCGCGGCCCAATCGCAGACCAACGATGAGCCGAGCGAGCCCGATTCCATGCCGTTGAACGTGGCCGGTGCCGATGCTAAGCCGGTGGTGGCGTTGCCCCGCGACCTGTTCGCCGACGCGCTCGCCGAGGACAGCGAAGAGGCCGGGCAGTCCACCGCGCCCGCAGAGCAGGCGGATCAGTTGGCGAACGGACAGCCGTCCGACGACCGATTCCAGCAGGCGTCATCCGATCAGGAGGCGCACGACGACATCCGTCAGGCGGTGAACGAGGTCGCAGCCAACGCGGCCGGTGTGGAAGTCACCGCCGGCGCCGTGGCAGGCGACGGCGTCGTGAAAGCCGATACGGACATCGCCCACGGGGAGATTCCGGAAGAGCACCGCCGGTTCGCGCAACCGAACGACGACGAGGCGGACTCGACCGGTTCGTTCCGACCCGCATTCGAGCCGGGATCGGTGTTCGAACTCGTGTCGAAAGGCAGGCTTGCCGCCGCCGAACCGAAAATCGAAGTCAACGGGTACACCTCTGACCAGGCGAAGACCACGGAAGACTACACCGAGCAGTTCGCCATCGCGAATTGCGAAGAGCTGCTGCCGTTCCTTGCCATGAATCCATTGCTGTACGATGACCTCTATAATTGGCTGGAAGATCAGGGCAAATCGGACATCGACGCCGCGCTGGAGAACAATGAGGGCTACAAGAGTTACCGCAAAGCGGTAGGGAAGTGAGTCGGGTCATGAGCGAAAGCATGCAACAGGCGCCCCAATCGCTGGAACGCATGCGTCAATGGCATGAGCAGTACCGCGCCGGATTGGTGCCGTCCCCATTGGAGGACATCAACCAGCTTGGGGCGAAGCTCGATTTGACCCATGCGCATCCCTCCGGCATCGCCCAGCTGTTCGCGGGAGGCCGCGCGTCGCTGGATCTGCTGTTCCGCGACAACGGCATGCTGCGTGCGGCGAACCGCCGACTGGAGCGGGTGCTTGACGAGAAGGCCGCGAAACTGCGCGTCAGCGGCGTCGCGGAACTGTCTCTCACCGTGGGAGTCGCCACATGGGACGACGGTGCCATGCCGGTGCTGCTGTATCCGGTATCCGTGCAAAGCGCCCAGGATGAAGGCGATGTGGCGGTGATCCGGTTCGTCGGGCATGTCCGGCTCAACCCCGCGTTCGTGACGGTGATGCGCGAGCAGCACGTCGAACTTGACGAGCGGGAGCTGTTCAACGGCGCCAACTACGAGAGCGGCACGCCCGAAACGTCCGCGGTGTTCGCGGCGATCACCAAGCGTGCGGAGAAGGTGTTCCCCGATTTCACCATCGAGCGGCAGATTATCCTGGGCTGCTTCATGTCGCCCGGCTCGCTGATTCTTGCCGAAAGCCAGCACATTATCGATACGCTGGCCGAGGGGGCGACCGGCAACACGGTGCTGGACGCGCTCGCGGGCAGCAAGGAGGCCGCCGAAGCGCTCAAGGACTCCGGCGCACCTGCGTTCAGCCCATTCGACGCCGATCCGCACAACGAGTTCGAAGTCGGCGATGTCGACAACGCCGTGCGGTACGCGGCCGATATGGTCGCAGCCGGGCATTCACTCGGAGTCGATGTCGTCAACGGGCGTGACACCGCCGATTACGCCGCCGCCATCGCGTCGCGCTGCGTGATGAACGGCCGCAGCGTACTGTACGTGCCGTGCATCGCCGATCAGAAGCGTCGTTTCCGTCAGGCCATCAGCGCCAATGAGCTCAGCGGCCAAGTGCTCGACGTCTCGGACGAGCGCTGCAATGACAGCATCGACCATCAGCTGATCGCCGCGGTCGGATTCCAGCCCGGCGTCGCCAGCTCCCGGTTC
This sequence comes from Bifidobacterium bifidum ATCC 29521 = JCM 1255 = DSM 20456, assembly GCF_001025135.1. Taxonomy (NCBI): domain Bacteria; kingdom Bacillati; phylum Actinomycetota; class Actinomycetes; order Bifidobacteriales; family Bifidobacteriaceae; genus Bifidobacterium; species Bifidobacterium bifidum. The sequence continues at coordinate 1,875,120 of NZ_AP012323.1, read as the reverse complement.
GACCAGATCGCCGATGAGCTGGTCGGCGTGCGTTCCCGTCTCACCCGGTATCTGGGTGACCTGCACTGCACCGACAAGCAGTGGGGCGTGTCCGCGTACCAGACCATACAGAACCTCGCCGAAATCGCCACGTTGCCCGCGCATCCCGCCACCCGAGTGCGGTTGCGCAAGGAGACCGCGCGTGAGATCGGCGGTCATCTGGACGAATGGGCGGCGAAGCTCAGGCGTGCCGGCGAGCTCGGCGAATTCACGCTCGGACCGGAGGATACCGCTTGGTTCAAGGCCTCCATTACGTCCGAGGACGAGGCTGTGACCGTCTACCAGCGTGTGGTCGATCTGCTGCGCAAGTTGCTGCCGTTGACCCGTGAACAGGTGTCGTCCACCGTGCAGACATGCGGGTTCCCGATACCGAACACCGAGCAGGAGTGGGGCCGTCAGGTGCAGGTGCTGAAGAACCTGCGCCGCGTGCTCGACGTGTTCCAGCCGGAGATCTTCGAGCGCGACATCGACGCGATGATCGAGTCGAGCAAGTCCAAGGCCGAACGCAAGGCCGAAGGCACCACTATCGGATTCTGGGAGCGTCGCCGCCATATCAAGGAGGCCAAGAGCCTGCTGCGCGTGGGCGCACAGGTCGAGAACCTGCACGATGCGCTGCAGGTCGTGGCCAAGCAGGCCGCGCAATGGCGCATGTTCGTGCCTCACGGCGGGTGGCCGGTGCTGCCGAACAAACTCGACGACATCATCGCCACGCAGGAGGAGCTGGCCCGCGACCTGACGGCGCTGGACGCCGTACTGTCCACCACCGTGCAGGGCGGCGATCTGGAATCGCAGGATTTCGTCGCCGTCGAGGAACGTCTGAAGGCGCTGTTCGACGACCATCTCGCGCTGGACACACTGCCGGAGCGCTGCCGTCTCGAACATGAATTCCAGACGGCCGGGCTCACCGAACTGGTCGAGGACCTGCACACGCGCCGTGTGCCGGTGGAATCGGTGGATGCCGAACTGCAGCTGGCATGGTGGACCACGGTGTTCGAGAACATCGTGCGGGCGTCCGCGATCATCTCCAATCAGGATGGGTCGGCGTTGCAGTCCGCTGCGGATCGTTTCGCGCAGGTGGACACCGAACACGTGCGTTCGGTCGGTCCGATGGTCGCGCAGGAATCCATGCGCCGCCTGTGTGAAATGCTGTTCTCCCGCACGCAGGAATCCAACCAGCTGCACACGGTGCTGGCCGGCAAGACCCGCATCCCGCTCAGCCGGATACGCCGTGACCACCCCGAGATCCTGGCCGCGGCCAAGCCCATCATCGTGGCGACCCCGGCCACGCTTGCCGCGCTCACCGATCCGACGACCCTCGCCGACGTGGCAATCATCGACGCGGCCGCGCACATTCCGGCCATCCAGTTGCTGACCATCGTCTGCCGCGCGAAGCAGGTGGCCGTGCTGGCCCACCGGTCCACCGTGACCTCGCCGAGCGTGAAGGCGCTGATGGAGCTGCTGCCGAGCGTGAAGGTCCGCTCCCACCCCGTGCGGCGCGCGCCCAGGCTCGCCGCGTTCTTGGAATCCCAGGGGTATGGCGAGGTGCGCTATGACGTCACGACCGAGCCGTCGCAAGGCCGGGTGGCCTTCCACAAGGTCGAGGCGAACGGAACGCCGGTCATGGCCACCGGATTGGTCGAGAGCAGCCAGCAGGAGATCGATGAGGTCGTCCGCATCATCACCGAACGCGCGGCGAGTTTCAACGTGGTGCCAGTCGGCTACACGCTGACCGTGGTCACGCTCACCGACGCGTTCCGTTCGCGACTCGGTGCGGAACTGAAATCGCTGGCGTCGAAGAACAAGACCATGGGGCAGTTCCTGCGCCACGTGCGCATCGTCGCGCTGCCGGAGATCGCCGGGGCCCAGTCGACGGACGTGATTCTGTCGTTGTGCTACGCGAAGACCGTGCATGGGCGTCTGCTGCAGCAGTTCGGCGTGCTGGAGGGCGAAGGCGGACGTGCCATGCTGCTGGATGCGCTGGCGCTGTGCGACCGCCATCTCGATATCGTTTCGGCGTTCGACGAGTCTGATCTGGACGATGAGCGACTTCACCAGCCCGGACCGCAGCTGCTGCATGCCATGCTGCGCTGGGTGGAGCAGCTGGACGACCACGTGGTGCGTCCGGTGACCATCACCCGGTCGAACAATGTGCTGTTCAATGATCTGGCGGAGCGCGTGCGGTCCCGCGGACTGAACGCCGCCGTCGACTACGGGTTCGACCGCGGCCTGCACATTCCGATGGTCGTCGGGTTGCCCGACAAGCCGTTCGCGCTGGCCGTGCTGACCGACGACGCGCAGTTCATGAGCGTGCAGTCCACGCGTGAACGGCATCGCGGCCTGATGCAGGACCTTGCGTCGCTGGGCTGGTCGGTGATGAGCGTGTGGAGTGTCGGCGCATTCGTCAACCCGGACAAGGAGGTCGATGCGATCGTGTCGCGCATCGGCGAGATCTACGGGGATGTGCGATGAGCGGCGATACTACTGGTGACGGGGATCGTGTGGCCGCAGATGCCTCGGAGCCAAGGCCGTACAGTGCCTCGCGTCGTACGCGGCGCGAGCACAAACGCGTCGTGTTCCACGGAACCGAGCGCTTCGATGCAGACGGCGTGAAACTCGAACCGGGCGATATGCGTACCGAGCAGCAGCGCGAGGCCGACGACGACAAACGCATCCTCGGCGAACTGCCACCCCACTGGGCCATCTTCAACGACAAACGTTGAGTGTGGTGACCACCCCAGTCGCGCGAACAGCGAGACTGGAGGTGGCTGCTGCGGCTGAGCAACTGCAGCTATTGCGCAGTGACGGCCATAATCGGACCGAGTTCCTGTGCGTTGATGATTGATATGGCTTCGTCGGGAGTCAAAGCGAACGTGATGAGCGTGCCGCCGGTCATCGCATCGTCATGGGCGGCATCCATCGCCGTGGCCGATCGCGCGAGAACGCATGACCGGCCGCCTGCGGATTCGTCACGCGATGAAGTCGTACCAGTCGAAGCGTCGCAAGGGGTGCCGGATACCAGATCCATGACATCACCGGCCGCGATGCCGTCCACAGTGCCGGTGACCCGTACATCGATCACCGTCTGACCGGGTTCCGCCACCGGCCGCCGCGAAACTATGGCGCCGAACAGCGGCTGCCCGGCGGCGATGTCCGTCTGCGCGATGCCTCCCGCCGCCTGATTCGCCGCATCGAGCGCCGTATCCCAACCATCCGATACGGGCATCTGCCGGATCTCCACGTCCTCCGCGCCGATACGCGCGCCGCGTGGGATGAGCCGTGCCGCCACCACGACCGGTTGCGTGACGATGCTCGCCGTCACGCATTGCAGTGTCGCGAATGCTGCAATGGCCGTGCAACAGGCCGCCATCAGCCGCCGTGTGAGCCGCAGCATCCGACGTTGGCGCAACGTGGGGCGCTTCAGCTTCTCCAATATAGAAAAAGTCACCATGCAAGCATGGTGACTGAACGTTGTTCCGATGCGCAAGCCGTGACGAAAATGTGGTCGAAGGCTCGGCAGTTATCCACATCTTGGGCGTGTCGCACATGCGCGGGCCGAGCACTGGCCGCCGGAAGACGGCGAACGCGCCAATGGCAGCTGCTTATTTGCCGGAGCCGCCGCGCCCGTCGGTGCGGTAGAAGCCGTGCCCCTTGAACTCGATCGGCACGGCGGAATACACCTTGCGCACCTGCTCTTGCCCGCACTGGGGGCACACGGTGATCGGGTCGTCCTCGAACGACTGCTGCTCGGTGAAATCGTATCCGCAGTTCTTACAACGGTAATGATAGGTTGGCACGGTTCCTCCCTGGTCGAAGCTCATTATATGATTCCGGCACGTATGCGATGCCCGGCATACGCATCAAGTCCGTTCATATCCTAGTCGTCACGCGGACACCGCGCCGCTCGACGTCTCGTTTTGTTCCCTCCGCGAACTTGCGCGGATGGCGAACTACAGGCGTTGGGCTCCCTGCGGCGTGACCACCCAGTCGACCGGGATATCGTGAGACTGGCGGGGCAGGTCGTCTGCCATGCATTCCCACGGCCAGCAGACGGCGACGACCGGCACGCCTCCGCGTCGGTATGTCAGCGCGCGGTCATACCAGCCGCCGCCGCGCCCAAGCCGGACGCCATGCGCATCCACGGCCAGCGCGGGCACGATGATCAGGTCGGCATCGCCAAGGGCCGCCGGGCCAAGCGTCTGCGTATCCGGCTCATCCGGCCGTTGTGCCATGCCGGTTCCCTCGCAGGTCACGCCATGCAATGAGGCCATGTCGGGCAGCAGAGCCCATCCCACGTCCAGACCGGAGCCCAAGCGCGGCACAAGGACGCGCAGCCCGCGGTCGAGCAGCAGGGACAGCAGCGGCCGCATGGGGATTTCGCTGCCCATCGACACGTAGGCGGCCACGGTCGGCGGCCGGTGTCCGCGGCCGTGTGGCGCGGACATGACGCCAGACGTGCCGGCCTGCACGCCGACCAAGTCCAGCAACGGCACAATGTGTTCGGCCAGTGCCGCCGCGGCCGCGTCCCGTTCCTGCCGCGTCACGGTCTTACGCCGCGCGATGGCGTCCCGTCTCAGCTGTCTCTTGCGCAGATCGTCCGACATATCGGCATCGGTCGTCTGCCGGCGTTGGCAAAGGTTCATGGTTACGTTCTATCACGGACGAATGTCCGTCATCGGCGGACGGTGCGCCGTGTCGGAGACGCGACGATGGCACAATGGGTGCGTGTCCGTTTTGCAATCGATATGCGCCGTGTTCCGGCAGCCGGCAGCGCCATCCATCCGCGTGCCGCGGTGGATCGGCATTCCGCAGTGCCCGATAAAGCTGCGGCCGATCACGGCGGACGACGAAGAGGAGTGGAACGAGGTGCGGTGGCGCAACGATGCGTGGTTGCATCCATGGGAGTCAGGCGATCCCATGCACGGCTCGCCGATGACCTACAACCAGTGGATGCAGCAGATGCGTCACAACGAGCAGACCGGCCGCGGAGTGGTGTTCGCTATCGATTATCATGAGCATATCGTCGGCCAGATTTCGCTGGGAGCGATAGATCTGGGATCCATGCGCACCGGTGTGATCGGGTATTGGGTCGATCAGCGGTACGCGGGGCATGGCTTCGCACCGATGGCGGTGGCGCTGCTCGCCGACTGGGCGTTCTGTGATCCGACCGGCCCTCGGCTGCACCGCATGGAAATCGCATTACTGCCGGAAAACGAGCGCTCCCGCAGGGTGGCGTGTAAAGTGGGGTGTCATTATGAGGGCGTGCGGCCCCGGTACATGTTCGTCAACGGGCAGTGGCGCGATCATGAGACCTACAGCCTGTTCGCCGAGGACGCCGGCGACGGGTTCATCCATCGTCTGATAGCTCGACACGCCATGCCGGAATCAGTGCAATCGTAAGGGGAGTCTCCTATTCTTAAGGACATGGGTTATGAGTCGCTGAGCACCGTGGTGGTGCTGGTGATTCTGATGGTTATCGCGGTTGGCTGGCTGCCCAGGCGGACGGTCAACAGCATGAAAAAGGTGGCCGAGCACCGTCAGGACAGGTACTCGTCGTCGTTGCATCTGGTGGATGCCGACAGCGGTACTCGATTCTCCGACGAGCATACGCCGCAGCCGAAAGGGGCTATTATGCAGCGGGCGCAAACGAGCACCACGACGCCGACCACGGCGAAAGTGGCGCATATTCGCGAGCTTCGGCGTGCGGCGGTCCGTCGTCGGCGCATATTGGCGCTATCGCTGCTGCTGATCACGGTGCTGGTACTGGTGCTGTCGATGGTCCTGCCTTTCAGCGCCCTGTTCGCGCTGATTCCGGGCGTGCTGCTGGCGGTCGTGTTGGCGTTGGGCGTGCGGGCCTCCAGTCAGGCCCGTCGCTGGGAGCATGCGCTGGCCGAGGCGCGGCGCAGGGAACGTCTGGCGAAACGGGCCGGGGCGAGTGCCCGCCCGCGAGCAAAGTCCCCGTCTCAGGCAAAGTCCACGTCCCCAGACAAGTCTGCGGCGAAGGCAATCGCTGATACGGCCGGTGACCAGGTAACCGCCACCGCGAATCCCTCTGCCGAGACCGAAGTGAAGACCGACGTGATGGAACGCCGGGAGATTCGTCAGGCGCTTCACCGCGCACGTATCGAGCAGGATCGCGCGTTGGCCGCCCGTGAGGCGAGGCAGAAGGCTCATGCGATGGCTGCGTCCGAAAACGGCCGGCATGATGTGGATGCGGCATCGGAACAGCCGGAAGCGGCCGTAACGTCGGCCGTGCAGCCTGAGCCGCGGCAGGATGCCGTCGCGCAGCCGTCCGCGGACGAGTCCGCGACGAATGTCGTGGAGCCCGCGGACTCCCATGCCGAAGTGGTCGTCGAGGAGGGGAGCGCCCCCTCGGGCGGCGACATGACCACGGAACTGGATCGGGTGCACCCGGCCGCGGCCTTGGACGCCTTCGAAGTGGCCGCGTCTCAGGATCTGATTTCGTTCTCGCTGGGTGAGCCGCGCAATGGCGTCGACCGCCATGCGCCCGCGCCGGAGAGCCTGGAGATCAAATCGACGAAGCAGGTCGCGAAGGCCGTTCCCGCACTGGTTGCCGAGCAGCCCGCCACCGTGGACGGCGGCGATGCAGGGCAGGCGGATGCGGATGCCACCGTCGCCGCGGTCATGGATGACGCCTCGGTGAACGATACCGACGCGTTCCATCAGACGGAGGTGCGGTCAAGCGTGGATGCCCCGGATGCGTCCTCCGACTCGCTGGGAACCGGCCTTGAGGCGATTCTCGCGCGCCGCTCGTCGTGATTGCGTGTGATTTTCTCTCAGAGCGTTAGCAGTCGAGTTGGCAGAGTGCTAACAATCGCGCTACGATGAGTGCTAGCGCGAAGGGATGATGCCCGAAGTGATCGTCAGCCTCTGAATGGCGGCATTCCATCGCGGGACCATACGATTGGATTTCAAGAATACGAGGTGACCCACAGTGTCGATCAAGCTCACACCGTTGGAAGACAAGATCATCGTCAAGCAGGCCGCTGCCGAGACCCAGACCGCGTCCGGTCTGTTCATCCCGGACAACGCCAAGGAGAAGCCGCAGCAGGGTGAAGTCCTGGCCGTCGGCCCCGGCCGTCGTGACGACAAGGGCGAGCGCATCCCCATGGACGTCAAGGTCGGTGACAAGGTGCTGTACTCCAAGTACGGTGGCACCGAAGTGCACTACGAGGGCGAGGACTACCTGATCGTCTCCTCTCGTGACGTGCTCGCCATTCTTGGCTGAGTGAACGCTGCACGACAGCGCCGTCAGCACGGAACCCCGGATCGCATGATATGCGCCGGGGTTTTCCTATGTCTGGCCGCACTCGTTTGGTAGACTGCGCGGGAAGGGAAGACGATACAAGGGAATTCCGATGAGGCAGGCAATCATGATGGTATGTCCGAATTGCGGCAAGCCGATCAGCGCGGGAGGTCACGGCCGTGCCCGTGCCCGCAGCGCCGAAAGAACCCGACCCGAGTGAGACGCGTGTCGCTGCCGTCAAACAGGTGCTCGATACCAAGCTCGCGCAGTACGGCGGCACATGGTCGGCGACCTACATCGATCTGGAAAGCGGCCGCGACGTCACAGTCAACGACGAGAAACTCGTGGCGGCGTCACTGGTCAAGCTCTACATCATGCTGGCCGTGTTCGACGGCATCGAGCATGGCACCATCACCGATGACGTGAACGTGGACGCCCTGCTGAAGCAGATGATCACCGTCAGCTCGAACGAAGCTGCGAACGGGCTGCTGTCGCGCATCGGCAACGGCGACGGCAAAGCCGCCATCGCCACCGTCACCGCGATCGCGCAACGATACGGCTTCACCTCCAGCGAGGAGCTGCGCACATTGACCGGCATGGCCTCGGGCAACGCGGTGGAGAACTGGACCTCGACGCGCGACTGCGGCTCGTTCCTCTCTCAGGTGTACGCCGGGACGCTGGTGTCGAAAAACGCCAGCGAACGCATGATGCAGCTGCTGCTCGGCCAGACGCGGCGCACCAAGATTCCCGCGGGCGTGCCGTCCGGTGTGAAGGTCGCCAACAAGACCGGCGAGCTGGCGGCCGTTCAGAACGACGTGGCGATCGTGTTCGGCACCCATCCGTATGTGCTCGCGGTGATGAGCAACGACATCTCCTCAGCCGTGGCCCCAAGCCAGATCACCGAACTGTCCCGCGCCGTATGGGACGCCGCACAATAGCCGCACCTCGCTGACGGGGGCTGTCGGCGGAGCCGACTGGGGTGGTACGCGCAACAGGTATCGAAAGCAACGGCGGAGCTGACGAAGACATCGCGATCGACACTCCCGCCATGTCGGCGGCGGTCATCGGCGACATCATCGACGCGCTTGCCGGTGTGCTGTCGTGCTCCCGCGAGGTGATTGAGCTCGCGGTAATGACGCTGTCCGCGGCGACCCGTGACGCGCAGGGCGTGCGGTTCGGAGTGTCGCCGCGAGGCAGCCTCAACGTGGCGGCGATGACCCGTGCGCGGGCGCTGATGCAGGGTCGTGATTTCGTGATGGCGGATGACGTGCGCTCGGTGGTGGTCCCGGTGCTCGCCCATCGAGGGTGCGCCGGCATCGACGCCGGATGCGGTTCGGCCTGATGGAGGCGGTCGGAGAGACCGGATCGCCGGACGCGACGAACGGCATGGGGCGGGCTTGGCGTGCGGCGTGGCGCGAGGCGTGCGATTCGGCATGGGGCGCGGGCGTGAGATGGTCGCCTGTCGACACTGAGCGCGGTATTGCCGGTCGCATCGCCGAATGTCTGGAAGCCGTGACGCCGGAAGGGGAGTCCGATTTCGGCGCGTATCTGGCCGAACTCGCGGACCATGTGACAGCCGGCGCGTCCGACGTCCGTCGCGCCGTCGCCGGAACCGTTGCGCGGGTTGTACGCCCGGTGCGCCGTCGCCGCGAAACGACGCGGCAATGCGGTCTGGCGGATGTTCAGATGGCCGTTCCCGGCGTCATTGCGCAGAAAAACATGATGCGAGTATCGAAGGTGAGATGCCGTGATACCTTGGAAATACTTGCGACATGCCGTGCGCGACACGCGAGTTGCAAAAGTTGGCGACTTGTGTTTAGATAGCCAAGTTGCCGGTTGAGGCCACAGCCTCGACAAGCAGCCATGGCGGATTTCCCAAGCGGTCAAAGGGAGCTGACTGTAAATCAGCCGCTTCGTGCTTCAGTGGTTCGAATCCACTATCCGCCACGCCCCGATAGCTCAGTGGTAGAGCACTTCCTTGGTAAGGAAGAGGTCGTGAGTCCAATTCTCACTCGGGGCTCTCTGGCGGGATAGCTCAGCTGGCTAGAGCGTACGACTCATAATCGTAAGGTCAAGAGTTCGAGTCTCTTTCTCGCTACAAAGGCCGGTAAGCCACCGGTAAACAACGACCACAGAGGTGAACCACATGGCAAGCAAAAGCGCCGATATCCGTCCGGGCATCACGCTGGCATGCACTGAGTGCAAGGAGCGTAACTACATCACGACGAAGAACCGTCGTAATACGCCCGACCGTCTTGAGCTGAAGAAGTTCTGCCCGCGTTGCGGCAAGCAGACCGTGCACCGCGAGACCCGCTGAGCTTTATCAAGTCTTTGTCGTAAAAGCCCGACCTTCACCGGTCGGGCTTTTGTCGTTTCATCGCCCCGGCCGTCGCACGGCCGCCGCTCGCGGGACGGGCGCGTGTACCCTAGAGAGCATGACGAGTTTTGCAGATCTGACCACTATCGGCGTCGGCGGCCATATCGCCCGATTCATCGAACCGACCTCGCGCGTCGGGGTGATTGAAGCGGTGGAGGACGCGGACTCCAAAGGGCTGCCGCTATGCGTGATTGGCGGCGGATCCAATCTGCTGGTCGCTGATGGGCCGTTCAATGGCGTCGTCGTGCGCGACGCCCGCCGGCAGATCACCGTGCCCGACGAGGCCGCGCCGGTCGAGAACGGCGAGCGAATCGTGCACGTCAACGCCGAAGCCGGCTGCAACTGGGATGATTTCGTCGCGTTCACCGTCGAGCTCGGGCTGGAGGGCGTGGAAGGTCTGTCCGGCATCCCCGGCACAGTCGGCGCCTCGGTGGTGCAGAACATCGGCGCGTACGGACAGGAAGTCGCAGGCGCGGTCGAATCCGTGGAAGCGTGGGACCGTCGGGACAAGCGGACGCTGAACATCGCGGCTGCCGACATGGGATTCGGATACCGTATGAGCGCTCTCAAGACGAGCATGTATCAGGCTCCGGCGGTGCCGGCCGGCGAGTTCTTCCCGACGCCGCGATACGTGGTGCTGTCGGTGACATTCGCGCTGCGGCACAGCGCCACCGGCACGGTCGGTTACGGACAGCTCGCCAAGGCGCTGGGAGTCGAGGTCTGTGACCGCATGGAGACCGCGGCCATCCGCAACGCCGTGCTCAAGGTCCGTGCGGCCAAGGGGATGCTGGAGGATGCCGCGCGTTATCTTCAGCCGGCGATGGCCGGCACCAAGCGCGACGTCAACGTGCGCATCGCGCTCGAAGCGCAGCGTCGCCAGCTGGCCGCAGGCGCGGACACGCCCGTCGTGCGCGATCCCGACCGGCACAGCTGCGGCAGCTTCTTCATGAATCCGGTGCTTCCCGCCGATGCGGCCGATAGGTTGCCGCAGGACGCCCCGCGTTTCCCCGCGACGCTGCCGGATGGCACGGCGGGCGTGAAGACCTCCGCCGCCTGGCTGATCGATCATGCAGGATTCCATAAGGGGTTCAAGGTCGACGAATCCTCGCCGGCCGGCCTGTCCACGCTGCACGCGCTGGCACTGACCAACCGCGGGGATGCGGCCGCCTCCGACATCGCGGCGCTGGCGCATGCCGTGCAGGACGGCGTGGAGGCGGCGTTCGGCGTCCGCCTCGTCCCCGAGCCGGTCGTCGTCGGCATGGACCTGCGTTAGCCGCCCAAAGTCCCATCTCGTGCGCGTTAAATGGGACTTTCGCGGGGTGGAGCAAGGCGGGAGCGTGACCGTGCGTCCCCGTTGCCGCGTACTGTGGTAAGTCAAGCTAAGCCAAGGAGGAGTCATGCCATACGTTATCGCCCAGCCGTGCGTGGACGTCAAGGACAAGGCTTGTGTGGACGAGTGCCCGGTCGATTGCATCTACGAGGGTTCGCGTTCCCTGTACATCAATCCGAACGAGTGCGTCGATTGTGGCGCGTGTGAGCCGGTGTGCCCGACCGAAGCCATCTTCTACGAGGATGACCTGCCCGACGAGTGGGCTTGGTACAAGGATGCCGCGGTGAGTTTCTTCGCCGAGGTCGGTGATTTCGGCGGTGCTTCCGCACACGGCCCGATCGGCCACGATCCCGAGCAGGTGGCCGCGTTGCCGCCTCAGAATCAGGACTGATCCGCCCGGTATCATTCTGCAGGCCGTCGCCTTGTGCGGCGGCCGCTTTCATAGAGCACGGTTCCTTCGCCGGGTGACACGCCACGGCCGGCCGGAGGACGTCGAGGAAAGGACCAGCATGGGCTTTCACGCTTATTCATCGCCATACGATTGGTCTCGCATCGCCCCGTACAAGACAAAGGCGGCACAGGTGCCGGGCGGCATCGTCGACCTGTCGGTGGGCTCTCCCGTCGACCCGGTGCCGCAATCCGTGCGTGAGGCGCTTGCCGCGGCCTCGGACGCGAAGAACGCGCACGGCTATCCGGTGACGGCCGGATCCGGTGATCTGCGCGACGCCATCTTCGAATGGTTCCGTGCCGTGCGCGGCGTGGACCTGCAATCCATCAACGCCGACGTTGTGCCCACGGTCGGCTCCAAGGAGGCCGTCGCGCTGATGGCCTCGCTGTTGCACCTCGGCGAGGGCGATGTCGTGGTCCAGCCGAAGGTCTCGTACCCCACGTACGAGATCGGCACGCAGCTGGCCGGTGCGAGCGTGCTGAAGGTCGATGACGTCTCGGATGTCGACTCATGGTGCCATGTGCCGGGTGTGAAGGCGGTATGGGTCAATTCGCCGTGTAATCCCACCGGCGGCGTGCTGTCCGGCGGCTGGCTGTCCGATATCGTCGCGGCGGCGCGTCGCATCGGCGCGGTGGTGCTGTCCGACGAGTGCTATGCCCTGATGTGCTGGTCGTCGAATTCGCGTGATTTCCACGTGGACGGTGCCGAGGCCGGCACGTCGACGCCGGTGTCGTTGGCGACGTCCCCGTGCGCGTTGAACACCACCGTCTGCGATGGTACCGCAGACCGGATCCTAGTGCTGTACTCGCTCAGCAAGCAGTCGAACATGGCGGGATACCGGACCGCGTTCATCGCGGGAGACGCCGGCCTGGTGCGTGAGATGTCGGCGTACCGCAAGCAGATCGGGCAGATCATCCCCGGTCCGGTGCAGTCCGCGATGGCCACGGGATTGCGTGATTTCGATGCGGCGAAAACCCAATGGACGCGCTATCGCCGCCGTCTGAAGACGCTGGTCGGCGCGCTGCGGTCCGCCGGATACGACGCCCGCATGCCGCAGGGGGCGCTGTACGTGTGGGTGCGGGCGAAGTCGGGCGACTGCTGGCGCGACATGGACGATCTGGCCGCGCTCGGCATCATAGCGAGCCCCGGGGAGTTCTACGGAGCGCCGGAATGCCTGCGCTTCTCCGCCACCGCGAGTGACGATGCCGTCGCCGACGCGGCGAGGCGTCTCTCGCGCTGATGTTGGTCGGCTCACCCACCGGCTCACAATCCCAGCGACGCCGCGCCCTTGCCGTATTTGCGGCGTATCGCGTCCAGCGCCTGCTCCGCGTCGCGCTGCCGCGCCGACCGCGTGACGGTTCCGGCGGACTGTGCCTCGGTCTCCTCCAGCACGTCATCCAACGTCGGCTGCACGGTCGAACCAGCCGACCTCGCCAGTCCGCTCGCGCTCATGCCGGCGAGCCGGATGTCTCGCGGCAGGGGAGTGTCGGGGCTCCGCATGGCGGCGACGCCATCCTCGATCCCCAGCATCCGGCACAGTAGTTCTACGGATTGCGGATACAGCGCGGCGGCCGTGTCCTCGGCGCGTTCCATGGTGTGTGACATCGACTTGTAGCTCAGATCGGCGAACCGCAGTTTCACCGTCACCGTCCGCGCCACCAGACCGCGTCTGCGTAGCGAGCTCGCCACTTCGTCGCAGCACCGGCGCAGCAGGTCGCATACCCGGCGCATGTCGCGCGTGTCCTCGGGGAACGTGCTCTCGGAGCCGATCGACTTCTCCGGAGTGTACGGCGTCACCGCACGCCCATCCATGCCACGCGCGGCCATACACAGGCCGTGGGCCATGGTCTGCGAGCCGATGGCCGTGGCCAGCGTCTGCTCGCTCATCTTCGCCAGGTCGGCCACGGTCTTCACGCCCCACTCCGCCAGCCGCCGCTCCAGCGAAGGCCCGATGCCGGGTATGCCCCGCAGCGGCATCATCTGTACGAACTCGGCGTGCCGGGCGACGGGAATCAGCAGCATGCCATCAGGCTTCGCATTCGTCGACGCCATTTTCGCGACCAGCTTGTTCGCGGCGACGCCCACCGAACAGGTCACATGGAACCGCGAGGCGACCTCCTGCCGTATCCAGGCGCCGATCCGGGTCGGCCGTTGCCAGGCGAGCAGCGCCCCCGACACGTCCATATACGCCTCATCCACCGAAACCTGCTCGAACCGGTCAGTGACCTGGCTGAACACCTCTTCGATGATGCGCCGAGACATCATCCGGTAGTAGTGCATGTCCACCGGCAGGAACACGCCGTCCGGGCACAGCTGACGGGCACGGGCGCTCGCCATCGCCGAATTGACGCCGTAACGCCGTGCCTCATAGCTCGCCGCCGACACCACCGAGCGCGTCCCGGTGCCGATGATCACCGGCTTGCCTTTGAGTTCGGGATGACGTGCCACTTCCAGCGAGGCGTAGAAGGCGTCCATGTCGATGTGCAGCACCGTGCAGCCGGTCTCGTCATGCCCCCAATCGCGTTTGGCGGCGGCCAGTCTAGGTGCGGTACTCATATCCCTTATCGTACCGTGCCGGGCCGGGATGGAGCGGGCCTTGCCGTACCGGTTGGGGAGCGGCCGTCGCAATCTCTTTGCCGCCCGCGCGTGGCCTGGCCTGTCGGAGCGCAGGGCGCCGCGAAATTGCTGGCGTCGCGCTGCTGATCGTCGCGGGGATCGTCACGTTCACGGGCGACTCGAATCCGGCGCGTTGACCCGCCGTCAGGCCCCGTATGACGCCGCGTGCGGCACACCGTGTTGCTGAAGTCCGGGGGACGATGGTAAGATGCCATGTTGTTGCGCCAATGTGCAACATGGAGACATGCCTGAGTGGCCGATAGGGGCACCCTGCTAAGGTGTTAGTCGTGTTTAGCGGCTCGAGGGTTCGAATCCCTCTGTCTCCGCCGACTAGGCTCCGGACGTTTGCCCGGGGCTTTTTGCTTTTTCCGGGTCTTTCTCGAGGGACGTCAAGAACGACTATTGCAGCCCGTATTATGGCAGCAGGCTGGAGCCGCCGGCGCGTGGGTCGATGCTGTGTGACTGGTGGGGAATCGGTAAGCCGCGAAAAGCTGAATGTCCGCTGGGATTTGTGTGGTCATGATATGAGAAAGCCGGTTGTGCATAATCCGCGCGACCGGTCATCCGGGCAAGGCGTATCGTCCCTTGTAGCGAAGCAGGGGGGGCGGAGGTACGCCATTGTCCGTCCGTCTCCAAGCAGTCATTCTACCCCCTTCGTTTACCGTGGCATAATGATGTCATCGTTCACATAGTAAGAAAGATGCCGCCGCAATGTGATTGCATATGCCGGTTTCCCGCGCGTGTCGCACGTCTGTGCTTGTGTCGTATGGGAGATTCGCCCGCGCGTGTCGTGTCCGCTTACTGGACAGTAGCTGACGGGCGTTAGACTGAGAACCATCAGGACGAGATGAGCAAGGAGCGTACGATGGGGCACATCCGGGGAAAAGGGCATCACAGGACGACGGCATCGCATTCGCCCGTCAGGGCGCTCGTCGTCGTGCTGGTCATCGTGGCGGTGCTCGTCGGCGGCGGATGGCTGGTCGTGCGGCATATGCAGGCCGCCGCTCCCGTCGCGAAACCGGACAAGGCCGCGACGGTGACCCGGGTCGATCTCGACAACAAGCAGGCCGTACCCGAACCGGTTGTGGAGCACCATGGCAATTCGCCCGACTGCCCGGACACCGACTGCATCTCCATGCTGGTCAACGGCGACCTGCTGTTCCATCCGAACCTGTGGAAGCATTTCGCCGGTGCGAACACCGCCGCCACCGACGGCACGGCGTTCGATTTCACGCCGCTGTTCGAAACCATGAAGCCATACATCCAGGCGTCCGACATCGCCGTGTGCGAGTTCGAGACGCCGATCGCCAAACGCGGCGGTCCCTACACCGGCTATCCGGTATTCAACGTGCCGCCGGAGGTCGCCGATGCCGCGGCCTCGGTCGGCTACACCGCCTGCACGCACGCCACCAACCATTCATGGGATCAGGGTGCCGACGGCATCGCCCGCCTGTGGGATACGCTCGCGTCCAAGGGCATCGCGCAGACCGGTTCGTACAAGACCGAGGAGGACTCCACCAAGCCGCTGGTCATCGACTCGCCCACGGGCGGCGGCAAGCTCGGCCTGGTCACCGGCACGGTGTCGCTCAACGGCATGACCGCCGACCATGACTGGCAGGTCGACCGCCTGCGCGAAGCCGGCGACCCTCAGCATCAGTCCGACATCGACCGTGCCGTCGCCAAGGCCAAGGCCGCCCGTGAACAGGGCGCCGACGTGGTGGCCATGGCCATGCATTCGGTGCAGGAATACATCGACTACGCCGATTCGTGGCAGGTCTCCGAGGCGCATGAGCTCGCGGACACCGGCGCGTTCGACGTGATCTACGGCGCCGGATGCCATTGTGCGCAGCCCATCGAGAACTACAACGGCACGTGGATCATCTACGGGCTTGGCAACACGGTGACGGTCAGCGCCCCCGCCAGCAGAATCGTCAACAATCAGGGCGTGACCGCCCGCATCCAGTTCGCCGGCCGCAAGGGCGTGGCCGGGGCATGGCGCGTCAGCCGCATCGACTGGGTGCCGACCGCGAACATGCGGCAGGGCTCATACCAGTGGTGCCCGATCTCCAGCGACCATCCCAACGGCACATGCTGGTCCGAATCGCAGGATGCGCAGGTGCGCCAGCGCATATGGAACGTCATCTATTCGATGGGCGCCGACAAGAACGTCGTGAAGGAGTGGAACATCACCGATGAAAACCGTTCTTGACACGTCCGACCGGCCGGCGCATGACGCACTGGTGGAGAAGAAGTCCGAGTTCATCGCCGATGTGTGCCATGTGGATGCGTTGGACGAGGCGCTGCTGTTCGTCGATTCCGTTCGCCAGCTGCACCCCAAGGCCCGGCATGTGGCGTACGCCGCGATATGCGTCGACGGCGATGGTCGCGTGCGGGAGAGGATGAGCGATGATGGCGAACCATCCGGCACCGCCGGCAAGCCCATTCTCGACGTGCTGCGGCAGGGAGATCTGATGAACTGCGCAGTGACGGTCACCCGGTATTTCGGTGGTATCCTGCTGGGGTCGGGCGGGCTGATTCGCGCGTATTCGTCCGCCGCCTCGCTGGGCGTCAAGGTGGCCAGACTGGCGTCCATCGAGACGTGCCGCAGATACACGACAGCGCTGCAGTACCCGCAATTTGACGTGTTCCGTCAACTCGCCTCGGATTGCGGGGCCGCGCTGGAGAATGAGCGGTACAGTGACCGTGTCGTACTGGACGCGGTGGTGCCGGTGGAGCGTGAGCGGGAATTTCTCCGGCGCGTGCGTGAGACGTTCAGCGCGACGGTGACGCCCGAATCCGGTGAACTGATAAGCCGTCCCGTCGCAATCTAAACAGGTGCGATGTTATGCGCAGCATGTCCACCTCCTAATCGCCCCCGCTGGCGGGGGCTGTCATGCGTAGTATGACTGGGGGTGGTTTTTGTGGTACTCAGCTCACCCGTCAGCAGGAACGCAATACTTTGCGGAAGATATGGTTCGGTTCGGCGACCCCTCGGGTATGGTGATGACTATGAGCGAGATGCAACGACATGATGACGAGGCCACGGTGCGCGAGGCCATGGCGCAGACTGCAGCGCAGTCTCAGCCTGACACGCAGTCTCAGCCCGACAGCGCCACTGACTCCACGCCCTTCGAGCCTCTGACCGCCACGTATGAGCGGCTGCGGCACTCCACCGATAGCGCGGAACTGTCCGAGTTCGCGCGCCGTCCGTTGCCGGACCGTTCCGATCAGGCGGCGTTCTCCCGTGCGACGGCACTACTGGAGGCCGTCGCCGGCAACCGGCACACGCCGTTGGAAGATCGCATCATGCTGGCGGAGACGATGCCGTTCCCGAACATCCTGGTCAAGCTGTCGACGGACCCGAGTCCGGACGTGCGCAGGGCCGTGGCGGCCAACGAGGACGACAAGAACTGGCTGGTGGGGCGCCTGACCAAGGACGAGGTCCCCGAGGTGCGCGACGCGGCGCTGCGCAACAAGCGCACATCATGGAAGATGCGGCTGGAGGGAGCGCAGAACACCGATCTTGACGCCGACACCCTGGACGTGCTGTCAAGGCTCGGAGTATCGGAGGAATCCGGTGCCCCGGCGATTCTCGCGACGATGGTGCGGCGCGCGGTGGCGTTGAACCCCGGCACTTCGCAGGAGACGCTCGACCGGTTGCGCGACGACCCTTCGCCCGAAGTGGCGAAAGCCGCGGCGAGCCGGACCTCGGACGCCTCGTGACGCATCATTGCGCGACACCCTCCCTGCGCTCCCTCCTGCCACCCCCGTACTGACCCCGTTTCGTTCCGACCCGTCCGCCGCCGGCGGATCAGGCGATAATCGCGGGTAAAATCTGGCGCAATTCGCGGTATACGTAAGCGTGCCGAGCAAAAGCGGGCTTACACTAAGGAATATGACAGAGAGTACAGAAAGTGCGGAGCGTCTCGCGCGTCCGCTAATCCATCTGGCGCGTCTGGTTGGATTGGCCACGAGCTACATCGGCATGAGCGACGACTATCACGAGATCGATGATGATGTCCTGAAGGCGTTGCTGGGTGCGTTGGGCGTGGACGCCCATGACGATGACGCCATCGATGATTCCGTTGTCCGTATCCTTCGCGAGCGCCACGGGCGTCTCGTCGCCCCGACCGTGTTGCATGTCGTCGGCAAGGAAGATCGTGTGCTGCTCAACACCGGTATCATGCAGATTCCCTCCGCAACCATCACGCTGGAAAACGGCGACGAATACCAGGGTGCGCTGGAGCCGGGAGCCGGAGACGGATCGCAGGCGTACGAGGTCGACGGCAAGTTCGTGGCGACGGCATCCATCACCATACCCGCGGATCTGCCGATGGGATACCATACGCTGCATGTCAGCGTGGGCGACCGCACGCAGGACGCCACGCTGATCAGCGCCCCCGAGCGTATTCCGATGCTGCCGGCCATGGAACATGACCAGCTGTGGGGCTGGATGGCCCAGCTGTATTCCATCCGGTCCGCCGGATCCTGGGGCGTGGGTGATTTCGAGGACCTCAAGACCCTCATGGTCGATTCGCACAGCAAGACCGGCGCCGATTTCATGCTGGTCAACCCGCTGCACGCGTGCGAGCCGGTAGCGCCGCTCACCCCGTCGCCGTACCTGCCGATTTCCCGCCGCTTCATCAACTTCACGTACATTCGTCCCGAGGCGATCGAGGAATATGCCGGCCTCGGCGATGACCTGAAATCGCAGATCGGCGAGCTGCACGCGCAGGCCGAACCGCTGAACGGGGACGCGCAGATTATCGACCGTGATTCGATGTGGCGCGTGAAGATGCACGCCCTGTGGCTGATTTTTAAGGCCGGGCGCAGCGAGGAGCGTCAGAAGGCGTTCGACGACTACAAGAGCACGTCCGCCGAAGGGCTCGAGGCCTACGCCACGTGGTGCCTGTGCTACGACAAGTGGGGCGCGCCGACCGGCGAAGCCGACAGCTGGGAGAAGCGCCTCGACAAGAACAGCGACGAGGTGCAGGGGCTGCGTCGACAGTTCCCCGACACCTTGGACTTCTACCGCTGGTTGGAATGGATCGCCGACGAGCAGCTGGAAGCCGCTCAGCAGGCCGCGAAGGACGCCGGCATGCAGATCGGCCTCATGGCCGACATGGCGGTCGGCGTGCATCCGTCCGGCTCCGACGTGTGGTGGAACCCGGAGCGTTTCGCCAAGGGCGCCACGGTCGGCGCGCCGCCGGATTACTTCAACCAGCAGGGGCAGGACTGGAGCCAGCCGCCACTCAACCCGATCGAGCTGGAGAACACCGGCTACCTCACGTATCGTCACATGGTGCAGGGCATGTTCGCCCATGCAGGCGCGGTGCGCATCGACCACATCCTCGGCCTGTTCCGCCTGTGGTGGATCCCCTCCGGGCACGCGCCCAAGGACGGCGCCTATGTGCAGTACGATTCCGAGATCATGCTCGGCATCCTGGCACTTGAGGCGTCGCGCGCCCACGGCGTGGTCGTCGGCGAGGATCTGGGCGTCGTGCCGGACCACGTCTCGACGTCGCTGTCCGCGCATCAGGTGCTGGGTTGCGCCGTCGAATGGTTCGAGCAGATGGACGGCAAGTTCCGCGCCCCGAAGGATTGGCGCGAGTTCTCGCTCGCTTCGGTGAACACGCACGACCTGCCGCCCGCAGCCGGATATCTCGCGTACGAGCACGTCGAACTGCGCGAGCGCCTGGGACTGATCGAAGGATCGGTCGAGGACTTCGAGCAGAACGCGCGCGCCGAGCACAAGGCCATGATGGTCATGCTGATCGTCAACGGTTATCTCGACCCCGACCTGCTGAAGGATGAGAAAGCCCACGAGCAGGAGATCGTCGAGGCGCTGTACCGCGGTCTGCGCGGCTCCCCGTGCAAGCTGCTCGCGGCGTCCATCGTGGACGGCGTGGGAGAGCGACGCGCCCAGAACCAGCCCGGCACCAACAACGAATATCCGAACTGGCGCATCCCGCTGGCCGACGGCAAGGGCAATGTCGTGCCGCTGGAGGAGCTGTTCTCCAACACGCGTCTGCTCTCGCTCGCCAAGGTCATGCAGGGGCGCTGAGGGTGCGATATGGGCATGCCATCCGGCCGTACATGAGGTGTCGTTCGGCCGGATGATGAAGTGTGTCGTGCGGCGTTGCGAAATGTCAAAGGTGGCGTTATCATAGAGGATTGTTGTGTTTCCCTAAGGGGTCCTTCAAAGCGCTTTCCCACTCGCCATCGAGGACTTTCAGGGAGCCCACGGATAATGAGGCCGAAACCGCCAAGCCTGACCAGCGCGGCAGTCCAAGCCCGGAACACAATAAGCAAGAAAAGGTACACCAGTGAAAACTTTCACTCCGAAACCAGCCGATTTGACTCATGACTGGTACATCATCGACGCCACCGACGTGGTGCTCGGTCGTCTGGCCACTCAGGTCGCCACGCTGCTGCGCGGCAAGAACAAGCCGACCTACGCGCCTCACGCCGATTCCGGTAACCACGTGATCATCATCAATGCCGACAAGATCGCTCTGACCGGCAACAAGATGGGCAAGGAACTGTACTCGCACTCCGGTCGTCCCGGTGGCCTGCGTCGCGATAGCTACGCCGAGCTGCTGGCGAACAAGCCGGAGCGCATCATCAAGGCTGCCGTCAAGGGCATGCTGCCGAAGAACCGTCTGTCCAAGGTGCAGCTGGACCGTCTCCGCATCTTCCGTGGTGCCGAGCATCCGCACACCCCGCAGCAGCCGCAGGTTTTCGAGATCGCTCAGGTCTCGCAGCAGGCCAAGTGAACCGAAGGGAGATAGAGAATCATGGCTGAAAACACCAACGACTCCGCGGTTCAGGCAACCGAAGAGGAGCTCACCAGCTACACCACCGAGACCAACGCGGGTGCCGGCACCGGCACTTCCGCGATTGCTCCGGGCTACGGCACCGGCCGCCGCAAGGAAGCCGTCGCCCGCGTGCGTCTGGTTCCCGGCACCGGCAAGTGGACCATCAACAAGCGCACCCTGGAGGAGTACTTCCCCTCCAAGCTGCTGCAGCGTGAGGTCAACTCCCCGATCGTGCTGCTCAAGCTCGAAGGCAAGTTCGACGCGATCGTCCTCGTTGACGGCGGCGGCACCACCGGTCAGGCCGGTGCCATCCGTCTCGGCGTTGCCCGCGCTCTGAACGCCATCGACCGTGACGCCAACCGCGCCGCCCTGAAGAAGGCCGGCATGCTGACCCGCGACTCCCGTGTCGTGGAACGCAAGAAGGCTGGTCTGCACAAGGCACGTCGCGCTCCGCAGTTCTCGAAGCGTTAATATACGCCAGTTCTGGCTATCGCGAGGCCCTTTCGGAAACATCGTTTCCCGGAAGGGCCTCGTTCGTTATGAGCACCTCTACTGCAGCCTGCGCATCACGCTGATGCTGAGTGCGGGCATCGTCCATACCACCGACCCGTTAACCGTAGCGTTGCCGCCATCACGGGCCGACGCGGAAGCGCCATGCACGGTACTGGCCGCAGACATGGTCGCCGAAACATCCGCGCCAACGCCCGGGGCCTGCTCGTCATCCTCGAACAGCACATCGGCATGCTCTGTGGTGGCGCCAAGCAGATCCAGCTTGTCCTGCTCGGCCAGCGACGCCTGAACGGTCTTCAACAGCTGATGGATGTTGTCCTTCTCGCTGACGGACATGATCCAGTTGCTGCGCAGCGCCTGGTTCTTGCCGATACGCTGCAGCCGATCGCCCGGCGCCGGCCGCAGTCCGACCGCGGTCGCGGAACTCCAGTCGCACTGCCAGGAGCAGTCGCTCGGCAGGGTGAACCGGCGTACCTCGTCGACGCCGTTGATCACGATGAGCACATCGACCTCATCCTGCGAGAGCAGTCGCATCGCGAAGCTGCGTATCGTCGTGTCGAACCAGTCCCGATCCATCGGTGTGGTGCCGTCGGGCAGATACCATTGCACGCGGCTCGACGGCTTGAACAGGCCGAGCTGCGTGAGCCGCGTGAAGAACTCCTCGTGATGGTACAGTCCCAGCGATTTGCGTATCGACAGCAGTCGGGACACCGTCTCCAGGCGGTGCATCTGCATGGTTTTGCGGGGCTGGTATATCCAGTCCCAGTTCAGCCAGGTGATGTCGTTGTCCTGCGCATAGGCGTTGTTGTTGCCGCTCTGCGAGTTGCCGAATTCGTCGCCCGCCAGCATCATCGGTGTGCCCAGCGACAGCATCAGCGTGCCGAGCATGTTCATGGCGGCCTGCTCGCGTTTGCGGATGATCGCCGGGTCGTCGGACGGCCCCTCGACACCGAAGTTCGCGGAGTGGTTCACGTTCGATCCGTCGATATTGTTCTCGCCGTTGGCCTCGTTGTGCTTGACCGCGTATCGGGTCAGGTCGGTGAGCGTGAATCCGTCGTGGCACGAGACGTAGTTGATCGAGGACACGCATCCGCGCCCGGGCTCCGTGGCGAACAGGTCGGATGAACCGCACAGTCGCGTGGCCATCTCCTGCATGCCGATACCGCTGGGCGCCCCCGGTTGGGTGTCGGTGATCCAGAATCGGCGCACCGTGTCGCGGAACCGGTCGTTCCACTCGCTGAACGGCATGCCGAATCCGCCGGTCCTCCATCCCTGCGGCCCCAGGTCCCAAGGCTCCATGATGAGTTTCAGGTTGCCGAGCAGCAGGTCGGAACGCAACGCATACAGGAACGGGTGATGCTTGGTGAAGTCCCCGTCCAGCCGCGCCAGCGACACGCCGAGATCGAATCGGAACCCGTCGATGCCGATGCGCTTGGCCCAATACCGCAGCGAGTCCACGGCGAACGTCACCACGTGCGTGTTGGTGAAGTCGAAGGTGTTGCCGCAGCCGGTGGTGTCCTCAAGCCGCCCGATATTGCCCTTCTGACGCCGGTAATACAAGAGCGCGTCCAGACCGCGCCAGCATGTCGTCGGCCCTTCCACGCCGCCTTCGCAGGTGTGGTTGTACACCACGTCCATGATGACCTCGAACCCGGCCTCATGCAGCGCGCGCACCATGCCGATGACCTCGTCGCGGACCGCCCGGGCCCCCTTGCGCTGGGCTTCGGCAGTGGCGTACGAAGGCTCGGGGGAGAAGTAGCTGAGTGGCGAGTACCCCCAGTAGTTGTGCCGCCCGCGCTCCTGCAGGAACAGCTCGTCCTGCTTGGCCTGGATGGGCAGCAGCTCGATGGAGGTGACGCCCAGGGATTGCAGGTACGAGAGCGTGGTCGGGTGGGCGAGGCCCGCGTACGTGCCGCGCAGTTCCTTGGGCAGCCAGGGTGCGTTCGCGGTGAATCCCTTGACGTGCAGCTCATACAGCACGGTCTTGCTCCACGGCACGTGCGGGTGCGAGGGGTCGGCGTCGTGCTTGCTCTTGTCCCGGTCGTCGATGGCCACCGACACGGGCATGTTGCCCAGTGCGTCGACGGTGCTCATCGGCCCGAACGCGGAGCCGCGCACCTTGCCGTCCTCGTTGACGTCGCACTGGTATGAGAACGCGGCCGGCGACAGCTTCATGCGGCCGTCGATCCCCTTGCCATACGGGTCGAGCAGCAGCTTGTACGGGTTGAACCGCAGCCCCTTGCTCGGATCCCACGCGCCGTCCACTCGGTAGGCGTAGCGCATGCCGTCCCACGCCTTGGGAAGATGCACGTACCACAGGCCGTAGTTCGGCCCATCCATGCGGAACAGCGTCTCGCGCACGTACATGGGCTCGATGATGCGCGTGCAGACGGCGTGCTCGTGTATTTCGTTGATGAACGGCGTTGCTGAATCATCGAAGATGCGGATGGCGTCGTTGAAGAAGGCGGTGGGTTGATCGACCTTCTCGTAGATGCAGAGCCACACCTGATCGGCTGTTTCGGAACGGACGATGACATCGGCGCCGCCGTCTTCCGTGAAGTACAGGCCCGGTCGTGTCGCATAGCGATGAGGGATTGCATACCGCTGAGGTATCGCGTGTTTCATACACCCATTGTAGCGGTGTCGATTTTCGTCCGTGTCGGAGCGGGCGAGGACGGGTGCGGGCCCGTGTTCCAGCCGCACAGCGCGTCCATGTAGGGGTCGGTGAACTGCATGGCCGCGCCGATGGCGCCGCTGTTCTCGTCGCTGCGGCTCAGCCGAAGGGTGAGATGGTCGGTGCCGAACACGCTGAGGGCCGTGACCCGCCGCTGCAGGTCGGCGATGTTGTCGTGGTCGAGGTACAGCGCCGCCTCCCCGCCGATGACGACGTCGGCGCAGATGACGCACCGCACGTTGGCGATGGCCAGCGCCACGTGGTCGAGCCAGTCGTTCATGCGCTCGCGGTGATGGGTCTCGCCTTGCTCCAGCACGCTGAAGAAGCCGGGGATGCTCTCGTAGTCCTCCGGCAGGTTTTCGGGAGAGCAGTAGGCGGCCATGCAGCCGCGCCTGCCGCAGTGGCACGGTTTGCCGCCTGGGACGAGCGTCATGTGTTCGATGGCGCCATCGCACAGGTTCGGGCCGCGGTGCAGGCGGCCGTTCATGATGAGCGCGCCGCTGGGTCTGCGGTTCAGGTACAGGCATATGGCGTCGCTGATGGCGGTGTCGTGCAGCGTTTCGGTCATGGCGATGGCCGCGGCCTCGCGGATTAGTTGACGCGGGTAGCGCACCGACTGGGCGATGGTGTCGATGGTGACGCCGGTCGCTCCGGTCGAGTCGTTGAAGGTGATGACGGTGCCGTCGGCCGAGATGGCACCGGGGATGGCGAAGGATACGCCGAGCACGGGGCCGTGGGCCTTTTCGGTCTCCGCGGCGAAATCGTTGATCGCCGAACCCATCCGCTGGTAGTAGGCGTTGGTGTTGGCATAGGGGAGCGTGCGCGAGAGGGTGGCGATGGGGCACCCCTGCAGGTCGATGGCGCATAGGCGCAGGGTGCTGCGGTGCATGGTGACGCCGATTGCGGTGCGATGACTCGGGTTGAACCGGTAGCTTTGGGATTTGCGGCCGCCCGTGGAGTCGGTCAGGGGGCCGGAAGCGATGATGCCGTCGTGTTCGAGCGCGCGGATGTTGCCGGTGATGGTCGGCAGGCTCAGCTGCAGATCGAGCTGCAGCTGGCGCTTGGTGACGTTGCCGTGCGTTGCGAGGTGGCGGATGATGGCCTGCCTGTTGCGCGTCTTGGTGATGTTTCGGGTTGTGGCGATGTCGGTGTCCGTGGTCGTCATTGGAGCCTCGTTGCTGGGTCGATTCCGTGTGGTGCCGGACGCATGACACCGCTTTTAATAAATAATTTTATAAAAGTTTGTTGACGAGTGCAACTTTTATAAACATACTTTATATAAGTTGTGTCTCGGAAATTCGTTTGATGGTGTGCGATGTCGCAAAAAGCGAACAAAAGATATCATTTCGTGGAATATCGGCAGCAAAACAAGGTTAAATGTAACAAATAGCAACAAATAAATACCAAAAACAAACACGAAACGCCGTCGTTTTTGTTCGTGTGCGTTTGCGCAGTGTATCACGTAGATTGTGACGTAGGCCACAGATGCGCAATAGCGAGCATGTGGATGGATGATCCGCCAGGTGATGGCGGCAACGACAACGGAATGAAACCACAGCTAGTCGAGGAGTATTCATGGCAGAAGCAACACAGGTCGAGGCGCCCGCCAAGCCGAGCCCCGAGGAGAAGCGCGCGGCGGCCGAAGCCGAGGTCGACGCCCTTGTCAAGAAGGGTCTCAAGGCCCTTGACGAGTTCGAGAAGCTCGATCAGAAGCAGGTCGACCGCATCGTCGCCAAGGCGTCCGTCGCGGCCCTGAACAAGCATCTGGTGCTCGCGAAGATGGCCGTCGATGAGACCGGCCGTGGTCTCGTCGAAGACAAGGCCACCAAGAACATCTTCGCCTGCGAGCACGTCACCCACTACATGGCCGGGCAGAAGACCGTCGGCCTGATCCGCGAGGACGAGGTCATGGGCATCGACGAGGTCGCCGAGCCGGTCGGCGTCGTCGCCGGTGTCACCCCGGTCACCAACCCGACCTCCACCGCCATCTTCAAGTCGCTGCTGGCACTCAAGACCCGCTGTCCGATCGTGTTCGGCTTCCACCCGGGCGCCCAGAAGTCGTCCGTGGCCGCCGCGAAGATCGTCCGCGACGCCGCGATCGAAGCAGGCGCACCCGAGAACTGCGTGCAGTGGATCGAACACCCGTCCATCGAGGCGACCGGCGCGCTGATGAAGCACCCGGGCGTCGCCACCATCCTGGCCACTGGCGGCCCCGGCATGGTCAAGGCCGCGTACTCCTCCGGCAAGCCCGCCCTCGGCGTCGGCGCCGGCAACGCTCCGGCCTACATCGATACCGATGTGGACATCGAACGTGCGGCGAACGACCTGATCCTCTCCAAGCACTTCGATTACGGCATGATCTGCGCCACCGAGCAGGCCATCATCGCCCACAAGGACGTCTACGCGCCGCTCGTCAAGGAGCTCAAGCGCCGCAAGGCATACTTCGTCAACGCGGACGAGAAGGCGAAGCTGGAGCAGTACATGTTCGGCTGCACCGCCGGCTCCGGCCAGAAGCCGGTCCTCAACTCCGTGGTGCCGGGCAAGTCCCCGCAGTTCATCGCCAAGGCCGCCGGCTTCGAGATCCCCGCCGACGCGACGATCCTCGCCGCCGAATGCAAGGAGGTCTCCGACGACGAGCCGCTGACCCACGAGAAGCTCGCCCCGGTGCAGGCCGTGCTCAAGGCCGACGACAAGGAGCAGGCCTTCGAGATGTGCGAGAAGATGCTCAAGCTCGGTGCCGGCCACACCGCCGCCATCCACACGAACAACGAGGCGCTGGTGCGCGAGTACGGCCTGCGCATGCACGCCTGCCGCATCATCTGGAACCAGCCGAGCTCGCTCGGCGGCATCGGCGACATCTACAACGCGATTGCCCCGTCGCTGACCCTGGGCTGCGGCTCCTACGGCGGCAACTCGGTGTCCGGCAACGTCCAGGCCGTGAACCTGATCAACATCAAGCGCATCGCTCGGAGGAACAATAACATGCAGTGGTTCAAGATTCCGGCCAAGACGTACTTCGAGCCGAACGCCATCAAGTACCTGCGCGACATGCACGGCATCGAGAAGGCCGTCATCGTGTGCGACAAGGTGATGGAGCAGCTCGGCATCGTCGACAAGGTCATCGACCAGCTGCGCGCCCGTGACAATCGCGTCACCTTCCGAATCATCGACTACGTCGAGCCGGAGCCCTCCGTCGAGACCGTCGAGCGCGGCGCCGAGATGATGCGCGAGGAGTTCGAGCCCGACACGATCATCGCGGTCGGTGGCGGCTCCCCGATGGACGCGGCCAAGATCATGTGGCTGCTCTACGAGCACCCGGAAATCTCCTTCTCCGACGTGCGTGAGAAGTTCTTCGACATCCGCAAGCGCGCGTTCCGCATCCCGCCGCTGGGCGAGAAGGCCAAGCTCGTGTGCATCCCGACCTCGTCGGGCACTGGTTCGGAGGTGACGCCGTTCGCCGTGATCACCGACCACAAGACCGGATACAAGTACCCGATCACCGACTACGCGCTGACCCCGTCCGTGGCCATCGTGGACCCGGTGCTGGCCCGCACCCAGCCGCGCAAGCTGGCCTCCGACGCCGGCTTCGACGCCCTGACCCACTCCATGGAAGCCTACGTGTCCGTGTACGCGAACGACTTCACCGACGGCATGGCCCTGCACGCGGCCAAGCTCATCTGGGACAACCTGGCCGAGTCCGTCAACGGCGAGCCGGGTCTCGCCAAGACCGACGCGCAGGAGAAGATGCACAACGCCGCCACCATGGCCGGCATGGCGTTCGGCTCCGCGTTCCTCGGCATGTGCCACGGCATGGCCCACACCATCGGCGCCCTGTGCCACATCGCCCACGGCCGCACCAACTCCATCCTGCTGCCGTACGTGATCCGCTACAACGGTGCCGTCCCGGAGGAGCCGACCAGCTGGCCGAAGTACAACAAGTACGTCGCCGACAAGCGCTACCAGGACATCGCCCGCATCATCGGCATCGACCCGGGCAAGACCCCGGCCGAAGGCGTCGAGAACCTGGCGAAGGCCGTCGAGGACTACCGCGACAACAAGCTCGGCATGAACAAGTCCTTCCAGGACTGCGGCGTGGAAGAGGACTACTTCTGGAGCGTGCTCGACCAGATCGGCATGCGCGCTTACGAGGACCAGTGCACCCCGGCCAACCCGCGCATCCCGATGATCGAGGACATGAAGGACATCGCCGTGGCCGCATACTACGGCGTGCCGCAGGCCGAAGGCCACAAGATTCGCGTTGAGCGTGAGGGCGTGGCCGCCACCGAAGAGGCGTCCGAGCGCGTCTGACGATGGCATGACATCACCCATCCCAGGTGATTGAACCAATGTGGGGGTCTTCCTATGCGGAAGGCCCCCACAATTATTTCAGGCCATTCCTGCCTCCCGCTGGCGGGAGGTGGCACGTAGTGCCGGTGGGTGGTCACGCGGATTCAGTGATTACCTCCACTAATCTTCTCTTCGCGACTACCCACTGAATCCGTCAATTACCTGCCTTGTCTCCCTCCGCGGCGGTGATCGCCTCGGCTATCGGATCATGCCGGAAATCGTGGTTGCGATACTCAGGATCATCCACCGGCAGATGCTGCACCAGCGTGTCGAACACCTGACTGTATATCTTGCCGTGATCGAGCACCGCGTCGAGCACGTGACCGCCGAACGTGCGATCGTCTGACAGAAAATGCTCGTGAAAACCGGCGACGGCGGCTCCATGAAACATCTCCGGCGAGAAATATCCCAGCATCGTGCCCTTCACGTCGTGCCGCAGGAACATCGCCTGCCGGTCGGCGACCTCTACCAGAGTCGGGTACGGGGCCTGCTGTTTGATGACCGCCCTCGTCTTGATGAAGCTGAAGGTGCCTCGCACGATGACCGAGAAGAACGTGTTGGCGCGGCCGTTCGCCTCGACGATGCGGTTGTTGAGATCCTCCAGGCCGATATCGCGGCGCTCGCACTGGTATTGGAACGCGGCGTGATGCACGTTCGCGAACGGCATGGTGAAATCGTCCGGCACGCGTTCCGCCACGCCGCTTTGTCCGACCTTATAGGCGACGCCGTCGAGGATGATGAGCTCTCCGTCGAGGATGATGAGCTCGCCGTCGAGCCCTTCGCCGGTTCCGATGCCGGTGTCGCCGTGGGTGAGCAGTTCGCCGATGGTCGTGGTGCCTTCGAGCAGTCCGGGCACCAGCAGCGCCAGCGTGCCGTGCTGGTACAGCTGGTTGGCGTGATGCGCCGTGATGGGTTTGATCTGTGCAGCTTGCGATTTTGTCACGGTGATTACGATAATGCAGCACGCGGGGCGCTTCAACGCGGGCTTCACATAGGGGAGCGCCTGCGCTGTGACCTGCCTCACGAACAACACGGCCACCTCATCCCGCCAAAGTCCCCTCTGCGGCCTCTGAAATGGGACTATGGTCGGGGAGGGAGTCGGATAGGAAGGGGAGGCGGATCGCCGCTATGCCAGGTGAGGACAGATGATGATGACCGCTATGAACACCAGTAGCAGGCACATCGCTTCGGTGACGCCGGCGATCATCGGTTTCGCGTTGCCCGCGGAATCGCAGCGGTATCGCCACTGACCGCGTCAGCAGGACGACCGCGACGACACCCAGCCACATATTGACGGCGAACCCGGTGATGGCAAGCGCCGCGTGCCACACCCATGAGGCCACCAAGTAGGATCGCTTCCCGTATTCGCGAATCATCGTTTTGACGAACAGCACCGAGCCATACTGCGTCAGCGCGAAAACGATCGCGGCCGTCAACGCCGCCTTCGGCACGGAATACGCCGGCCACCATGCCTGCACATCAGCCCAGGAACGCCAGTCAGGCAGTGCGCGAATGCCCTGCCGATACTGCGCCACGGCATCGCACGAAACCTGGCTGCCACCAGCCCCGCATAACGGCGGCAGCCGGTCCCCGAACGAGGCGATGACCACCGTCATCATCGATGTGGCGAGCACGGCCACGGCGTTGCCCCACAGCGAGCGCTCCCGGCGCAGCCATGCGGCGAACAGCCATACGGGTCCGCGTTGACGCCGCCCGTCAGCAGTGCGAGTGCCGCCAGGGCTATGATCGGAGCCGTGCTGGCGCCGGTCTTGGACAGCGGGTTGGACACGCCGTTCGGCTGCGTCGAGGTGCTGCCGTTTTGTACCGGCGATGCCTGCTGCTTGGGGTTGTTGCCGGTTTTGTTTCCGGCATCGGCCGTCACCTTGACCGTGAACGATGCGGTCTGGCCGTCATAGGTCACCGTGATCTTCGCCGCGCCGGACGGCTTCGCGAAGTCGTAGTGATAGGTCACGGCCTCATCGGTCGGGTCGATGGCCTTCGTGGACTTGTCGGAGTAAGTCGCGGTAATCTTCAGACCAGTCGGGTCGAACTGCTCCTGATGTTCCTGCACCCAGGTCTTCTCGATCTCACGGAACTTCGCATCGCCGACCGTCGAACGCAGCGCGGCGAGGGCGAGCCTGAATGTCTCTCCCAAGTTGGTTGTCATCGTACAGCACGAAAACCGTGCGCGGGGCCGTTTGGCTACTGCCTTTCCCGATAGCCCATTGAAAATCGTGTACGGATAGGTGTATCGGCGCACTGAGAGGCGAGAATAATGGGCTATCTGCATTTCGAGGGGTTGATGGCAGAGTAGAGGCGCTCCGGGAACCGCATGATTCCAACAACCGTAGGGCAGTGATACCGAGGGGATCGTGCTCTGACAACCTCACGAAACGCAGATAGCGCCGAGGGGCGGCAGCCCTGAGGAAATATGACAGGATTCGGGCGTGCGACACGCCCGCGGAGCCGTGTGGCCGGTAGCCCGGTGGGCTGCCGGTAGGCGACGCCGAGGGGCGGCAGCCCTGAGGGGATATGGCAGGATTCGGGCGTGCGACACGCCCGAATTCCCTATAGGTACCCCTGGTGCTTTAATTAACAAGTTGCCTGTTTTGGGCTCGCAAATTGGAATCAAAAAAGCGAGCGTGGAACAAGGGGTCCGTTTCGACGGGCTTCTTGCATGTCTACGCACTGATGTGGTTATGGCCGCGAAAAGTATTTTCGTGTGTCATGCTCGCCGGTGCCCTTTAGCAGGATGGTAATAGTCAACGAATCGCTAGAAAGGGCGGACGGCAATGGCGGGACAGAAAATCCGCATCAGGCTTAAGTCCTATGACCATGAGGTCATCGACCAATCGGCGAAGAAAATCGTCGAGACGGTGACGAACGCGGGTGCCACTGTGGTGGGCCCGGTTCCTCTGCCGACCGAGAAGAACGTGTTTGTTGTTATTCGTTCTCCTCACAAGTACAAGGATTCTCGCGAGCATTTCGAGATGCGCACGCACAAGCGTCTCATCGACATCGTGGACCCCACCCCCAAGGCTGTGGATTCTCTGATGCACATCGATCTGCCTGCAGATGTCAACATCGAGATCAAGCTGTAAGGGAGGAGGGATCGTTATGACTTCGCAAAGAGGTAGCCACAAGGCTCTGCTGGGTCGCAAGCTCGGCATGACGCAGGTGTGGGACGAGAACGGCTTCTTCGTCCCCGTCACGCTGGTGGATGTGTCCACCAACGTGGTCACGGCCGTCAAGTCCGAGGAGACCGATGGCTACAAGGCCATCCAGATCGGTTACGGCCAGATTGATCCCACCAAGGTGACCAAGCCGCTCGCTGGTCACTTCGCCAAGGCCGGCGTGACCCCGCGTCGCCACCTCGTTGAGGTGCGCACCGAGGACGCCGCCGAGTACGAGCCCGGCCAGGAGCTGTCCATCGACGCTTTCGCCGAGGGCTCAGAGGTGGATGTCACCGGCACCACCAAGGGCAAGGGCTTCGCGGGCACGATCAAGCGCTGGGGCTTCAAGTCCTACCGCCGTACCCACGGTTCTCACAAGAACGAACGTCGCCCCGGCTCCGTCGGCGCATGCGCCACTCCGAGCCGTATCCTCAAGGGCAAGCGCATGGCCGGCCGCATGGGTCACGTGACCGCGACCGTCCAGAGCCTGACCGTCATGTCCGCTGATGCCGAGAACAATGTCCTCGCCATCAAGGGTGCCATTCCCGGCCCCAAGGGCGGCATCGTCCTCGTCCGCACCGCAGTGAAGGGAGCCTGATTATCATGGCAAACGTTACTCTCAACGTCACTGACGGCAAGGGCCAGGCCACTGGCTCCGTTGAGGCGCCCGCCGAGCTCTTCGGCCACACCGCCGACGAGGTCCAGGCTCACGTCCCGCTGATCCACCAGGTCGTCGTGGCCCAGCTGGCTGCCGCCCGTCAGGGCACGCACGCCACCAAGACCCGCGGCATGGTTTCCGGCGGCGGCAAGAAGCCGTGGAAGCAGAAGGGCACCGGTCGTGCCCGTCAGGGCTCCATCCGTGCACCGCAGTGGTACCACGGCGGCACCGTGTTCGGTCCGCAGCCGCGCGACTACTCGCAGCGCACCCCCAAGAAGATGAAGGCCGCGGCCCTGCGCTACGTGCTTTCCGATCGCGCCAACGCCGGCCGCGTCGTCGTGGTTGACTTCGGTGTCACCGACACCCCGTCGACCAAGGCCGCCATCGCCGCGCTCACCCCGGTGACCGAGAACAAGTTCACCACCGTGGTGTTCTCCCGCGATAACGTCAACGAGTGGCTGTCGGTGCGCAACATCCCGACCGTTCACCCGATCTTCGCCGATCAGCTCAACACGTACGATGTGGTCACGGCTCAGTACGTCGTCTTCACGAAGGAAGGCCTTGAGGCCTTCGTCGACGCGAAGACCAAGCCGGCCGCCAAGGAGGCCTGATCATGGTCGCTATTCACAAGCCAGCACATGACATCATCCTGAAGCCTGTCGTCTCTGAGAAGAGCTACGCCCTGTCCGATCGCGGCCAGTACACCTTCGTGGTGGCCCCGAACGCGAACAAGGTGCAGATCAAGCAGGCTATCGAAGAGATCTTCAAGGTCAAGGTGACGAACGTCAACACCCTCAACCGCGCCGGCAAGCGCCAGCGCACCCGCACCGGTTTCGGCCAGCGTGTTTCCCAGAAGCGCGCCATCGTGACCGTTGCCGAGGGCCAGTCGATCGACATCTTTGGCAACTGAAGGTTAGCCGAGAAAAGTTAAAGGAAGAACTATATTATGGCTATCCGCGTTTATAAGCCGACGACCGCGGGCCGTCGTAACGCGTCCGTCTCGGACTTCTCCGAGCTTACGCGCACCACGCCTGAGAAGTCGCTGGTTCGCAAGCTCAGCAAGACCGGCGGTCGTAACTCTTACGGCCGTATGACCTCCCGCCACCGCGGCGGTGGCCACAAGCGCCAGTACCGTCTCATCGACTTCAAGCGTTGGGACAAGGACGGCGTGCCGGCCAAGGTCGCTCACATCGAGTACGACCCGAACCGTACCGCTCGCATCGCGCTGCTGCACTACGCCGACGGCGAGAAGCGTTACATCATCGCCCCCGAGGGCATCAAGCAGGGTGACACCATTGAGACCGGCGAGAAGGCCGATATCAAGCCCGGCAACAACCTGCCGCTGAAGAACATCCCGACCGGTACGATCGTGCACGCCATCGAGCTCCGTCCGCTGGGCGGCGCGAAGATCGCGCGTTCCGCCGGTGCCGCCGTGCAGCTCGTCGCCAAGGACGGTGCCTACGCCCAGCTGCGTATGCCGTCCGGCGAAATCCGCAATGTGGATGCTCGCTGCCGCGCCACCATCGGTGAGGTCGGCAACTCCGAGCACGCCAACATTCAGCTCGGCAAGGCCGGTCGCGCCCGTTGGATGGGCAAGCGTCCGTGGACCCGTGGTGAGTCCATGAACCCCGTCGACCACCCGCACGGCGGTCGTACCCGCGGTGGCAAGCCGCCGGTTTCGCCGTGGGGCAAGGGTGAGGTTCGTACTCGTCGTCCGAAGAAGGCTTCGAACAAGATGATTGTTCGTCGTCGTCCGAATGGTAAGAACCGCAAGTAAAGGGAGTATCGAGAAGATGACTCGTAGCATCAAGAAGGGCCCCTTCGTCGACGCCCACTTGCAGAAGAAAGTCGACGAGCAGAACGAGAAGGGGACCAAGAACGTCATCAAGACGTGGTCTCGTCGTTCGATGATCACTCCTGATTTCATCGGACACACCTTCGCTGTTCACGACGGCCGCAAGCATGTCCCGGTGTTCGTCACCGAGGCCATGGTCGGTCACAAGCTCGGTGAGTTCGCCCCCACGAAGACCTTCAAGGGTCACGTGAAGGACGACAAGAAGGCCCGCCGCTAAAGGAGAGAATGACTTATGGAAGCTAAAGCAATCGCTCGTCACGTCCGCGTGACGCCGCGCAAGGCTCGCCGCATGGTCGACCTCATCCGAGGCAAGAAGGCCACCGAAGCCGTTACCATTTTGAAGTTCGCCCCCCAGGCCGCGGCCCTTCCGGTCCGCAAGGTGCTGGAGAGCGCCATCGCCAACGCTCGCGTCAAGGCCGACAAGGCCGGTGAGCCGTTCCGCGAGAATGACCTGGTCGTCAAGACGACCTATGTGGACGAGGGCGTTACGCTGAAGCGTTTCCGTGCTCGTGCACAGGGCCGTGCCGCTCGTATCAACAAGCGCACCAGCCACATCACGGTCATCGTTGCCAACAAGGAAGGGGATCGCTGAGATGGGTCAGAAGATCAACCCGTTCGGATACCGTCTGGGCATCACTGAGAGCCATCGCTCGAAGTGGTTCTCCGATTCCAACAAGGTCGGCGAGCGCTACAGTGATTTCGTGCTCGAAGACGACAAGATCCGCAAGGTCATGAACAAGGATCTCGAGCGTGCGGGCGTGTCCCGTATCGTCATCGAGCGTACCCGTGACCGCGTGCGCGTGGACATCCACGCCGCCCGTCCGGGCATCGTCATCGGACGCCGTGGCGCCGAGGCCGAGAAGGTCCGCGCCAAGCTCGAAAAGCTGACCGGCAAGCAGGTCCAGCTCAACATCTTCGAAGTCAAGAACGCCGCGCTGGACGCCCAGCTCGTCGCTCAGGGCATCGCGGAGCAGCTGACCAACCGCGTCACTTTCCGTCGCGCCATGCGCAAGGCCCAGCAGGACGCCATGCGCGCCGGTGCCAAGGGCATCCGTATCAAGCTCTCCGGCCGCCTCGGCGGTGCGGAAATGAGCCGTTCCGAGTTCTACCGCGAAGGTCGCGTTCCGCTGCAGACCCTGCGCGCTCTGATTGATTACGGCTTCTTCGAGGCCAAGACCACTTACGGCCGCATCGGCGTGAAGGTCTGGATCTACAAGGGCGACATGACCGAGCGTGAGTTCGAAGAGCAGCAGGCGCAGCAGAACAACAACCGTCAGGGCCGTCGCGGCGATCGCCGCCCGCGCCGTGGCAACCGTGCCGCCGGCGCTCAGCAGAAGGCCGCGACCGAAGCCGCTCCGGCTGAGGCCCAGGCCGCCGCCGAGGCTCCTGCCGCAACGGAAACGAAGGAGTGAGCTGATGCTTATCCCAAAGAGGACCAAATATCGTAAGCAGCATCGTCCGGGCCGCTCTGGCATGTCCAAGGGCGGTACCGAAATCGCTTTCGGCGATTACGGCATTCAGGCGCTTGCCCCGGCGTACGTGACCAACCGTCAGATCGAGGCCGCGCGTATCGCCATGACCCGCTACATCAAGCGTGGTGGTCGTGTGTGGATCAACATCTTCCCCGACCGTCCGCTGACCAAGCACCCGCTGGGCGCCCGAATGGGTTCCGGTAAGGGTACCCCCGAGTTCTGGATCGCCAACATCCACCCCGGCCGTGTGATGTTCGAGATCGGCGGCGTGTCTGAGGAAGTCGCTCGCGAGGCTCTGCGCCGCGCCATCGACAAGCTTCCGATGAAGTGCCGCATTATCGCACGTGAAGGTGGTGATATCTGATGGCAGTCGGTACCGCTGATTACGCAATCAAGAATCTGAACGAGAAGACCAACGCAGAGATCGAGGGCTTCCTCAAGAAGTCCAAGGAAGAGCTGTTCAACCTGCGCTTCCAGGCTGCCACCGGTCAGCTCGACAACACTGCCCGCCTCAAGGCGGTCAAGCACGACATCGCCAGGATGTACACCGTCCTGCGCGAGCGTGAGCTCGGCATCAGTCAGGAGCCTGAGGCTACCGAGACCAAGTCGGAGGAGAAGTAAGCATGGCTGATACTACAGAGCGCAACTTCCGCAAGGTTCGTCGCGGTTATGTCGTGTCCGAGGCAATGGACAAGACCATCACCGTCGAGCTCGAACAGCGTTCGACCCACCCGCTGTACGGCAAGGTCGTTCGCTCCACCAAGAAGGTCAAGGCCCATGATGAACACAACGACGCCCATGTTGGCGACCTCGTGAGTATTATGGAAACTCGGCCTCTGAGCAAGACCAAGCGTTGGTGTCTCGAATCCATCATCGAGCGCGCCAAGTAAACAAGTTCGGCAAGGCTCCGCGAGACACCCTGCCTGCGCTGGTATAGGCAGGCAGGGTGCTCGGGGAGAACCAGCTCGGCTAAGGAGAATCAATGATTCAGCAGGAAACGCGGCTTCATGTCGCCGACAACACGGGTGCCAAGGAACTCCTTGCCATTCGCGTGCTCGGTGGATCGAAGCGACGCTATGCCGGCCTGGGCGACGTCATTGTCGCCTCGGTCAAGGACGCGATCCCTGGCGGGTCGGTCAAGAAGGGCGATGTGGTCAAGGCCGTTGTCGTCCGTACCGTCAAGGAGCACCGTCGTGTCGACGGCTCCTACATCAAGTTCGACGAGAACGCCGCCGTCATTCTCGGCTCCGGCCGTGAACCGAAGGGCACTCGTATCTTCGGACCGATCGCCCGTGAACTGCGCGACAAGCGCTTCATGCGCATCGTGTCCCTCGCTCCGGAGGTGATCTGACATGGTAGCCAAGATCAAGAGCGGCGACCTGGTCAAGGTCATCCGCGGCAAGGATCGCGGCAAGGAGGGCACCGTCACCCGCGTGCTGCCCAACGACCGTCTGATCGTCGAGGGTGTGCAGATCGTCAAGAAGCACGTCCGCGCCACGCAGCAGGGACAGCAGTCCGGCATCGTCTCCGTGGAGGCCCCGATCCATCGCTCCAACGTGATGCTGGTCGACCCGGAGACCAAGGAGCCGACCCGCGTCGGCGTGAATGTTAAGCAGGAGGCTCGTGACGGCAAGGTGAAGACCGTGCGCGTGCGCGTCGCCAAGAAGTCCGGAAAGGAGCTGGCATGACCGATAGCACTATCGAGGCGCCGGCAACTCCGCGCTTGAAGCAGCAGTACAAGGACGTCATCGTTCCTGAACTGGAGAAGGAGTTCAAGTACTCCAACCCCATGCAGGTCGCTCGTGTCCAGAAGGTCGTCGTCTCCATGGGCGTCGGCGCTGCGGCCCGCGACTCCAAGCTCATCGAAGGCGCCGTCAAGGACCTCACTCTGATCACCGGCCAGAAGCCGAAGATCACCAAGGCCAAGAAGTCCGTCGCGCAGTTCCACCTGCGTGAAGGCCAGGCCATCGGTGCGTACGTCACCCTGCGTGGCGACCGCATGTGGGAGTTCCTGGATCGCCTTCTGACGCTGGCTCTGCCGCGTATCCGCGATTTCCGCGGCATCAACGGCAAGCAGTTCGATGGTCAGGGCAACTACAACTTCGGCCTCACGGAGCAGTCCATGTTCCACGAGATCGACCCCGACAGCATCGATCACCAGCGTGGTATGGACATCACCGTGGTGACCAGCACCAAGGACGACAAGGAAGCAAGCGTGCTGCTCAAGCACCTCGGCTTCCCCTTCAAGGAGAACTGATATGGCAAAAACCGCTCTTAAGAACAAGGCGGCCGGCAAGCCGAAGTTCAAGGTGCGCGCCTACACGCGCTGCCAGGTCTGCGGTCGTCCCCACTCCGTGTACCGTAAGTTCGGCCTGTGCCGCATCTGCCTTCGCGAGAAGGCCCACCGCGGCGAGCTGCCCGGAGTCACTAAGTCCAGTTGGTAAACATCGACGCTGAAGGTCCGCGGCCCGAACGTCTGCAGTGCAGGCGCTAGGGCGGCGGAAACCACGGCGAGAAAGGGCAACAAGCCCACATGACAATGACAGATCCGATCGCAGACATGCTCACGCGTCTGCGTAACGCGAGCGCGGCAAAGCACGAGACCGTGGAAATGCCGTACTCCAAGTTCAAGGCGAACATCGCCGAGATCCTGAAGCGCGAAGGCTACATCAAGGACTTCACCGCCAAGGAAGCCAAGGTCGGCCAGGACCTTGAGGTCACCCTCAAGTACGGCCCGAACGGCGAGCGTTCCATCCAGGGCATCAAGCGCATTTCGAAGCCGGGCCTGCGTCGCTACGCGAAGTCCGACTCCCTGCCGATGCCGCTCGGTGGCCTCGGCATCGCCATCATCTCGACCAGCTCGGGACTGATGACCCAGAAGGAATGCCTCGACCGGGGCATTGGCGGCGAGATCGTCGCCTACGTGTGGTGAGAAAGGAGAGCTGACACATGGCATCGCATATTGGTAAGCTCCCCGTCACCATCCCGGCTGGCGTGGAAGTCGCTATCGAGGGTCAGAACTTCTCCGCCAAGGGTGCGAAGGGTTCCGATTCCTACGTCATCCCTGAGGGCATCACCGCTCAGGTCGAAGGCAACGAGATTATCCTGACCGCCGCGGATGACCTGCGTCCCACCCGTGCCAAGCACGGTCTGAGCCGCTCGATCATCGCCTCGATGGTCAAGGGTGTGCACGATGGATTCGAGAAGCGCCTGCTCATCGTCGGCACCGGTTACCGTGCCGTCGCCAAGGGCAAGGGCATCGAGTTCTCTCTCGGCTACTCTCACACGATCACCGTCAACCCGCCGGAAGGCATCACTTTCGAACTGCCGAACGCTAACGAAGTGGTCGTCAAGGGCACCGACAAGCAGGTCGTTGGCCAGGTCGCCGCTAACATCCGCAAGCTGCGTGCTCCGGAACCCTACAAGGGCAAGGGCATCAAGTACGCGGACGAGCGCATCCTGCGCAAGGCCGGAAAGGCTGGTAAGTGATATGAGCGTCAAGATTCTAGGTAAGGGCAAGAAGGTCGCGCGCCTTCGTCGTCACGCTCGTCTTCGCAAGAAGGTCGTCGGCACCCCGGAGCGTCCGCGCCTCGTCGTCACCCGCTCCAACCGTCACATGGTCGCTCAGATCGTTGACGACACCAAGGGCCACACCCTGGTGAGCGCCTCCACGCTGACCGCCGAGTTCGCTGGCTTCGAGGGCACCAAGTCCGAGGCCGCCAAGAAGGTCGGTCTGCTGGTGGCTGAGAAGGCCAAGGCGGCAGGCATCGAGCAGGTCGTGTTCGACCGCGGTGGCAACAAGTACACCGGTCGCGTCGCAGCCGTCGCTGATGGCGCCCGTGAGGGAGGTCTGGCACTGTGAGCGACAACGAAGTGAAGGAAACCCAAGTGGCTGAAGAGACTCAGAACACTGCGGCACCCGAGAACAACAACAATGATGAGCGCAAGTCCCGTCGTGGACAGCGTGGCGAAGGCCGACGCGGCGAGCGTCGCAACCGTCGTGAGGAGAACCACGGCGACGAGATGCTCGATCGCGTGGTGACCATCAACCGCGTGTCCAAGACCCACAAGGGTGGTCGTACGTTCAGCTTCGCCGCCCTCGTTGTGGTCGGCGACGGCAACGGCACCGTCGGTGTCGGCTACGGCAAGTCCCGTGAGGTCCCGGCGGCCATCGCCAAGGGCCAGCTCGACGCCAAGAAGCACATGTTCACCGTTCCGCGCATCCGTGGTACCGTCACCCACCCGGTGATCGGCCATGATGCCGCCGGCACCGTGCTGCTCCGCCCGGCCGCCCCGGGTACCGGCGTTATCGCCGGTGGCCCCGTGCGCGCCGTCATGGAGTGCGCCGGCATCACCGACATCCTCACCAAGTCGATGGGCTCCGCCACCGCCGTGAACATGGTTCGCGCCACCGTGGCCGCCCTCAAGCAGCTTGAGGAGCCGGAAGAGATCGCTGCCCGCCGTGGCCTCGCCCTGAACGAGGTCGCCCCCGATGCGATGCTTCGCGCTCGCGCCGCCGGCATCGCCGAGGCCAAGAAGGCTCGTGAAGAGGCTCAGGCCAAGGCCGCCGCTGAACAGAAGGATGGTGAGTGATGGCTAACCTGAAGATCACGTTGCACCATGGTCTGGTGAACCGCACGCCCAAGCAGCGCGCGACCGCCCAGTCCCTTGGTTTGCGCAAGATCGGCCAGAGCGTGATTCGTGAGGACAACTCCGTTACCCGCGGCATGATTCTCACGGTTCGTCACCTCGTTACCGTTGAGGAGGCTGACTGATTATGGCCAACGAAGATGAACTCCTGCAGATGCACAATCTGAAGCCCGCCCCGGGTGCCAAGAAGGACCGTACTCGCATCGGTCGTGGTGAAGGCTCCAAGGGTAAGACTTCGGGTCGTGGCGACAAGGGTACGAAGAAGCGCTACCAGGTTCGTCCGGGCTTTGAAGGCGGCCAGTTGCCGCTGTACATGCGCCTGCCGAAGCTGCGTGGCTTCAAGAGCCCGTTCAAGAAGGAATACCAGGTTGTCAACGTCTCCGCTCTTGGGGAGCTGTTCCCTGAGGGCGGCGAGGTTACCGTTGACGCGCTGGTTGCCAAGGGCGCTGTCCGTGGCGGTTTCCCGGTCAAGGTTCTCGGCGATGGTGACATCACCGTGGCCGTCACCGTGAAGGGCGCCAAGGCATCCGCTTCCGCCAAGGCCAAGATCGAGGCCGCCGGCGGCTCTGTTTCCGAAAACTGATTGTTGTTCGGCAACACTGCATGTGACCAATGAGATAAGGCCCTCCCCGCTCATGTCGCGGGCGAGGGCCTTATCTGTCATTACGACTCGTCATATGACATATGACACCAGCGTGTCTGCGGGTAGACCCCGTACGCTAGACTCGACGGTTAGAGTATGTTTGCTTCGGTGCGCCGGGCGCGCACAACGGAAAGGAATCCTTGTGAGGACGTTAATCCAAGCCTTTCGGACCAAGGAACTGAGGAACAAGATCCTCTTTACCTTAGCCATGATCATCATCTACCGTATTGGTTCGTTCATCCCGACGCCGGGAGTCAACTACAAGACGGTGCAGGATTGTATCAACACACTTAGCGGTAGCCAGGAAAACTTCATCGGCTTGGTCAACCTCTTCTCGGGCGGTGCAATGTTGCAGCTGTCCATTTTCGCGCTGGGTGTCATGCCGTACATTACCGCTTCCATCGTCGTGCAGCTGCTGCGCGTGGTCATCCCGCGCTTCGAGGCGCTGCACAAGGAAGGACAGTCCGGTGAGGCCAAGCTGACGCAGTACACGCGTTACCTCACCATTGGCCTGGCCGTGCTGCAGTCCACCACGATTCTGGTGACCGCACAGTCCGGCGCACTGTTCAACAACATGTGCTCCTCGCCGATTCCGGACAACTCCGTGTGGAACCTCTCCGTCATGGTTCTGATCATGACCGGTGGTACCGGCCTGATCATGTGGATGGCCGAGTTGATCACCGACAAGGGCATCGGTCAGGGTATGTCCATCTTGATCTTCATGTCCATCTGCTCCGGCTTCCTGCCGCAGCTGTGGGAGATCGGTTGGGGCACCAACGGCACCAACGGCGATTGGCTGAAGTTCGGCATCGTCACCGGCGTGCTGGTGGTCATCCTTGTCTTCGTCGACTTCGTCGAGCTGAGCCAGCGCCGCATCCCCGTGCAGTACACGCGCCGCATGATCGGCCGTAAGATGTACGGTGGCTCCTCCACCTACCTGCCGCTGAAGATCAACATGAGCGGTGTCATCCCGCCGATCTTCGCGTCCTCCATCCTGGCCATCCCGACGCTGATCGCGCAGTTCGGCAAGTCGGGACAGTCCTGGGTCGACTGGATCAACAAGAACCTCGCCAACACCACTTCGGTGTGGTACATCGCGCTGTATGCGCTGATGATCGTGTTCTTCTGCTTCTTCTACACGTCGATCACGTTCAACCCGGACGAGACCGCCGACAACATGAAGGAATACGGTGGCTTCATCCCCGGCATCCGCGCCGGCAACGCCACCAGCCGTTACCTGAACTACGTGATGAACCGCCTCAACACGGTCGGTGCCGTGTACCTGCTGTTCGTCGCGCTGATCCCGACCGTGCTGATCATGGCGCTGAACCTCAACTCCAAGCTGCCGTTCGGCGGCACCACGATCCTGATCATCGCGGGCGTTGGCCTTGACACGCTGCGTCAGGCCAAGGCCCAGACCGAGCAGTTCCAGTACACCGGCTTCCTGCTCGAAGGCATCGACCACAAGGAAGGCTGATCCTTCTGCGCTCCCGCTTTTACGGGAGCGAACATATATAACGTATTCACTTCACCAAGGAGACCACATGCGACTGCTGATTATGGGCCCGCAAGGTGTCGGCAAGGGCACCCAGGCCGCCCTGCTCGCCGAGCACTACGGCATCCCCGCCATCTCGACCGGCGACATCTTCCGCTACAACATCAAGAACAAGACTGAGCTCGGCCTTGAGGCGCTGAAGTACACCGACAAGGGCGAACTGGTGCCCGACGAGCTCACCAACAAGATCGTCAAGGACCGTCTGGCCATGGATGACGCCAAGAACGGCTGGATTCTCGATGGCTACCCGCGCAACGCCTCCCAGGTCAAGGCGCTGGACGCGATGCTCGAAGAGCTCGGCACGCCGCTGGACAAGGTCGTCGCCCTTGACGCCGACCACGATGTGCTGATGCAGCGCATCGCCAAGCGCGCGCAGGAGCAGGGCCGTTCTGACGACACCCCCGAGGCCATCGCCAAGCGTCTGGCCACGTACGCCAAGGAAACCGCTCCGCTGCTCGACACGTACAAGAGCCGCGGCCAGCTGGTCGCCATTGACGGCGTCGGCGACATCGACGCCATTCAGGCCAACATCGTCGCCGCGCTGAGCGACTGATTGCCGCTGCCGGTCGTATCGCCGGCAGGAGCAAGGATAAAGCAAGAAATTATAACGGGTCATGCACGCCTCGGCGTGTCGTGACCCGTTATGATATATTCTTTAAATTTGGTGTGTCTTCGGACATACAAGTGTAATACACCCAAGGAATGGACTGTAAGGCTTATGGCAAAAGACGGTGTGATTGAAGTCGAAGGTCAGGTAGTGGAAGCATTGCCGAATGCGATGTTCCGCGTCGAACTTGAGAACAAGCACATCGTGCTGGCGACGATTTCCGGCAAAATGCGGAAGAACTACATCCGCATCCTGCCGCAGGATCGCGTCGTGCTGGAAATGAGCCCCTACGATCTGAACCGTGGACGTATTACGTACCGTTACAAGTAAATAGGTACAAGCAAAGGAAAACCATGAAGGTCAGCCCTAGCGTGAAGAGGATCTGCGAAAACTGCCGCGTGATCCGCCGTCACGGCCGCGTCATGGTGATCTGCACGAACCCGCGCCACAAGCAGCGCCAGGGCTGAGAGCAGATTCCAGCGGCAACAAATAAATAAGGCGCTGAGTCACAGCGAACAGCTGAACCCCGGGTACGCAGGCCCGGGCCGGGGAACCGGAAGACTCGGTGCACGACCTGCGTGAACACAGAAGGAATCGCAATGGCACGTCTTGCCGGAGTCGACATCCCCAATGAGAAGCGCATCGAGATCGCCCTCACCTATATTTTCGGTGTAGGTCGCACTCGTGCCAAGGAAACGCTTGCCGCGACCGGTATCAACCCGGATATTCGCGTCAAGGATCTGACGGATGAGCAGCTGATTACGCTGCGTGATTACCTCGAAGGCAATTACAAGATCGAGGGCGATCTGCGTCGTGAAATCGACGCGGACATCCGTCGTAAGATCCAGATCAACTGCTACCAAGGCCAGCGTCACCGTAAGGGACTTCCCGTGCGCGGTCAGCGCACCAAGACCAACGCCCGCACCCGCAAGGGTCCGAAGCGCACGGTCGCCGGAAAGAAGAAGGCCACCAAGTAATAAGGTGGCGTCGATTCGGGCCACGGGGTGACACCCATCGTCCGGATCCAATCCAAAACAACAGTTCGTTACAAGGAAACGAGGGTCAATGGCAGCTCCTAAGCAGGCCGCGCGCAAGCCTCGTCGTCGTGATCGCAAGTCGATCCCCGTCGGGCAGGCGCATATCAAGTCAACGTTCAACAACACCATCATCTCCATCACCGACCCGTCCGGCGCAGTCGTGTCCTGGGCGTCCGGTGGCGATGTCGGATTCAAGGGCTCCCGTAAGTCCACTCCGTACGCCGCTGGCATGGCGGCCGAGTCCGCGGCCCGCAAGGCCATGGAACACGGCGTCAAGAAGGTCGATGTCTTTGTGAAGGGCCCGGGTTCCGGTCGTGAGACCGCCATCCGTTCTCTCCAGTCCGCTGGACTCGAAGTCGGCTCCATCACCGACGTCACTCCGCAAGCGCACAACGGCGTTCGTCCCCCGAAGCGTCGCCGCGTCTGAGCACTCAGCAATCTCATCCATCCAAAACCGCTTACGGAAGGTGAGTGCACCACCGTCCAGAAGCTGAAAGGATACACACAGTGCTTATCGCACAGCGTCCGACACTTACCGAGGAATCCATCAATCCGCAGCGTTCCCGTTTCGTCATCGAGCCGCTTGAGCCCGGTTTCGGATACACGCTTGGTAATTCGCTGCGCCGCACACTGCTGAGCTCGATTCCGGGCGCGGCGGTCACTTCCGTGCGTATTTCCGGTGCCCTGCATGAGTTCACCACTCTGCCGGGTGTCGTGGAAGACGTCACTGAGATTCTGCTGAACATCAAGGGCATCGTGCTGACCAGCGAGTACGACGAGCCCGTGGTCATGTATCTGCGCAAGAGCGGCAATGGCGAAGTCACCGCGGGCGACATCACACCGCCCGCCGGTGTCACCATCGCCAACCCGGACCAGCACATCGCGA
Source organism: Bifidobacterium bifidum ATCC 29521 = JCM 1255 = DSM 20456 (assembly GCF_001025135.1). NCBI lineage: Bacteria > Bacillati > Actinomycetota > Actinomycetes > Bifidobacteriales > Bifidobacteriaceae > Bifidobacterium > Bifidobacterium bifidum. Next base: position 1,830,161 of record NZ_AP012323.1, on the reverse strand, counting down.
CCCTCGCCGACGACGGCGAACTCGAAATCGAGTTCACTGTCGAGCGTGGCCGTGGTTACGTCCCCGCGCAGATGAACAAGCAGGACACCGATGAGATCGGTCGTATCCCGGTCGATTCGATTTACTCCCCGGTGCTCAAGGTAAGCTACAAGGTCGAGGCCACGCGCGTCGAACAGCGCACTGATTTCGACAAGCTTATTCTGGATGTGGAGACCAAGCCGGCCATTTCACCGCGCGATGCGGTGGCTTCCGCTGGCTCCACCCTGGTTGAGCTGTTCGGCCTGTGCCGTGAGCTCAACGTGCAGGCCGAAGGCGTCGAAGTCGGTCCCGCTCCCGTCGCGGAGGAGACCAACCCCGAGATGGCCGTCCCGATCGAGGACCTCAACCTCACGCAGCGCAGCTACAACTGCCTCAAGCGCGAGGGCATCCACACGATCGGCGAGCTTGTCGCTCACACCGAGCAGGATCTGCTGGATATTCGCAATTTCGGTATGAAGTCGATCGACGAGGTCAAGGACAAGCTGCAGTCCATGGGACTGTCGCTGAAGTCGTCGCCGCTGGGCTTCGATACCAACAATTTGGAAGGTGGTACGTTCTTCTCGCCTGAGGACGAGTGACGTCACCTTTCGCAACAGATATAACCGTCGGATTCGGACGTTCGGGCATGTGCCCACCTGAATCCGACGGGCTATAAGGAGAAACTATGCCTACACCCAAGAAGGGCCCGCGTCTGGCGTCAAGCCCGGCCCATGAGCGCCTTATGCTCGCGAACATGGCCACCAGCCTGTTCCAGCACGGTCGCATCACCACCACGCTGCCGAAGGCCAAGCGCCTTCGTCCGCTGGCCGAGCGCCTGATCACCTTCGCGAAGCGCGGTGACCTGCACTCCCGTCGTCGCGTGATGCGCGTCATCCGCAACAAGTCCGTCGTGCACGTGCTGTTCACTCAGATTGCCGAGCAGATGGAGCAGCGTGAGGGCGGCTACACCCGTATCGTCAAGATCGCTCCGCGCAAGGGCGACTCCACGCCTGCCGCCGTCATCGAGCTCGTCACCGAGCCGGTAAGCCCGAAGAAGGCTGTCGTCAAGGAAGCTGAGGCCGCCACCAAGGTCGCCGCCGCTACCGAGGCTCCGGTCGAGGAGACCGCCGCCGCTGAAGCTCCGGTTGAGGCGCCCGCCGAGACCGCTGCCGAGGAGACCGCCGACAAGGCCGAGTGAGACCCGTCTCATAGACATTGATAGGGGCTGGGAACCGTAACTGGTTTCCAGCCCCTGTTTTTGTTTGTTGGGTGGTACTGGAGGCTGTTGACGGGCCCTAGTCCGTTGCACGGACAGCCCTCCGCCAGCGGGTGCGTTGGCATCAGATGCGGTTGCGTTCCTAAGTGCGCGCCGAAACGACAACCGTGCGCACTTAGGAACGCAAATAGCCCCGTTTGCGTAGCTAAGTGCGCGGACTCGTCGTTTCGGCGCGCACTTAGATACGCAACAGTAGGCGATAATGACATATCCACGTTATTACGTACCTGCACGCAACGGAAGAGGGGGCTCCCGGCGTGAACCGGGAGCCCCCTCTAGGGTCTCAGCGTGTCATCCGCGGGGGATGACACGTGATTCGGTCAGATCCTGCGCTTACGCACCAGCAGGTAGCCTGCGGACAACAGCAACAGGGCGCTGAAGACGACCGCCGTGACCGAAGCACCGGTCTTGGCGACCTCGTCAGGCGTGTTCGGCTTCGGCTTGTCGGCACCGGGCTTGTTCTCGCCCGGCTTGTTGTCGCCAGGAGTCGGGGTCACGGTCTTTGCCTTGACGGTGATCGTGAAGGAGTCGGTGAGCTTGCCGGAGGTCACTGTGACGGTGACGTCGCCCGCGGCCGTGAACGGCTTGGTCAAGTCGACGGTCTTGCCGTCGGCGTCGACCGCGGACAGCTTGTATTCGCCGTCCTTCAGCAGCGCCGTCTTGCCGTCGGACCAGGTGCCCGTCACCGCGAGACCGGTCTTGGCGAACGTCTCATCCACGGTGTACGTGGCCTTGTCCGGCCTGGACGTGACCTTGATGGACTTGAGCGTCGCGGGTTCCGGATCGGGATCCTTGGCCGTCACGGTCACGTCGAAGGTGGCGGTCTTGCCGTTGGCGGTGACCGTGACAGTGACCTTTCCGGCCTTGGCGAACGCCTCGTCAAGCGCGACCGCGGCACCGTCCTGCGTGGCTGCGAGCGTGTACTCGCCGGCTGTCAGGGTCTTCGTGCTGCCGTCCGACATCGTGGCGGTGACCGCCAGTCCAGTGGCGTCGAACGTGTCGCCGACCTTGTAATCGGTGACGGTCGGCTTGGTGACGGCGATCGAGCTGATGGTCGGCTTCGGGCCGGGATCCGGCGTGGAGTCCTTGGTGAACTTCGCGGTCAGAGCCGTGTTGCCGTCGGCTGCGAACGTGTACGTGGCATCGGTGGAAACCGCCGTCTCACTGGCCGTCGTGAACCAGCCGCTGAACCTGTAGCCATCCGCCGCGACCGCCTTGGCGGTCACCGAGGCACCGGATGCGACGTCCACGGCCGTATCGGTGCCGGTTTCGCCCTCGGCGGCTACGCTCACCGTACCGCCTTCGGCCGGTTCGGCCGCGACGAATACGCGCACGGTGGAGGACGGCTTGTTCGTCACGCCGAACTCGGAGACCGCGACCCAGCCATCGTTCGAGGACTTGGCCACGAACTTGACGTACCGCACTTCCTGCTCGTCGAACATGAAGGTCTTCTTGGCGCGGCTGGCCTCGAACACCTGATCCGTGGCGACCTGCTTCCACTCGTCGTTCGCGTTGGCCTTGACGTACAGATCGGCCTTGGTCACCTGTCCGCTGTCCTGGCTGGTACGCGGCGTGAAGGAGAACTGGTTGATCGTGTACTTCTGGCACATGTCGATCTCGGCGTAGAACGAGTTCGAACCGGTCAGCTTGTCCGTGGCGCCCTTCCAGTTGGAATGCCAGATGGTGCTCGGGTTGTTGTCGAACGCGTACCGCAGCAGACCTTCCGTGTCGTTGTATTGGGTCTCGGAATTGGTCGTGCCGGTCCAGCAGGACTTGTTGTACTGGTCTGTCTCGGCCTCGGACTTCTTGACGATGACGTTGTCGATGACGCCGTTGATCGCAGAGGTCTTCGAGCCGATACGCTGCAGCGGCAGTGCGAAGGTCGCAGCAGTGATGCCGGTCTTCTTCTCGATGCCCTTGTCGATGTACTTGCCGGTCGCATCGCTCACGAATTCGCCGTCAACATACAGCTTCGTGGTCTGCTGGTCCACCTTGATGGTCACGGTGACCGTCTTGCCGACCGGCAGCTCGTAATCGAAGTAGTAGTTGTACAGCTCTCGCGTGAAGCCGAGCTTGCCGTTCTCCATGACGCGGATGTCATGCGTGCCGTACGGAGCGTCGGCCTCGAAGAGGATGTCTCCGGGCTTGGCAGCCTGCTGGAGCGTCACGTCGAACGTCAGCTCGTTGCCGTTGCCGAGCTTGTCGAGCTTGGATGTGGCATAGCTGGAGCCGCCGGCGAGCTTGAGCGACTGGTCCTTGACGGCGGCCTTGCTGCCGTCGCCGATGGTCAGGTCGCGGCCGTTGCCGCTGGCGTCGGCGAGCCCGTCGTTGAAGTCGTAGCTCTCGTAGACGCTGTTCTTCGAAGTGGCCTGGTAGTACGGGTTGGTGCGAGGGCCGGTTCCCTGCTTGGCGGCCAGCGCCGTGAGTTTCGCGGCGGTGCCCTTCTCCTTGCCGGTGGCGGCCCAGGTCTTCTCGGCGTAGAACGGCATCGCGTCGAAGAAGCGCCAGTACAGGTCGGATTCGGTCAGACCCGATGCGCTCTTGTCGATGTTGTCGCTCCAGATCGCGAACGCGGCGCCGAGCATCTGGTCGTCGCCGGAGGGCACGGCCTGGTAGCCGCCGCTGCTGCGGACCTTGTTGGGCTCGAAGCTGTCGAAGACGCGGCTGATGTTCAGCAGGTCGCCGTACGCGTTGGCACGTCCGTAGCTGCCGTTGGGCACCATGTAGCCGTAGTCGTCGATCGTGTTGATCAGCTTGTAGCCCATGTTGTACATCTGGAGGCCGTCGGCCCAGTCCTTGGACCACAGGTTCATCTCGACGTTCTCGATCGCGTCCTTGGTGATCTCCGTCTTGTGGTCGTTGATCCAAGTCAGGCCGCCCCACATGCGCACGGTGTTCGTGTCCTTGATGTAGGGGACGATCTCGTTGATGAACTTACGGTATGCCGTGTAGTTGTAGAGGAACTCGTCGGCACCGATGTGCACGGTCGTGTCGCTGTCGAACGTCGGGTCGTCGCCCTTGGTGTAGTCGTCGAAGATCTCCTTGATCTTGGCGATGGTCTCGGGCTTGGACACGTCGAGGTGGTCGATGAGCGGTCGGTTGGAGTTGATCGGGGAGACCCGTCCCTTCACCATGAGCTCGGGCCAGATCTTCGTGAAGGAGTTGGCGTGCGCGGGCACGTCGATCTCCGGCACGACGTTCATGCCGAGGGCGCGCTCGTCCTGGATGAACTGCTTGAACGTCTTCTTGGAGATGGAGTAGTCCTCGGCCGTGGGCGATTCGCCCTTGTCGTTGGTCAGGCTGGATTCGAGACGGAACGCGTCATAGGCCTTGAACGCCTCGTCCTCGTTGTCGCGCTTGCCGTAGTTCTCCAGGAAGATGTAGTTGTCGGACAGATGCGCCTGGAAGTCGTTCATCTTGTAGTAGCGCATCGTGCGGGTGATCTCGCGCATCATCTCCAGCGAGACGGGCTTGCGGGCCACGTCGAGCAGGAGTCCGCGGGTGGTGAAGCGCGGGTAGTCGCGCATCGAACCGATCACGAAGCCGCTGGCGTCCTGCTTGGTCATCTGCAGGATCGTCTGCATCGCGTACATGTTGCCGGTCACGCTGGATGACTTGGCGACCACGCGGTCGGCCTGGATGTTCATCGTGTAGCCTTCGTCGCCGAGCTGCGCGATCGCGGCCGTGGAGTCGGTCTTGACGAAGTTGAACGCACCGGCTTCGGCGGCGCCCTTCTTGGCGGTCAGCTTGATGCCGGTGAAGTCCTTGTAGTCGGCGACGAACTCGTCGACCACGGCCTTGAGCGAATCATCGTCGTAGACGACCTTCGTCACGGCGGAGGCCGCCAGCTTGGCGGCACTGGTCGAATGCCATTCGGCGATTTCGGGGATGATGGTCGGCTTGGCGTTGTTGCCTTCCTGCTGCTGGTTGGTGCCTTTGACGACGTAGGGGATGTCGGAGGTCGTCTTGGTGTTGCCGGTGGCGGTGTCGGTGACGACGTAGGCGACCTGCACGGTCTTGTCGACCAGCGGGTGGTTGACGGTGCCGTCGGCGGCGATGAGCTGCTCGTAGTCGGCGCCGTTGAACTTGACGGTGTAGCCGTCGGGCACAGTGGGCAGAGCCAGCGTGTCGGTGTCGGTCTCGATGGTCAGGTGGTTGGATTCGAGGTCGGAGACCACGCTGTCGAGCGTGGCGCCCGGCTCGGCCTGATCGTTCGAATACGCCTCCCATTCGGCGACGCTCACGTTGTTGTATTCGGAGCTTTTGATCGCGAAGTTCGACAGCTTGAGCGAGCGGGCGTTGACGGCCTGATCGAGCTGGATGACGACGTCAGCGACATAACCGGTCCCGGAGGCCGTCATCGCGTAGCCGGACTTGAGCGTGTGCTCGGTGCCTTCGGAGTCGGTGTAGGACAGGTCGAAGCTCTGGACATTGGTAGGCTTCGGATTCACGTCACGCTCGAAGAAATAGATGCGGATGTCCTTGACCGCGGTGAGCCGCGGGAATTCCGCCTTCAGCCAGATGTTGCTCGGGGTCTCGTAGCCGCTGGCCCAACGGTTGTTGCGGCCGGTGCGGTTCTGGTCGATCGCCTTGTCGGGGGTGAGCGTCGCCGTCTCGTTGCTGGAGGCGGTCATGGTGGCGCCGAGCATGTGGTTCGTGTCGGCCGTGTCGAGCACGGTCTCCTTGGGTGCGGAGTACACGGAAATCTCGTTGATGCCCACGTTGACCCAGTTCATGGTGCCGCCGTCGGCGGACAGTACGGTCACCTTCACGGCGGACGCCTGCTGTGCCTGGTCAAGCAGGATGATCTCCTGTTGCTTGGCGCGGGTGTCCTTCTGATACACCTTGGTATAGGTGTCGCCCTGCTTCAGCTCGACTTTAAAACTGGTGATGTTCTGATCGGCATCTTTGCGCTCGAAATCGATGTTGATCTGCTTGACGGTCTTGGTGCCGCCCAAGCCGACCTCGATCCATTCGTTTGCGGCCTTGTTCTGCGCGGTGCCCCAGCGTGTGCCGAGATCGCCGTCCACGGCCTTCTCGGGCGCAGTCGTCGCCACTTCATATGAACTGGCCGTTACGGTCTGATTCAGTGCAAGATTGTCATCGCTGGCTTGCGCCGCCGTGACGCCGGTCAGCGACATACTCAGTAGTGTCACGGCTGCCAGGACACTGCCTATGGCCGCTTTCACTCTCCTCAATCGCATAATCTCTCCATTGGGTATGTGGTTAATGTTGTTTCTGTTATTGTCGGAATCTTTGTTGATTGGTTAGCGCATCGCCGCATTCGTTGCGACTTTGCTCCAATATAAACAAAGTTTACCATTACATCCAACATTTGCCCACAGTGTATCGGCACATGGGTGTCGCGAGGTGGGGGAGGGGACTCGGCGCGGCGTCGATATACTGGTGGGCGTGATGAGATTGCGCATTGACCTGGCATATGACGGCGGCGGCTTCTTCGGATGGGCGAAGCAGCCGACGATTCGCACCGTGCAGGGCGAGATCGAACGGGTGCTGCACACGATTACGCGCGTGCCGGTCGACGATCCCGCCGAGCCGCTGCGCCTGACCGTCGCCGGCCGCACCGACACGGGCGTGCACGCCTCGCATCAGGTCTGCCATCTCGACATCGGCGAGGAAACGCTGAGCCGCTGCGTCGGGCACATGAGCGTGCCGCCGACCGTAGCGCTCAAGCACCGTCTGCAACGCATGCTGCCCGCAGACATCACCATCCATGACGTGACGGTCGCGCCGAGCGGATTCGACGCGAGGTTCTCCGCACTGGAACGCACTTACGTGTATCGCGTGGCCGACCGTGCCAGCGAAGTCGACCCGCGTCTGCGCGGCTTCGTGCTGCACCTCGACGCCGACCTCGACGTCGCCGCGATGAACGAGGCCGCCGCGATGACCATCGGACTGCATGATTTCGGCTCGTTCGCCACCCCCAATCCGGGCGGTACCACGATTCGCGAGGTCAAAACCGCATATTGGCGGCGGATCCCCACCCGGCCGCTGGTCGTCGACGGCATGGGGGAGCGATACCGCACGCCGGCCGCCGAATCCGACCTGCTGTGCTTCACCATCGTCGCCGACGCCTTCGCTCGCAACATGGTGCGCTCGCTGGTCGGCGGCTGCATACAGGTCGGCATGGGCAAGCGCTCGACCGACTGGTTCCGAGAGAAGATGGCCGTGCCGCTGCGCGAGAGCTCCACAGGGCCGATCGCGCCGCAAGGGCTGACGCTGGAGCACGTCGCCTATCCCGCCGACGACGAGCTCGCCGAACGGGCCGAGCGTATACGCGCCAAGCGCACGCTGTAGACGCGGGGGTGGGCGCGAAGGCAGACGTTCGGCAGGCCGGCGAACCGTTCGCGGCGCGACCGATTCGTAACATGATTGTCGATTTTTCGAGCGAATGCGGAAACCACGGCCGCATACGCTGGGACGAGTTCAGTATCATAGAGCATAAGCGTTCAGCATGCGTATCTGTGAGACAAGGAGTCGCCATGACAGAACGGTCAGCCCGACAATTCGCCGAGGAACTGGTCAACAGGCGAGGAGACATCAACCGTGAACTGAGCCGCAACGGCGTGCGTTTCGGCGTATACAAGAACGGCGAATACCACGACCGGCTGTTTCCATACGACCCGATCCCGCGCATCATCGAATCCGACGAATTCGACGAGCTGGAAGCCGGCCTCAAGCAGCGCGTGAACGCACTCAACGCCTACCTCAAAGACATATACTCAGACAAGCGCATCATCCACGACGGCGTCATCCCCGAAGAATACGTGTACACGTCGGCCGGTTACTTTCCGCAAGTCAACGGCGTGACTCCTCCCGGCGGCATCTTCGCGCACATCGCAGGCGAAGACCTCGTCCAAGGCGAGGACGGGCGCTGGTGGGTGCTGGAAGACAACCTGCGCATCCCGTCGGGAGCCAGCTACCCGCTGTTCGCGCGCGACATCGAACGCCGTACGAATCCCAAACTGTTCCGCGACGTGCACGTGCGCGACAACCGCGACTATCCGCGGCTGCTGCGCAAGGCCATGGACTTCGTATCCACCGAAGGCATCGCCGTCGTGCTCACGCCGGGACGCTACAATTCGGCGTTCTTCGAGCACGCCTACCTGGCCGAGAAGACCGGCGCGGCGCTCGCGTTCCCCGAAGACTTGGAAGTTGTCGACAACAAGCTGTACTTCCTCGACTATGCCGGCAACCGGCATCGCGTGGGCGCCGTGTACCGCCGACTGTCCGACGAATACCTCGACCCGTTCGCGTTCAACCCGGACTCGGTTATCGGCGTTCCCGGACTGCTGTCGGCCTACCGTTCCGGCAACGTCGCCATCATCAACGCGCCCGGCAACGGGGCCGCGGACGACAAGGCGATCTACTATTTCGTGCCGCAGATGGTCCGTTACTACCTCAACGAGGAGCCGATCCTGCACAACGCGCCGACCTACATGCCGATGTTCGAGAAGGACCGCAAGGAAGTGCTCGACCGCATGGGCGAGCTGGTCATCAAGGACGTGGCGGAAGCCGGAGGCTACGGCGTCGTGTTCGGCTCGTCGCTCGACAAGGCCGCGCGGGAGGATCTGGCCGACCGCATCAAGGAGGATCCGCGCCGGTTTATCGCGCAGGAGGTCATCCAGTTCCGCGACATCGACGTGATCGACCCGGACAGTGGCGAGGTGAGCCCGCGCAAGTGCGATCTGCGCGCGTTCGTGGTCACCGGGCAGAACACGCACGTGTGGTATTCCGGCCTGACGCGCTACTCGTCAGTGCCCGGCCAGATGATCGTCAACTCGTCGCAGGGCGGCGGATTCAAGGATACGTGGGTGCTGGCGCCCGAAGACGGCAGCACGGACAGGCAGCGCGAGGAGTCGGTCGCCTCGGTGAACCTCATTCCGCATTCGAAGCGGCACTCGCTGTCGCTGGTCACCGCGTCGAAGGCCGACAACCTGTACTGGCTCGGGCGGTACACCGAGCGCGCGTTCACGACACTCGTGCAGTTCTTCCCCTTCTACGACCGCGTGATGGACACCGATGTGGACGCGTTCCGCCCGTTCGCGAAGGCGCTCGACCTACCGCAGGATTTCGAGGACTTCGACGGGTTCATCCACTCCTTCCTCTACGACGGCACGAACCCCGACTCGGTGCGCTCCGCCATCGTCGCCGCGTTCAACAACGCCGTGGTGCTGCGCCCGGAGCTGACGTCGAGGCTGCTGCAGTACGTCGAGCTCGCGGTGAAGAACATCACCGAGGCCGCCGAGCGTTCCGCCAGCGCGGATGACATCTACTCGCAGCGTGACATCGCCGACGACATGCTCGCGTTCTGGGGCGGCATCGAGAACTCCACCGCAGACATCACACTGAAGGCGTTCGTGTTCATCGGCAAGTACATCGAGCGCATCGACCTGTACACCCGCTTCCATCTGGACAATAGCGAGCTCGACGCGCCGCTCGCCAAGTTGGAGACCTACTCGCGCACACTCGACGGCATGCCGTTGCCCTCATGCTTCGTGTCCGGCATCAGCTGGCTACTCGGGCAGTTGCCGAGCCGCGGCTACCCGGAGCTGACGAGCCGCCTGAACGAGTTCCTCACCGACTTCAACAGCCGGGCCATCACCGGCGACCCGAAGGACGCGGGCATGCTCAACGCGATGAACATGGACGCCAAGCGTCCGTGAGGGGCAGGCCGCCGATCGGAGAGTGACCGGTCGGCGGCCGTCAGCTGACGGATGACCTCCGCCGTTTCTGCTAGACTAGAGTGGATTTTTGCGAGCATTATCCGACGAGGAGCCTGCCGTCATGAAGAAACTGGTGTTTGACTACGAGATGAAGCTGACGTTCAGCTCGCCGGTCACCGACCATCGTTTCCAACTGCGCTGCGTGCCTGCGACCGGTCCGCGACAGCAGGTGGTGGACGTGGAGGTCGCCATCGAGCCGGACGTCGAACTGGAGACGACCATCGACTCGTTCGATTCCGTGGTCATGACCGGGTTCATCCCGCAGCCTCACACGATATTCAGCTATTCGGTGAAGGGCATCGCGTTCGTCGACAACGCCCACATCAAGTCGGAGATCTATAAGCCGCTGTACCGGTTCAACTCGGCGCTGACGATTCCCGGGCCGTGCATCGAGGCCATGATCGCGGCGTGCCGGGCGCGCATCGCCGGGCTGCCGGCCGATGCCACTCCGATTGATCAGGCATGGGAGGTGATGGACGAGGTGTATCAGGCGTTCACGTATACGCCCGCCTCGACCACGATCCGCACCACCGCCGAGCAGGCGCTCGCCCAGCGCAAGGGCGTGTGCCAGGACTACGCGCACGTGATGCTCTCGGTGTGCCGCCACGTCGGGCTGACCGCCCGCTACATCGCGGGCCTGCTGGGCGGCGAGGGTGCGACGCACGCATGGGTGGAGATCTACCACGACGGCCGTTGGATCGGGCTCGACCCCACCCACAACCGCATGGTCGACGACAACTACATCACCATCGCCCACGGGCGCGATTACCGCGACTGCATGCTCGACATCGGCATCTTCTCGGGCTATCAGGTCCAGCAGAACCAATGGGTGAACGCCTCCGTCCACGAGCAGCTGCTGTGAGGACGGTTGCCTGGGGCGTTTTGCGGGCTATCTCGCTTTCGAGGGGTTGATTGAGGCTGCTCGGGTCATCTATCTGCGTTTCAGGGGGTTGCTCAAACGCGATACCTGATGTATTCGGCTTGTTACGCTATTGGAATCATGCGGATTAGCGAGCCGTCATACTTGACCACCAACCCCTTGAAATGCAGATAGATGTTTTGCAGGAGCTGAATCCACCCCTCGAAACGCAGATAGCTCGCCGATGGAGGCTCGATGGAGCGGTGGCAGGTGCGCCACGCGCTGATTTGCGTAATCGGGAAATCGACTTATAATGAACAAGTTGCGTTTTTTCGCAGCGCATGGATAGGTGTCCGAGCGGTCTAAGGAGCACGCCTCGAAAGCGTGTGAGGCTAACCCCTCCGCGAGTTCGAATCTCGCCCTATCCGCCAGCAAAGAGGGTTCCGGGATTCTCCCGGAACCCTCTTTCGGGCTTATAGGAACTTTTGTGGTGCTTTAGGTCTGGTTCTCGGCGTCAGTCGGTGCCGTTGGGATATCGCGTGCCGGTGTGGAATTCGTTCCAGTCGATGCCGATCCCGTATGCGGGCGAGGCGTCGCCTTCCGGTTCGGGCGACGTCGCTTTCCCGTCCTCCAGCGGATCGTCGGGAATGAATGATTCCGGCCGCGGGTGCGCGGTCTTCATGTAGCACACCCATTCGCACGCGCGGAGCATGTGCTCCTCGGGCAGTCCGCGGGTTGCGCAACACGTTCTTGACGACCGAGTTGACGCCGCCCTCCAGCCGGTTCGTGGTGCGCGCCACCGGCCCACCTGCGGCAAGCGCCGGCCCGGGAAAGGCGAAGAGTCCCCCGCGCGGAACAGTTTCTCCAACCGCCGGCAGCAGCGGCGCAGCTCCTCGTATGCGCGCCACTGGAAGGCGAGGACTTCTCCGCTTTCGCCGTCGATGGCGATGATCAGGCGCCAGCCGTGGCCCATGTACGTGCCGTCGGCCATGACCGTGTGGCGCTTCGCGTCCGGCGGGGCGATGCGCGGCCGGATTGACCAGCACCATGCGATCCGCTTGCGCAGGGCGTGCGCGTCGCCCGTGGATTCCGACGCCGTCTGGGACGACGGCCCCGGCAGCCATGAGAGGAACTCCTCCAGCGTCCGCGCCCGTCTGCGGCCGCGCTGCGGCATCGTCGAGCTCAGCCGGCAGGCCCGGCATTTCCACCGTTGCGTGCCCTTGCCGGTCCGTCCGTTCTTCTTCATCGCACGCCCGCATGCCGGGCATTTCTTCGCTTTGCTGGATGGCGTTCTCACACCATCCAGCCCACCACCGGGAGCGCATCTTTTTCCACGCGGGGAAAAAGACATGCCGACACGCCTACTCGTACAAGGCCAGACCTCGATCATAAACACCACAAAAGCTCCTATAGGCCCTACGTTGTCGTTGCTGGCTCATCGATGAGCCATCGAGGGTGAGTTTGGCGTTTTTTCCATCGGGTTTCACGGCAACGTGAGACCTTTTACGAAGAAACGGTTATGTTGCGCATATGCAATCGGGCTGACTTCTGCGGCGTACGGGTGTTGCTTTTACCCCCGTATGCATAATAGGGCTGCGGGAGTGACGCGATCAGGAGAAGAGGAACGCGTCCATGTCGGGGTAGCCGAGTGCGAATGCGGAGGTGATGTGGGAGGAGATCAGCGTGGAGAGGACACGCAGGCGTGCGTCGTTTTCCGTGCCGACGGTGTTGGTATCGGTGGCGTTGACGTCGGTGGTGTCAGTTGCACTGTCGGTATCGCCGTTGCCGTTGGTGTTGTTGCCGGTCTTGTCGGTGTGCTTCGACTTGGCCGACGCCCCGTCATCGGCCATTGCGGCGAGCTGCTCCCGGGCGCAGTCGATCTCCGTCAAGGCCGTTGTCGGCACGCTCAGGCCGGTCGTGGAATCGGTCATCGAGGTCGGCGAGGCGAGGATCTTCTGGATGTCGTAGACCTTTTCTCGTGGGTCGCGGCTCAAGCCGGACGCGGTGAAGAGCAATTGCCCCGCGGTCTTGTGCCGGTCGGACCGGCTCAGGGTGGCGCCGGGCGTATCCCGCGCGGCGAGCACCTCCATGACGAACCCGGCGCGGTCCTCGGCCAGCGACATGGCGCCCAAGGTGGCGCCGTCGAGGTCGATGCCCAGAACCTGCCTCAGGCTGTCGTCGGAGACCGTGCGGTAGGTGTCGTTGCCACCGAGCCTTGTGCCCAGCGTCACGGCCACATGCTCGGCCTGGGCGCTTCTGATCGTGCCCTGCGCGAATCGCTGGGTGCAGGTGGCGGCCACCTCGCTCCACTGCCCGACGGCCTGCTTCGCCGCGAGATATCGCATGATGATATGGTGACGGCCGTTCATGGTGGCCGTCGACGCGTCGGCGGCCCAGTAGGCGCTCTCGCAGGCGCTGGGCTGGTGTTCCGACTCCGCGCGCCCATCGATCCGGGGCGCGCTGCAGGCGCTCAGGGCGCCGCACAGGGCGGTGATGCAGAGTGCCGCGACGATACGGCGACACCACGAAGATATGTTCCTCTCACGGCATGGAATGCCGTGATCTGGCCAATGACGTGTCTGCATAGGCCTCTACACTAATAGACGACTGTGACCATATGCGCGCCACCACGGCTATAACTTCATAGGAGGTCTTGAGTATGGAACTGGACCTGGCAGGAATGCATCAGCTCGCCATCGAGCAAGGAATCGATCTCGAACAACTGGACGCCGCACTGGAAGAGGCGCTGCGTCTGGCCTATCTGAAAACACCTCATGCGGCCAAGCATGCCCGTGTCGAACTCGACACGCGGGCAGGCACGTTCACCGTGTGGGCTCGTAAGGAGATCCCGGTGGAGCCCACCGAGGATGACCCTCATCCCGCACCGGAGCTGGGCGAGGAGTACGACGACACCCCGCGCAACTTCGGGCGCCTCGCCGCGGCCACCGCGCGCCAGGTCATCGGACAGCTGTTCCGTAAGGCCGAGGACGACAAGGTCTTCGGCGCCTTCTCCGGCCAGAAGGGCAAGCTCGTCACCGGCATCGTTCAGCAGGATGCCAGCGATCCGACGAACGTGCATGTCGCCATCGGCGATGTCGAGGCGATTCTGCCCCGTCGCGAGCAGGTGCCCGGCGAGCGTTACCGTCATGGCGAGCGTCTGCGCGTGTATGTCGTCAACGTGGCGCGCGGCGTCAAGGGCCCCGAGATCGTCGTCTCCCGTTCGCACCCCGAGCTGGTGCGTCGCCTGTTCGAGCGCGAGGTCCCGGAACTGGTGTCCGGCGCCGTGTCGATCATGGCCATCGCCCGTGAGGCCGGCGCCCGCACCAAGATCGCCGTCCGCGCCAACACCGATGGCGTCAACCCCAAGGGTGCCCTGATCGGCCCCGGCGGCGCCCGCGTGCGCGCCGTCATGGAGAACCTCGGACCGGAGAAGATCGACATCGTCGACTGGTCCGCCGATCCGGCGAAGTTCGTCGCCTCTGCGCTGTCTCCCGCCGTCGCCACCGGCGTGCAGGTCATCAGCGAGAAGAACAAGACCGCCATCGCCTTCATCCATGATGACCAGCTGTCGCTGGCCATCGGCAAGGAAGGCCAGAACGCGCGTCTCGCGGCGAAGCTGACCGGATGGAAGATCGGCATCGAATCCACCGAAGCGCACGCGAAGAAGGTCGCTGCCGAAGGCAAGTGATCCGCGACACGGCGGTGACGCGCGGCCGACGGCACATCCAACGTCCCTAGTATGCTGGACACGGCACACCGGGTGTGGATGCGTTATGCCGTCATGCCACGGGATCGAGATATGAGGTAACACGACCATGGTTGCACGATGAAACGGGCAGAATCCGTCATCGGAAAATAGCCGCGCGAGTCTACGCGCGGCCCAGAATTAGGAGTAATGTGGCGAAAAAACGCGTGTACGAGCTTGCCAAGGATTTTGGCGTCGACAGCAAAACCGTCCTTGACAAACTCAAGGACATGGGTGAATTCGTAAAATCAGCTTCTTCGACGGTTGAGGCGCCGGTGGCGCGCAAGTTGAAGAACGCCTTCCAGAAGGGCGAGGCGAAGCCGGGAGCGTCCGCAGCGGAACGCAAGACACCGGCTCCCGCACCGTCGGAGCATCGTGCTCCCGCAGTCAAGCCCGCACCTGTAGCCAAGCCCGGTCTGGGCAAGAAGCCCGCCGCGGCACCGCGTCCGGCGGAACCGCGCTCTGCGGCGCCTGCTGCACATGTGCCGTCATCGAATCGCGGCACGACGCCGCGCGACAATCGCAACGAATCCCGCGGCGACATGCGTGACGCTCGACCGAACCGTGAAGGCGGCGAGAACCGTCCCTCACCCGCGCAGCGTCACAATCCGCACGCGCCTTCAGGGCAGCGCGGCGCCTTCCCCGGCCCGCGTTCCCACCAACCCGGTCACGGCGGCAACGCCGGCGGCCGTCCGCAGGATTCCCGAGGAGGCTCCCATCAGGGTCAGCCGCGCCAGGGCCAGCAGCCGGGCGCAGGCAGCGCACCTTCCGCCAACGGCGGCGCCCGTCCGTCGACTCCGGGGCCTCGTCCCGGCAACAACCCGTTCAGCCGCAAGCAGGGCATGCACGCGCCCACCCCGCGCGACATCCCCCGTCCGCACCCGATGGCCCGTCCGACCGTAAACGGCAACCACAACGACAATCGCGGCGGCCGTGGCGGTCGTCCCGGCGCAGGTCAGGGCGGTCGCGGAGGATTCCGTGGCGGTCGTCCCGGTCAGGGAGCGCAGGGCGCCAAGCCGGGGCAGTGGGGGCATAACCGTCCGGGTCAGACCGGCGGCGCCCGTCCCGCGGGCGGCAACCGCTTCGGTGCCGGCGCTGGCACCGGCGCTGGTCAGGGCGGCGGCTTCCAGAACAACTCCAACACGTCCGGAACCGGTCCGTCGCGCGGCGGCGGTCGCGGTCGCGGCGGCGCGGCCGGCGCATTCGGCCGTCAGGGCGGCAAGTCGTCCAAGGCCCGCAAGAACCGTCTCGCGAAGCGTCAGGAATTCCAGGAGATGAAGGCGCCCGTCATCGGCGGTGTGCGCATCCCCACCGGCAACGGCCAGACCGTTCGCCTGCGTCAGGGCGCCTCGCTCGCCGATCTGGCGGAGAAGATCAACGTCAACCCGGCGGCCTTGGTCACCGTGCTGTTCCATCTCGGCGAGATGGCCACGGCCACCCAGTCGTTGGACGAATCCACCTTCCAGATCCTGGGCGAGGAGATCGGCTGGAACATCCAGATCGTCTCCGCCGAGGAGGAGGACAAGGAGCTGCTGCAGCAGTTCGACATCGACCTTGACAGCGAGGAGCTGCAGGAAGACGCGGATCTGAAGCCGCGTCCGCCGGTCGTCACCGTCATGGGCCATGTCGATCACGGTAAGACCCGACTGCTCGACACCATCCGCAAGACCAACGTCATCGCCCGCGAGGCCGGCGGCATCACCCAGCGCATCGGCGCCTATCAGGTGACCGTCGATCTGGAAGGCGAGAAGCGCAAGATCACGTTCCTCGACACCCCTGGCCACGAGGCGTTCACCGCCATGCGTGCCCGCGGTGCCGAGCTCACCGATGTCGCGATTCTCGTGGTCGCCGCCGATGACGGCGTGATGCCGCAGACCGTCGAGGCCATCAACCACGCGCAGGCGGCCAAGGTGCCGATCGTCGTGGCCGTCAACAAGATCGATAAGCCGGGCGCGAACCCGGAGAAGGTCCGTGGCCAGCTCACCGAGTTCGGCCTCGTGCCGGAGGAGTACGGCGGCGACACCATGTTCGTCGACATTTCCGCCAAGCAGGGCACCAATGTCGACAAGCTGCTCGAAGCCGTGCTGCTCACGGCCGACGCCGACCTCGACCTGCGCGCGAACCCGGATATGGACGCCCGAGGCGCCACCGTCGAAGCCCGACTCGACAAGGGCCGCGGCGCTGTGGCGACCGTGCTCGTGCAGCAGGGCACCCTGCGCATCGGCGACGCCATCGTCGCCGGCACCTCGTACGGCCGCGTGCGCGCCATGCTCGACGAGAACGGCAACCATATGAAGGAAGCCACCCCGTCCACGCCCGTGCAGGTGCTGGGTCTGACGTCCGTGCCGACCGCCGGCGATCTCTTCCTGGTCGCATCCGACGACCGCACCGCCCGCCAGATCGCCGAGAAGCGCCAAGCCACCGAACGCGCCGCGCAGCTCGCGAAACGCCGCAAGATCGTCTCGCTCGAAAGCCTCAAGGAGCAGTTCGCCAAGTCCGAGGTGGACATGCTCAACATCGTCATCAAGGGCGACTCCTCCGGTTCCGTCGAGGCGCTGGAAGACTCCCTGATGAAGATCGAGGTGTCCGACGAGGTCGGCATCCAGGTCATCCACCGCGGCGTCGGCGCGATCACCCAGAACGACGTCAACCTCGCGACCGTCGACAAGGCCGTCATCATCGGCTTCAACGTGCGCCCGAACCGTCAGGTGGCGGATCTGGCCGACCGTGAAGGCGTCGAGATCAAGTACTACTCGATCATCTACAAGGCGATCGAAGACATCGAGGCCGCCCTCAAGGGCATGCTCAAGCCGGAATACGAGGAGGTCGTCACCTCCCACTCCGAGATCCGCGAGATCTTCCGCTCCTCCAAGTTCGGCAACATCGCCGGCGTCATGGTGCAGGACGGCGAGGTCAAGCGCGGTACGAAGTGCCGTATCCTGCGCAACGGCGTCGCCACGGTCAACGACCTGGAGATCTCCTCGCTGCGTCGTTTCAAGGACGACGTGCAGTCGGTCAAGGAAGGCTACGAGGCCGGTATCAACCTCGGCACTTTCAACGACATCGAGCTCGGCGACATCATCGAGACCTTTGAGATGCAGGAAGTCGAGCGCAAGTAAGGCGCATATATACATGGGAGGCGGGCGCTTTCGGGTGTCCGCCGCTTTTTCGCGGACGGGCGCAGCGAACCATTCTCATTACGGTTCGTGCGCCCCCCGTTTTTCGCCAATGAACAGTATTCGCTGCTGATGGCCGGAACTCCGGGCTTTTCGGTTTTGTTCGATTGTGCGCTAATGTGCGCAATCCCCGCATGTTTCTTATTGAGAACGATTCGCTGTGAGCCTTCGAGTAGGGGATGTGCGAATATGATACGAGTGATATTGTCAGCGGTTCGCCGCGCAATCGAGGAAAAGGATTTTTATGGCAGGAACGAACCCGCGCGCCGCACGAGTCGCGGCGCTGATCCAACGGGTGATCGCGTCGTCGATGGAAGCTCAGCTGCACGACAAGCGGCTTGCGAGCGTGACCATCACCGATGTGCGCGTCACCAATGACTTGCAGATCGCCAAGGTGTACTGGACTCAGCTTGGGCATGATGGGCGCGAGCAGGGGGAGCGCAAGCGCGCCAAGCAGGCGCTCGATCAGGCGAAAGGGCGGCTGCGTTCGCTGGTCGGCTCCAAAGCCGGCCTGCGACTGACCCCGCAGCTGCAGTTCATCTATGACGAGGTGCCGAGCGAGGCGCATGAGATCGAGGATATCCTGGCTGTCGCGCACAAGCGTGACGAGGAGATCGCCAAGGCGCGCGAGACCGCGCAGTACGCGGGCGACGCCGACCCGTACAAGCATCCTGAAGAGCGCGATGACGACGAGTTTGACGATGACGACGAGTACGACGAGTACGCGGACGACCTCGACGATGACGACGTCGAAGGCAACGGCATCGGCGTCGAGACCCTGGAAGATGACGCCGAGAACGCGGCGGACGAGGCAACGGGCGACCGCTGAGCCTCATATCAGCGGTTCTGCGAGACGGGAGAGAATTCACTGATGGGGACCGTACCCGAAGCCTCGGGCGGCGAGCAGGCTCCGATCGTGGCTACGCAAGCCGCGCCTGTGGCTGGCTCCGCCGCGCCGGCGACTCCTACGTCGGGATTGTTGGTCGTGGACAAGCCGCGTGGCGTCACCAGTCATGACATCGTCGCGGCTGCGCGCGGCGCATTGCATATGAAAAAGGTGGGGCACGCCGGCACCCTCGACCCGATGGCCACCGGCGTGCTGGTCGTCGGATTCGGCAACGCCACGCGGTTGCTGAACCATATCGTCGAACACGACAAGACCTATGAGGCGACGATTCGCCTCGGCCAGTCCACCACCACCGATGATGCCGATGGCGAACTGCTGTCGGCTACCTCGCCCGAGCGCTGGCAAGAGCTGCTGGCATTGCCGGTCGCCGGTGGGCCTCAGTCGGCTGGCGAGAATGGGCCTGTGAACGCGGCCAAGGGTTCGGCCGTGGCAGCCGCAAAGGTCGCGGATGACGGCTCCGCGTATCATCCGCATCAGGAAGCGTTTTTGCCGGATGGCCAGCAGCTGTGGCGCGACCGTATCGATGACATCATCGCATTGCAGCTCACCGGCAGCATCGAGCAGGTGCCGAACACGTTCTCCGCAATCAAAATCAACGGTCAACGTGCCTATGATCTGGCCCGCGACGGCAAGGACGTGCAGCTCAAGGCGCGTCGGATCACCGTCAGCGCGTTCGGTGTGCTGGATGTGCGGTTCGGCTATGCCCCGACGCGGCAGCTAGGACTTCCGCTCGTCTCGGCGGCGGACGGGCGGGCAACGACGGAACGGGATGACGCGGAGGCGACGCCGGTGATCGACGTCGATGTGCGCGTCAGCTGCTCGGCGGGCACATATATCCGCGCGCTCGGGCGCGACCTGGGCGCGGCGCTGGGAGTCGGCGGGCACCTGATACGGCTGCGGCGCACGCGGGTGGGCGGTTTCGACGTCTCCTCGCCGAATGTCATCACCGCGCACGTGGAGACACGCGAGTACACCGACCGCAACGGCAACCACCAGTCCCGCAACCGCGCCGTGCTCGATGTGATTGGCGACGAGCTCGCAGGCAAGGCGCTGACGATGCTGGATGCCGCGCGAGGCACCATGCCGCTGCTCGCCATCACCGATCAGGACGCCGTCAACCTGCGGTACGGCCGGCGTATCCCCTATGACATCCACGGTACGGCCGCCGCGTATCTGCCGCAGAGCGGGGAAGTGGTGGCGCTCGTCGAGCGCGCCAAGCGTGGCGAGGCCAAGCCGGCCACCGTATTCGGCGCGTAATGCGTCACTGTGTGCGAGGCGCGTCACGCTGTGCGTCCACGCACACAGTGACGCAATGCCAGAAATCCTTATTTTCCAAAGGTTTTGTGGTATGCGTCACGCTGTGCGTCCACGCACACAGTGACGGCGCCCGCACACAGTGACGGCATCGGGACGGCATGATGCAAATCAGTTCATCATTTCGGTGGCGCAGCCGCACTGGTGGCGGGTATCATGGAAGGCCGGAACCATGCCCACAAGCCGCATATACGGCGCAACACGTGAAGGAACACCATCACCCATGAAAATCACGACTCTTGCCCCGGACGCCTCCGGGCTGGTCGAATGGCCGACGCTGAGTGCCAACAGGAAATCCGTGGTCACGGTCGGCGTGTTCGACGGCATGCACCGCGGCCATCAGGCGGTCATCCGCCGAGCGGTGGAACTCGCCAAGGCCGACAAGGCGTTTTCCGTGGTGGTGATGTTCGACCCGCGTCCCGGTGTCGTGCACGCGTACGCGGCCGCCCATGACGGGCAGGAGCCGGGCGACGGCTTCTGCGACCCCATGGCGCTGACCAGCGTCGACCAGAGGCTGCGGACGCTGGAGAACCTTGGCGTGGACCATGTGCTGATCGTGCGCTATACGCTGGCGTTCGCCACGAAATCATATCGGTTCTTCCTCGGCCAGATGGTCGGCAAACTGGGCATGCGCACGCTGGTGCTGGGAACGGATGCGGCGATGGGCGCCAACCGCGCTGGCGATGTGAAGGCCATCGGAGTCCTCGCGCAGGCCACCGGCGTGTTCGAGCTTGAGATCGTCGACGACCGCGGCCCAGGTCATGTGCGCGTGCCGGCCGACGTCACCCCGCAGATGCCGAGCGAGCCTGGGGAGCCTGTGGATCCGACCGAAGGCATGACCAAGGCGCAGCTGCGCGCGTGGAGCAAGAAGCATCAGGGGCGCGAAGTGCGCGTGTGGAGCTCGACGAACGTGCGATACCTGCTCGCACATGGTCGTATCAAGGCCGCCGACGAGATCCTCGGCCATGCGCACGCCATCGAGGGAACGGTGGTGCACGGCGAGGAGCGCGGCCGCACAATCGGTTTCCCGACGGCGAACCTGGGGAGCATGATTGACGGTTATATTCCGGTGGATGGCGTGTATGCCGGCTGGCTGATCGATTTGGGCGCGGCGGGAGCGCCCGCCGACTCCGACGAGAACGCCTCCGACGGCAACAGCGGCAGCGGCAATGCCTCGGTGATTCCGCGCGTGTATGATTCTGGCTCATCCAAGGCCAGGCTCGCCGCCGAATCACCCTACCGGTGGCCGGCAGCGATCTCCATCGGCACGAAGCCGACCTTCAACGAAGAGACCGGTCTCAATGAGCGGGTGGTCGAGGCGTACGCGGTCACCGACGAATGGCTGGACCTGTATGGTCACGACGTGCGCGTCGAATTCGCGGGATTCCTGCGCCCGCAGGTGAAATTCGACAGTGCCGATGCGCTCAAGGACGAATTGACGCGCAACGTTCAGGAGACCAGGGAACTGACCTCCGCGCGTTGAGCGCGGCAGGAGCACCCGACAGACGCCGGTCTCTCCACCTGCGTCAGAACGGTATCGGCATAGGCTCGCATGCGCTGAATCGCGCCGCTATCGTGCCTCGCGTATCTTGCGCGTGCCGTGTCGTCACCGTCACCGTCACTGTCAGACGACGCCCAGAGACTCCAGCGCGTCGCGCAGATGCGTCACCTCTACGATGCGCAGCCCCTCGATGGTGACACGCTTGCGCATCGGCGGCACCACCGCCGTGGCGAACCCGAGCCGCGCGGCCTCGCGCAGCCGGTGCTCCAGCCGCGGCACCGGCCTAATCTGCCCGGTCAGGGAGATCTCGCCGATGGCGCACGTGTCTCGCGCGATTGGCTTCGACCTGGCCGCACTGGCCAGCGCCGCCACAATCGCCAGATCACAGGCTGGTTCCTTCGCCAGTCCTCCCGCGATCGTCGATACATACAGGTCGTTCGCCAGCAGGTTCACCTTGCCATGTCGGTACAGCACGGCGGTGAGCATAGCGATGCGGTTCGTCTCGACCCCCACCACCGCCCGTCGCGGTGTCGGCAGCACGGAACTGGTCACCAGCGCCTGAATCTCAATGGGCAGGCTGCGATGGCCGTCCAGCGTGAACGTCACGCACGTGCCCTCCACACGTTCGTCGGCGGACGACAGGAACAGTCCCGAGGGATCGCTGACCTCCTCGATGCCCTCGCCACTCATATCGAAACACCCGACCTCATCCGTAGGCCCGAACCGGTTCTTCACCGCCCGCAGCATACGCAGCGCCGTTTCCGGATCGCCCTCGAACTGGCATACCACATCCACCAGATGCTCCAACGTGCGCGGGCCGGCGATGGACCCGTCCTTGGTGACATGCCCGACCAGGAGCACGGGGATGTTCAGCGTCTTCGCCGTGTCGATCAGCGCGCTCGCCACCTCGCGCACCTGCGTGGAGCCGCCGGAGATGCCATCAACGTCTTGCGAGACGATGGTCTGCGCCGAATCCACGATCGCCAGTGTCGGCCGCGTCCGCTCGATCAGCCCCAGCACGGTGGCGAGATCGGTGGTGGACGCCAGCAGCAGGTTCTGCTCCATCGCATTGACCCGCGACGCCCGCAGCCGCACCTGCGCCTGCGATTCCTCGCCGGAGACGTACAGCACCGAGCCGTTGGGCTGGCCTGCGGCGATGTTGCCGGCGGTCTCCAGCAGCAGTGTCGACTTGCCGATGCCGGGTTCGCCCGCGATCAGCACGACCGAGCCGGGCACGATGCCGCCGCCGAGCACACGGTCGAACTCGCCGAAACCCGTGGACAGCCGTGACGCCGTGGACGTGTCTATCTGGGTGATGGGCGTCGCCGCGCTGACGATGGACGCGGCCGCCTGCGTGCGTGAGGTGCGGCCCGGCGCCGCGGTGCGCGACGACGATGCGGCGGGACGGGCCTCGTGGAATTCCTCCACGGTGCCCCACTGCCCGCACTGCGGGCAGCGGCCCACCCATTTGAGACCATCCCAACCACATTCGCTGCATACATATCGCGTCGCCGACTTCACCATACCGCAGACCTTAGCACAAAGCGGCACGCCGACGTCGCCGGCGAAACGATGCCGTTGCGTCGTATGCGCGTGAGAGAATCACAGCATGGCAAAGACTCAATCCCCTTCCTATCCGCACGGTAGTTCCGCATCGCGCGGCAAGCTGATCGTCGTGATGATCGTCGCCGCGCTGGTCGTCGTGCTTGCGCTGCTGTCCGCGTTCGTATGGCCCGGTTGGGCATTGAACAAGACGGACGAAGTGACGAAGGTGCAGCAGCAGACCGCCACCGAGCCTACCAAGCCGAGCATCAAGGCCACCGCGCTGCCGGATGACGCATCCGAACTGCTCAAGGCGATGCCGGACAGCGTGCTCAACTACGCGCGCACCAAGGCGGGCGCCAGCGAGACCTGGAAGTCCGCGTCGCCGCTGGAGGAGTACACGCTCACGTACTCCACGGGCAAGTCGGCGAAGGACGTGACCGTCATCGTCGCGCAATGGTCGGACTCCGACACCGTGAAGAAGCAGTACGACGAGCTGGCGAAGAACCTGACCGGCAAGGAGCTGAAGTCCGGGGACGTCAAGGTGTCGGGCAAGAGCACCGGCAGCTACACGGTGAGGGCCGACAGTAAGGATGGCAAGACCGCGACGGCGTTGTGGCAGAACGATACCGCCGTGTTCGAGGTGACCGGCTCCAAGGAATCCGTGCTGCGGTTCTACGAGCCGTTCCCGCTGTGATTTCGTGATAATTCGGGGTGATTTGCGGATTCATGGCGGAAATGGAACGCGCGGATGCGTAAGTCCCTCAATACGTGTACTATTGGGCAAGTTGCAATCTTTAACGTACTAAGGGAGGCTGACGATGGGTTCGGTCATCAAGAAGCGCCGCAAGCGGATGAGCAAGAAGAAGCACCGCAAGATGCTGCGTAAGACTCGCCACCAGCGCAAGTAGTCGTTCGCTCGCAAGCGCGCACACAAAGCCCCGCGACCCTGTCGGCCGCGGGGCTTTTACATTCTCGTCCCCGCTGGCGGAAGCGAACTGGATATGACAGCGCCGGCAGACTCCGATGGGGGGGGGCTGCCGGCGCCGGGATTGAGGCGGCGATTCGCCGCGTTAGGTCACTTGTTGCCGTTGGTCATTACGCGTGGGCCGTTGGGGTCGCCGACGATGACCTTGTCGACCATGTTGAGGAACAGGCCGTGCTCGACGACGCCGACCGTGTTGATCAGGTCCTCGGCGAGATCCTGCGGGTGGTCGATGCGCTCAAGATGCAGGTCCACGACGAAGTTGTTCTCGTCGGTGCGCACTTCCTTGCCGTCGGCGTCGAGGCGCAGCACCGGCTTGTAGTTCTTGGCCTCGAACTGCTTGATGACGTGGCCGGCGCCGAACGGAATCACCTCGACCGGCAGCGGGAACTTGCCGATGGTGTCGACGACCTTGGACTCGTCCACGATCCACACGATTTTGTTGGAGTTCGTGGCCACGATCTTCTCCCACAGCAGTGCGGCGCCGCCGCCCTTGATGCCGTTGAAGTTCTTGTCCACCTCGTCGGCGCCGTCGATGGTGATGTCGATATGATCCACATCATCGATGTCCACGATCTTGATGCCGTAACCTTCGGCCTGCTCCTGCGTGCGACGGGAGGTCGTCACGCCGGTGAACTGCAGGCCCTCCTCCTTGACGCGGCGGCCGAGCTCATCGACCAGGAAACGCACGGTCGAACCGGTTCCGAGACCGGCGATCATGCCGTTCTCGATCAGCTTGGCGGCTTCGATGCCGGCCGCCTTCTTCAGTGCATCCTGCTGTGCCTTGTCCATCATGTACTCCTTGAAATGTCCGTGCATTCCCCTTGGAGGGAAACATGCTTCAAACTTTGGGATTGAAGTCCACCTCTATAGTATCCGGTTCGTGGAACGTCACCGCCGTTCGTCCGGGTTTTGGGAGGAGAACCGCCGCCATTCGGCTGCTATCCCTGCTTGTCCGTATAGAACGCGGCATTGTTGAGGGTGATGGTGCCGTCGCCGTTCACATATCCGTCCACGCGAACCAGTCCGTGGATGATGCGCGGCCGTCCGTCATATGTCGGGCTGGTGGATGGCGGGGGAGTAAAGCGCAGCGTGCCCGACGCGGTGAGGGCGGTCGGTGAGAGCCGCGGCGCCGCAGGTTCGGCCACAGAGCGTGTGGAGCTACCGGACTGTGTGTCCTCGGCCTGTGCCGAATTCGATGACAGTGCGACGGTCGCGTCCGATTCGGTCGTCATAGGAACAGTAGGAGTTGACATCGCAGTGGTGGATGATGTGTCCGACTGGGTCTCGCCGTAGTCGGGCACGCCTTCAGGTTCGGCAAGCAGCTCCGCCAACGATGGCTTGCGGATTCGCTTTGCGACGTTGTCGCCGTCCGATTCGTGCTCGGCTCCCGCTTCACCCGATTCCCCGCCTCGCCCGAGATGGTACTCCTGCGTGGAAATCTTGCCGTCCAGCAGCATCTGCGCATCCTCCGGCACGTCGGTTCCCTTGGCATACTCCGAAGCCAGCAGCGACTGCCATCCCTCCTTCGGCAGATATCCCTCCTGCACGCCGCTGCGGCAGTCGCCGGCATACGTGCGAGCCAGGTCGTCCACCTTCTCGTTGCCGGCGTTGCCCGCGTGCCCTTTGACCCACACGAACTTCACCGAGCCGGCGCGGCGCGACAGCTCGGCGTCGATCGCCCTGATGAGCGCCGCGTTCTTTACAGGCTTCTTCTGCGAGTTCTTCCAGCCGTTCTTCTTCCACCCGTGCACCCACTTGGTGGAACAGTTGATGGCATACTGCGAGTCGGTCTCGATGACCAGCGGCTCCGCGCCGGGATGTGCGCGCAGCGCCTCCAGCACTGCGCACAATTCGCCGATCTGATTCGTGCCGTTCGTGGCGCCGCCGGCATCGCAGTCGCCGCCGTGCTCATGGCCGCCGGAATGTGCCATGTTGAGTTCGTGGTCGGCCCAGGCCCAGCCCATTGGGCCGTTCGGATTGCCCAGGGCGCTTCCGTCTGTCGATACGGTGATGGTCATGACAACAACAGTAACGCACGCCGTGTCACGGCCATGAATCGCCGATGGGCTGCGACACGACCGAAAACGTCGCGATATTTTGTTAATTATATATACTGAATACTGACCAATGATGAACTCACACGAGTCCCCGTGTCACGATGATGCAAAGCAGCATGGTGACGAATAATTCAATGATGAGAGATTCAGCCGGCGCGTCCCCAGTGCCGGACAAGGAAAGGAACCCCAGTATGCGCAGTAAGGCATTAGGAGGCCTGCTTGCCGCGGCTCTGTCGTTGAGCCCGGCAGTGGCCATCGGCGTGCAGACGGCGTACGCGGCAGGCGGCGATACGGCGGCGACCGAATACACGCTGTACCCCAAGCCGCATTCGATCCGTTATGACAGCGGACAGTACATTCTTCGCGACATCAACGTCATCTATGACGATGACATCGATGAAGCCACCCAGGACCGACTGGACGAAGTGGCGGCGCTCAAGAACCTGAACGTCACCGAATCCGACGCCGCAGTCAGCGGCAAGACCAACGTCTATGTGGGCGTGAACGGTTCCGATGGCAAGGCCGAGACTGCCATCGAAAGCAAGTACAGCCCGGATTCCGCCATCTTCGACAAGACCGACTCATACTTCCTCAAGTCCGACAACGGCACGATCTCCGTGCTCGGCAAAGACACCGACGCCAGCTTCTACGGCCTGACCACCCTGTACCAGGTGCTCGGCCAGATCGATAGCCTGACGATCCGCAACTTCACCGTCACTGACTACGCCGATGTGGTCAGCCGCGGTTTCATCGAAGGCTACTACGGCAACCCGTGGAGCACTCAGGACCGCATCAACCTGATGAAGTGGGGCGGCTACTACAAGCTCAACTCGTACTTCTACGCCCCCAAGGACGATCCGAAGCACAACTCGCAGTGGCGTACGCTGTACACGCAGGACGAGCTCGACACCAAGATCAAGCCGCTCGCCGATGCCGGCAACGCCTCCAAGACGCGTTTCGTGTTCGCTCTGCACCCGTTCATGAACAACGCGATTCGGTTCAACTCCGAGGCGAACTATCAGGCCGATCTGAAGGTGCTGCAGGACAAGTTCGCGCAGACCATCGGGGTCGGCGTACGCCAGATCGCCATCCTGGCCGATGACGCGGCGAACGTGGGTGGTAACAATTACACCAAGCTGCTCACCGATATGGTCGCGTGGCTCAAGGAAATGAAGAAGACCTACCCGGACCTCAAGACCACGCTGCCGTTCGTCACGCAGGAATACATGGGCAACGGCATGAGCTACTTCGCCAACTTCCCCAAGGAAGTGCAGATCGTCATGACCGGCGGACGCGTCTGGGGCGAGGTCTCGCAGAACTTCACCGACACGTTCACCTCGAACGTCGGCCGCGGCCCCTACATGTGGATCAACTGGCCGTGCTCCGACAACTCGAAGAGCCACCTGATCATGGGCGGCTACGACACGTTCCTGCATCCGGGCGTCGACCCGTCGAAGATCCAGGGCATCGTGCTCAACCCGATGCAGCAGTCCGAGCCGAGCAAGGTCGGCATCTTCGGCAACGCCACCTACTCGTGGAACATCTGGCGGAGCAAGAGCGAGGCCGACCAGGCATGGCAGGATTCGTTCTCGTTCGTCGACCACAACTCCGCTGTGCCGACCGCCGCGTCGAACGCGCTGCGTGAGCTGTCCAAGCACACCATCAACCAGAACATGGATTCGCGCGTCACCGCGCTGCAGGAGTCCGTGGACCTGGCTCCCGCACTGACCGCCGCCAAGGCGAAGCTGGCTGACGGCACCATCACCGCCCACGACCTGACCGACATCAAGGCCGCGTTCGTCACGCTGCAGAAGGCAGCCAAGACCTACCGCGCCAAGGGCGATGCGAAGATGCTCGGCGACATCGGCAAGGACTACACCGGGCAGGACGCCAACGAGCAGATCGCCCCGTGGATCGACTGCTGGGATGACACCACCAAGGCCGCGCTCGCCTACATCGCGGGTATCGAGGCCGCGCTGAACGGCGACACGTCCTCGACGCTCAAGGAGTACTCCGACGCGCAGTCCGCGTTCGCCGCGTCCAAGAAGCACGGCTTCTACTACGTGAACCACACCGAGTACGCCGAAGTCGGCGTGCAGCACATCGTGCCGTTCATCAAGGCGATGGACTCCTACCTGTCCAACAAGGTGCAGCAGGAGGCCGACCCGAACGTCGTGACCAAGACGTACATCAGCGACGTGTTCACCACGCCGACCTCCGGCTCGATCGAAGACATCTTCGACGGCAAAGACAGCACGGTCACGGTGTTCCAGAACCCGAACTACCTGCACAAGGGCAACTACGTCGGCGTGAAGTTCAGCAAGGCCACCACGCTCAAGAGCATCCGCTTCGCGTTCAACGGCGGCAAGAACCACTTCTACCACTCCAAGCTGCAGACCACCACGGACGGCGAGAACTGGACCGACGTGCCGGATGCGACGTTCGAGCGCCCGAAGGGCTCCGAGGAGCCGATCAAAGTCACCGGTCTGAACATCACCGGCGTCACCGGCGTGCGACTGATCGCCACCGCCGACAACGGCGATGACCTGTGGCTCGGCATCAAGGGCATCGACGTCAACAAGGTCGAGAAGGAGACTCTCGCTCCGTACACGGCGACCGGCGTGCAGCTGGAGAACCTCAACGCCACCTACAGCAGCACCAAGGAGCAGATGATCGACGGCAACCCGTCCACGATCACCTACCTCAAGGACCCGAACGGCGACAAGATCGCGGCCGGCGCGGCCGTGATCGTCGATCTGGGCTCCAGCAAGCCGATCGGCGAGGTCACGATTACCGGTCATGCCTCCAGCCCCGACGACCGTCCGAGCCAGGGCGTCGTCGAGGTCAGCGATGACAAGGCCACCTGGACCAAGCTCGGCGACCTGAGCGACGACGTCACCTCCACGGTGAGCGGCAACGTGACCGGGCGCTACGTACGCATCCGCAACACCGCCGCCAAGAACGTGTGGTGGCGCGTGGCCGAGATCACCGTGACCCCGCCCGAGACCGCCGATCCGCTCAAGTCGGTGTACACGAACAAGACGCAGCACGGGTACACCGCCACGCTGGGCGCCAATACGGCGGAGCTGTTCGACAAATCGCACACGATGCTTGACGGCGGCCAGTACGCCGGACTCGATCTGCTGGCGATCCGTGATCTGACCGACGTCGAGCTGAACACCGGCAACGCGAACCCCAGCCTGCAGATCTCCGACAACGGACTCGTCTGGACCACTGTCGAGCCGGGCAACCTCACGGGCAAGACCGCCCGCTACGTGCGCGTGATCAATGACACCGACGGAGCGGCCTTCTCGGTCGACAAGCTCAAGGTCGGCTTTTCCACGGTCGGCAAGTTCGGCAAGCTGGTCTCGTCCGACATCCAGAAGCGCACCGATTGGGGAACCGACACCCGCGAAAGCGGCAACGCGTTCGACGGCGATATGACCACGGTCATCAAGTTCGCCGGCCAGCCGCGACGGGGCAACACCGCGGTGTTCGATCTCGGTCAGCCGATCGACATCACCTCGCTGCGCATCTACACGCAGGACACGCAGTACGACTACATCCGCGACACCAAGGTGCAGATGTCCGTCGATGGCAAGACCTGGGTTGACGCGTTCGAGATTGGCGACGGTGTGTCCGACACCGACACCACGACCGCGTTCGGCGACATAAGCGACACGAACAAGAAGACCGATTCCAACTACCCGAATGTCTTCTACTACGGCAAGGACGACATCGCCAACGGCACCGGTATGCGCTACCTGCGTCTGCTGACCACCGCCGACTACCCGCAGCGTGCACTCGCGTTCAACGAGTTCATGGTGAATCAGGGCGCCTACGTCTCCACCGAGGCGAACGCGGCGTTCTCCGCCACCAAGGTCGAGGAGCGCGGCCACGCGCCGAGCAACATGATCGACGGCGACCTGACCACCACGTACAAGCCGAGTGCGGCCGATGGCTCCCTGACCTACAAGATCGATGACCCGAGCGACATCAAGTCGTTCCGCATCGTGCAGTCGGGTGCCGCCAGTGGCGCGACCGTCACCGGTACGGTGTACGACGCGGCGACCGGAACCACTTCCGGTGTGACGGCTCGTACAGCCGCCCGCTCCACCTCCGAGGTGACGTTCGGAACGCTGGAACAGGCGATCAACGAGTTCAAGGTGCCGGACGGCAAGCAGCTGCTCAGCGTCAAGATCGCGTGGGGTGACGCCATCCCCGAGATCTCCGAGTTCATCACGCTCGACTCGGCCGACACCGACGCCGACATCACCACGGCCAAGGCGGCGCTCAAGGAGAAGATCGACGCGACCGTCGACACTTCCGCCTGGACCGCGAACGCCAAGACCGCGTATGACGAGGCCAAGGCCACCGCCCAGGCGGTGTACGGCAGCCCGCTGGTCGGCAAGGCTTCGATCGACGCCGCAGCCAGCGCCGTGCAAAGCGCCATCGACGCCGCGCAGACCAAGGCCGACGCTGCCGCGGTCGCCGCGCTGCGCAAGCTCGTGGATGCAGCCGTCACCAACGACGGCCACTTCTACACGACAGTGACGTTCACCGCGTACACCGACGCGCTCGACGAGGTCAAGGAAGCGCTGAAGGACACGAACAACCTGTCCACAGCAGACGCCGCAAGCCTCAAGAAGGCCGTCGATGACGCTCTCGCCGCGCTGAAGGACTCCACCTACCAGCGTGAGCTCGCGACGATCGCCGTCGACAGCTTCGCCACGATCGACGAGGCCGACTACACCACGAACTCCTACGCGGCTTTCAAGGCCGCTAAGGAGGCGCTCGACACCCTGATCGCCGCCGACGGCACCAAGCCGGCCACGTTCAAGACCAAGACCGCCGAGTACACCACCGCCAAGACCGCGCTGGTGAACGTCGCCGCCCTCAAGGCCCAGATCGCGCACGAGAGCAACTACGTGGAGGCGAACTACACCGCCGACTCGTGGAAGGCGTACTCCGACGCGCTCAAGGCCGCAAAGGCGAAGCTGGTCAACGGCACCACCGATTCGGTGGCCGCCGCGCTGACCGCGCTGACCGCCGCCGAGAACGCGCTGGTGCGCACCACGACGCCGCCCGACACCACCGTGCTCGACGAGACCATCGCCGACATGGAAAAGGTTAACGGCAGCGAGTACACCACCGACAGCTACAAGGCCCTGACCGACGCCATCGCCAAGGCGAAGAGCGACAAGGTCAAGGGGGATGCCGGCCTCAACCAGCAGAACATCGACGCCATGAAGGCGGCGAAGGAGGCCCTGGTCTCCACCGTCGAACTCAAGGCGAAGGTCGCCGAAGCCGGCAAGGTCGACTCGTCCAAGTACACCACGGCCAGCTACGAGGCGCTCTCCAAGCTGCTCGCCGCGAAGGACGACACCACCTCCGACCCGGTCGTCAAGGGTCTCGACACGCTGTACAAGTCCGGCACCGTCAAGGAGCTCGCCGAGCGCGTCGCCGCCATCGACGCTGCGGTCGCCAAGCTGGATGCCCGCGCCACCGGCGTCAAGGACTACGTGGACGGCATCAAGCTCAAGGACAACGACAAGGGCTATTACACCGACGCCAGCTACAAGGCCTACTCCGACGCCTACAAGGCGCTGAAGAAGCTGGCCGCCGCCGGTGAAGGCGAAGTCGGGATTGCCGAGTTCACCGAAGCCAAGGAGGCGTTCGAAGCCGCCGAGGCCAAGCTTGCCTACAAGTCCGCTGACTACGGCAAGATCGATGACCTGCTCGCCAAGGTCCCCTCGGACCTGAGCGGCTACACCGCCGACTCGGTGGCGAAGTTCGAGGCGGCCAAGAAGGCCGTGAAGCGCGGACTGACCATCGACCAGCAGAGCAAGGTCGACGCGATGGCCGACGCGCTTGAAGCCGCCATCAAGGGCCTGACTCTCAAGTCGCAGGCACCCGGTGACAACAAGGGCGACGGAACCCAGAGCGGCACTCATAAGGGTGACGACATCTCCAAGACCGGCGCCGACGTGCAGGTGTTCGCGATCATCATCGCGCTCGCCACGTGCGCTGGCCTGGGCGCCGTGGCCTACGCCCGTCGCCGCCGTGAGGTGTGACGGCAGGCTGACTAGCCGATAACCCAAGGGGCTCCCCTCCAATCCAAGGAGGGGAGCCCCGATTTGTTGGACGCTGTGTAAATGTATCGCGGACACGCGCGATCCGCGACCGTTACGCGAACAGGTCGTTCAGCGCTTCGGCCATGGTCGGATGCGTGAACATCATGTCGCGCAGTGTACTGGCCGGCGCGCCCATATCCATCGCCAGCTTGACGATGTTGATCACCTCGTGCGATTCGGCGGCGAGCAGCATCGCGCCGAGAATGCGGTCGGTGCCGTTCTCGACGAGCGCCTTCATCATGCCCTCCGGCCGACGCATCACCTGGGCCTTGGGCACCGTGGCCACCGGCAGTCGCTTGACCACGTAATCCAGTCCCGCCGCCTTCGCCTCGCGCTCATTCAGGCCCACACGCGAATACGGCGTGTGCAGGAACGTGCTTGACGGCACGTTGCGACGGTCGCTCAGCGTGTACGGGCGCGCGGAACCGTTCAGCTGAGACCATACTACGCGGTAGTCGTCCAGCGAGATGTACGTGTGCTGCGGGCCGCCGTTCACGTCGCCCAAAGCCCAGATGCCGTCGGCGGTGGTACGCAGCAGGTCGTCGACCTTCACGGCGCCGCGTTCGGTGAGTTCCACGCCCGCCGCCTCGAGATTCAGGCCCTCGACGTTCGGCGTGCGTCCGGTGGCCACCAACACCGCGTCGGTGGACAGGCACAGACGCGCTTCGGAGCCGACGTCCGACGTGCCCCTCATCGAGACGGACAGCCTGATGCCGTCATCCGCCGATGTGATCGCCTTGGTGTCCGCGCCGAACAGGAACCTGACCCCCTGCGATTCCAGCTGTGCACGGATCGCGGCCGCCACATCCTCGTCCTCGCGTGGCAGGAACTCGTCGCTGTGCTGCAGCACGGTGACCGCCGTGCCGAAATCGGCGAACATCGAAGCGAACTCAAGTCCGATGAATCCGGCGCCGATGATCACCAGCCGTTGCGGAAGCTCGTCGACGTCCATCAGACCGGTGCTGGTGTATACGCCCGGAGTGGTGCGAATGCCGGGAATGTCCGGAATGTGCGGCGTGGCACCGGTGTTGATGAACATCATGTCCGCGGCCACGGCGACCGGTCCGTCGGCGGTGGTGATTTCCGCACTGTGGGCGCCGGTGAAGCGCGCGCGGCCGGTGATCACGGTGATGTTGCCCTGGTCGGCCAGCTTATGGTAGTTTCTGTCGCGCAACATCGCGGTGACGCGCCGCTTCTCCCTGATGGCGGCTTCGAATGCCGCTTCGCGGGTTTCGGCGGTACGGTTCGCGCCCTCTCGCCGCGCCCGATCGGCGGAGAGGATCAGTGATTTGGACGGCAGGCATCCGATATTGATGCAGGTGCCGCCGTACATGTCGGCGCTCGCTTCGGCCACGACGACAGTTCGGCCCGTTGAAGCGAGCTTTGCGGCCAATGTCTTGCCTCCCTTGCCGAATCCGATGATGAGGGCGTTCGCGGAAATCGCGGATGGAACGTCGGTGCTGCTGGTGCTGGTCATGGTGATGTCCTTACTTATGCGGATGGTGGTGCGCCCAAACCGAGGTGTATCCGTCTTTCGTCCCCTTCCTTGGCGACGATGGGACCGGTCGACGCGAGTGGGCGCACCACTGTACGCACGCGCGCCGAAGTCGGAGCCGTAGTCCTGTCCTATGCGGCTATGATACCGTCATCATATCAGATGCGGTGGGCGGAGCGAAGCGTGAATCGGACTTATCCACATGGTTATCCACACCCGAGGTGGGCCCGGTCACGGCGTTCATCCAGACGGCCCATGGGTGTAATGCGAAGGCCCTTCGCGGAAGCTGATCCGCAAAGGGCCTCGGGGTCGGTCGTTTGGTGGCTAACGGGCCGCCAGCCCGGCCATGCGTTGCGTGGATCTCATTCGCCCAATGCCTTGTCGACGACGAGCTTGGCCTCGTCGAGCACCTTGTCGAGCGCCTCGGGGGAGACGAAGGATTCGGCGTACACCTTGTAGATGTTCTCGGTGCCGGACGGGCGGGCCGCGAACCAGTTATCCTTGGTGGTGACCTTCAGGCCGCCGATCTTGGCGTGATTGCCCGGCGCCTCGGTCAGCTTGGCGGTGATGTCCTCGCCGGCCAGCTGCGTGGCGGCCACGTCATCGCCGGTGAGCTTGGCGAACTTGGCCTTCTGCTCCAGCGTAGTCGGGGTGTCGACGCGCTTGTACCAGCTCTCGCCGAAGCGAGCCACCTGATCCTGATGCAGCTGCGCGGGGTTCTTGCCGGTCTTGGCGGTGATCTCGGCGGCCAGCAGGTCGGGGATCAGACCATCCTTGTCGGTGGTCCACACGCGGCCGTCGCGGCGCAGGAAGCTCATGCCGGAGCTCTCCTCGCCGCCGAACGCGACCTCGCCGCTGAACAGCGGATCCACGAACCACTTGAAGCCGACCGGAACCTCGACGAGCTTCGCGTTGATGGACGAGGCCACGCGGTCGATCAGGGAGGAGGAGACCAGGGTCTTGCCGATGCCGGTGCCTTCCGGCCAGCCCGGACGGTTGCCGCCGAACAGGTACTCGACGCACACGGCGATGTAATGGTTCGGGTTCATCACGCCCCAGTTCGGGCAGACGATGCCGTGGCGGTCGGCGTCCGGGTCGGTGCCGCCCACCAGGTCGTACTTGTCCCAGGCACCGGCGTTGAGCTGGTCCACGAGGCCCTTCATCGCGTACGGGGAGCTCGGATCCATGCGGATCTTGCCGTCGTGGTCGATGGTCATGAAGCGCCAGGTCGGGTCGACCTCGGGGCGCACCACGCCG
This sequence comes from Bifidobacterium bifidum ATCC 29521 = JCM 1255 = DSM 20456, assembly GCF_001025135.1. Taxonomy (NCBI): domain Bacteria; kingdom Bacillati; phylum Actinomycetota; class Actinomycetes; order Bifidobacteriales; family Bifidobacteriaceae; genus Bifidobacterium; species Bifidobacterium bifidum. Next base: position 1,795,145 of record NZ_AP012323.1, on the reverse strand, counting down.
ATGTTCAGGCCGTACTTCTCGTTGATGAGCGGCCAATAGTTCACGGAGGCGCCGCCAAGCGGATCGATGCCCAGGCGCACGCCGGAGTCGCGGATCACGTCGAAGTCGATGACGTTGCCCAGGTCGGCGACGTAGTGCTCGCGGAAGTCGAAGCCCTCGACGTACTCGGACTTGATGGCCTCCTCGTAGGGCACTCGCTTGATGGACTTGAAGTCGCCGAGCAGTTCGTTGGCGCGGGCGGCGATGGCGTTGGTGGTCTCGGCCGGTGCCGGGCCGCCGGTGACCGGATCGTACTTGAAGCCGCCATCGGTGGGCGGGTTGTGGCTCGGGGTGACCACGATGCCGTCGGCCAGGCCCTCGCCTTCGAAGCGCTGGGTGCCGTCGGCCGCGCGGTTGTGCGTCAGGATCGCCTGGGAGACGACTGGCGTGGGGACGAAATCGCCGCGGGAGTCGACGCGCACGTGCACGCCGTTGGCGACGAGCACCTCTATGGCGGTCTTCTCGGCCGGACCGGACAGGGCGTGGGTGTCGCGTCCGAGGTACAGCGGGCCGGTGACGCCGGCCTTCTTGCGGTACTCGGCGATGGCCTGTGTGATGGCGACGATGTGGGCCTCGTTGAACGAGGTCTTCAGGGACGAACCACGGTGGCCGGACGTGCCGAAGATGACACGCTGCTCCGGAACCGCCGGGTCGGGGACGAGGTCATAGTACTTGCCGATGACTTCGTCGACATTGATCAGATCAGCTGGGGTGGCGGGCTTGCCCGCATTGTTTGCTACCATGCTTCTATTTTGCCACGACCGGTGTCATTTGGGTTACGTTTTTGTGAGAAATTGTGATTTTTTGTTCGAGAATGTTGGTGATGTTGCCGGGCGTGCTGCCTGCGCATGCCATGTGCGCCCAGCTCTATCCGCTCTGTCATTAGGTACACCGGTACATTACGGGTTCAAATAGCCGTTATCTGGTATCCCCCGTGCGAAATGGTCGTTTCAAAGCCCAAAAACGACCATTTCGCACATGCAATTGTGAATAACGGCTATTTGAACCCGTAATGTACCGGTGTACCAGATAAGAGGATGACGGCGGGGAGGGGGAAGGCGGAAAAGAATGCAGCGAAAAGAGACGCGGAGGAAAGGGACATGGCGGAAAAGGGGCACGGCGACAAGGATGCGAGGAAGCACGATTGACCCTAGAGGATTGATTAGTGGAGTGACAGAGTACGACGGATAGCCCCGGAGGACAGGATGGCGAAGGGCGGAACATAGGGGATGGAGACGCGGGAGGAAGGGACGAGTGGAAATGGCACGGCAGAGGCGGTCTGTGTTGGCCATCGACGCCGATATGCCAACGGCATGGGGAATCAAAGGCGCTTGGAACCGGCGAGAGGTTGATGGATTGGCCTTTGCCGCGAAGAGGGCGGCAATCACGATGGCACCGGTCGTGGAACCGGTCTTCGCGAGCGTCTTCACCGCATCGGCGGAAGGCGCGACCTGAACCTGCGGCTTGAAGATCGTGACCTTCGGCTTGCTGGGCTTGGTCGGCTTGGTACCGGGCTTAACTAACGAGCTCAGCCGGCTGCGTCGGCTCGCCAGGCTTCGTCGGCGCCTTGTGCATGTTGGCGAACGTGGCCGCGTCAACGGTCTCGCCATCCTTCGCATACGAGACGGCGGCGGTCAGCGTGTTGTCGGCCGTCGCGGTCACGGTGATGGTCGCCGCGTACTCGGTGCTGTCATACGTGACGCCATCGGCGTTGCCGGCGACCTGCACGAGCGTGTACTCGTACGTGCCGGCAGCGTCGAACGGCAGCTGGTCGAAAGTGACAGTGCCATCGGCTGCGTTCGTGGTAGTGCCCGGCATCCACCACGTACGCAGCCGCAAGGAGAACGTCTCCGATTTGCGCGACACCGTCGGCGCGACCGCATACGGCCATGTCGGCGACAACAACGATGCCGGTATACTCGACCGCCTGTCCACGAGCAAGTACAAGAACCCGGCCGAGCTGTCCACGTGAGGCGCAGACACCACCGGCCCAGACCTGACCACCAAGGGTGTGGGTAATTTCACGCAGGATGATGGCATCCCGTTGCAGGTCTGGGACGCGTCTGCGTCACCATCGGTATGCCCGCCTGCAAGTCCGGTTCGACCAGCGGTTGGACATGCGGCGTCGTCACCGCCGACAAGGTCACCGAAAGCGTGAACGACAACGGCGAGCTGCTCGACGTGTACGACTTCCACTTCAGCGCCTTCCTGCTGAGCGGTGACTCGGGCGGTGCCATCGTGTCCGGCCACTACTCGATCGGCGTGGATTCGTACGGCAACATGAGCTCCTGCGATGACGCGGCCGATGACGATGCGGTCGCCGGTGGCTTCGCCATCGTTGACAGCAAGTACAACGCCGAGGCGATGTTCAAGCACGGCTTCAACCTGTCCATCAACGTCGGACAGCCGAAGTTCGCCAAGCTCGCCGCCGGCCAGATATCCGGTATGGTCGATGCCGCCGCCGGCGCGAAGGTCACGGTGACGGTGGATGGCAAGAGCTACGTCGCGATCGTCGGGAACGCCGGTGCCTGGACGGTTCGTCTGCCGAAGGCGCTTGCGCCCGGCTCGCACAAGGTGACGGCCGTGGCCTCGCTGCAGTCCAAGGGCTCCGATTTCGCCACGACCGGAGCCGCCGCTTCCCGGAAGTTCACGCTGTAGCGGTAGCGGGTCTTCGCGGATGGGCGCCGTGATGCGTCCGTAAGGCGGCGTACGTGCGGGCTGAGCCGCGAGCGCGCCGCCCGCCCCGTCAATTGCGGGTGATGTCTCGCGCGGCGAGATCCGAAAATGGTTCCACGCCATACGGCCGGTCGGTGCTCTATGTTCCGACCGGTCGTCACGCTGCGCGGGTTTTGCGTCACTGTGCGCGGGCCGCGTCACGCTGCGCGACCCCTCGCACAGTGACGATATCCCCAAAGCCCAGTGATTGCAAGGGTTTTCGTCATAGCGTCACTTGGTGCGGGGTCGCACAGCGTGACGCGACCCGCGCACAGTGACGGGTGCCCGCGAAACATGCGTCGCGTGAGCCGGCGATGATGCTTATATGGATGTTTATATAGATGAAAGGCGGGCCGCATCGGCCACCAGCTCATCGTCCGAATGGTTGCGATGCCATCTTTGTGATTTATCGGCGTGTCGCAGTTCATCTGAAGTTAACATACCAATCGACTCGATGCAGGGTTGCAAGTCGACAAGACGCAAGACCTGAGATACGGATAGGACTATCCATATCTACTATCCATATCTCAGGTCTTTTTTTTGTTTTGCGACCCGGCACCGGAGACGGATCAATGGAAGATTCACGGAAAGGGATGTGAGATGGCAGCATCAACTGCATCGCAGATCATCGAAGCGATCGGTGGCGCGGGCAACGTCAAGAGCCTGACGCACTGCGTGACTCGCCTGCGTTTCGAACTCGTCGACGCGGGCAAAGTAGACCAGCACCGGCTGGAGACCATGAAGGGCGTGCTGGGAGCGGTGCCGCAGTCCGGCGACCGTTACCAGGTCGTCATCGGCGGCGCGGTCGCCACAATGTACGAGAACATCATGCACCTGCCCGAGATGGCGGGCGTCGGCGCTGGCAAGGGCGCGGTCGCCGGCGACAAGGCGCAGTCCGATGCCGACGTCAAAGCCGCCGAGCGCGCCAAGGTGCGCGGCAAAGTCGCGTGGATGGACTCGTTCTTCGAGTACCTGTCCGACTCGTTCCGCCCGATCCTGGGCGTGCTGCTCGGCGCGTCGATCATCATCGCCCTGATCAACCTGTGCATCTCCATCGGTATCGTGCCGGGCGAGGAAGCCAACACCAGCCTGGTGTTCATCAAGGCCATCTGGAAGGGCGTGTTCTACTTCCTGCCGATCATGATTGCCTACAACGCCTCGAAGAAGCTCAAGGTCGACCCGTGGCTCGGTGGCTCCATTATGGCCGCTCTGATGACCCCGCAGTTCGCCGACCTGATGGACTCCGAAAAGTGGAAGGGCGTGACCACCTGCGTCAAGAGCGCCACGCTGGGCACCACCTCCTGCTCGACCAAGGTGTTTGGCATTCCGATGCTGCTCAACGACTACAGCGGCAACGTGTTCGTGCCGCTGCTGATGGCTGCCGTGCTCGCGCTCGTCTACCACGGGCTCAAGAAGATTATCCTTGACAGCGTGCAGATCGTGTTCGTGCCGTTCTTCTCGATGATCATCGTCGGCGCCCTCACCGCCTTCCTCATCGGCCCGCTCGGCATCCTCGCCGGCAACTGGCTCGGTGTCGGCTTGGCCTGGCTCAACGGCCACGCCCCGTTCATCTTCGCGATCCTGATCCCGATGCTCTACCCGTTCCTTGTGCCGCTCGGCCTGCACTGGCCGCTCAACGCCCTGATGCTGATGAACATCCAGTCCCTTGGCTACGACTTCATCCAGGGCCCGATGGGCGTGTGGAACTTCGCCTGCTTCGGCGCGACCGCCGGCGTGCTGTTCATCTCCATCCGCGACAAGAACAAGGACATGCGCCAGACCTCGCTCGGCGCCCTCGCCGCCGGCCTGCTCGGTGGCGAGGGCGAGCCGAGCCTGTACGGCATCCACCTGCGCTACAAGCTGATCTACAAGCGCATGCTGGTCGGCTGCTTCGCCGGTGGCGTCGTCATCGCGGTGCTCGGCTGGCTGTTCCCGTCCGTCACTGCAGCCGGCGAATCGGTGCGCGGCGTGACCACCAACGCGTTCGCGTTCACCTCCCTGCTCACCATCCCGGTGTTCAGCCAGATGTGGGTGTACGCCGTCTCCATCGCCGTGTCGTTCATCGTCTCGATGGTGCTGATCATCATGCTCGATTACCGTACTCCCGAGCAGAAGGCCGAGATGAACGCCGCCAGCGAGTCTGACGGGACCGCCGTCGAGACGGCGCCGGCGGACGCTGCACCGGTGGCGACCGCCACCGCGACCGCTACTGCCACCGCCGTTCGCACCACCACGGTCGGCGCCCCCGTCGCAGGCCATGTCGTGTCGCTCGACGACGCCGGCGACCCGGTGTTCGCCTCCCGCGCGCTCGGCGAGGGTGTGGGCATCCAGCCCACTGATTCCACCGTGGTCGCGCCGGTCTCCGGCGTGCTGCAGACCGTGGCCGAGACCGGTCACGCCTTCGGCCTGAAGACCGACGACGGCATCGAAGTGCTGGTGCACGTCGGCATCGACACGGTGAAGATGAACGGCGAGGGCTTCCACGTTGCCGTCAGCGCCAACCAGCGCGTGAACGCGGGCGACACGCTGGTGACCGTCGACTTTGATAAGGTCAAGGAGGCGGGATACAGCACCACGACACTGATGACGGTGCTGAACACCGCGGCGCTTGCCGGCGTCACCCCGAAGACGGGCGTGGACGTGCAGGCGGGCCAGGAAGTGCTGGACATCCAGCGCTGACCGCATCAAGAGCCAATCGGCGCAACGGCCGAGCGGCCGGAAGGAATGCCGTGAAAATTCTTCGCGTGTTCAACAACAACGTCGTACTCGCCAAGGACGGTGCCCGCGAGGTCATCGTCACCGGGCGCGGCCTGGGATTCCAGGCCAAACCCGGCCAGCGCGTCGACGACGCGAAAATCGTGCGCGTGTTCGTTCCGGCCGACGGCCGAGACCCGGACCATATCGCGGAACTGCTGTCCGAGATACCTCCGGAGATCATTCGACTGGTGACGGACGCCATGACGGCGACCGGGCTCGCGGAACAGGCCGAATCGCAGCCCACGCTTGTCATGGCGCTCGCCGACCACATCACCGGTGCGGTGCAGAGGGCGCAGCGCCACGTCAACATCGCATATCCGCTGCAGGCGGAAGTCCAGTCGCTGTACGCGTCCGAGTACGCGCAGGCCTCGCGGCTGGTCAATGAACTCAACCGTCACCTGAACGGTGTCCTGCCCGGCAGCGAGGCCGTGGCATTGGCGTTGCATCTGGTCAACGCCGGCTTCGCGAACGGCGACCTGTCCGACACATACAAGATGACCGGCGTCATCCAGCAGATGCTGACCATCATCGAGCAGACCTACGGCGTCTCGCTTGATCAGCACAGCGTCAACGTCGGCCGGTTCATCACCCATTTGCGCTACCTGTTCGTACGCATCCATCAGGGCAAGCAGCTCGACAAGGAACCCGAGCCGATCATCGCATCGATCCGGCAGTCATATCCCAAGGCCATGCAGTGCGCGCAGACCATCGGCACCGTCGCCTCGCTGCGTCTGGGCTCCAACCTCACCGAAGATGAGGTCGCATACCTGGCGTTGCACGTCGCACGGGTCGTCGCGGATGCGCGTAAGCATGAGTAGCGCTCTCAAAACTTGCAGATAGAGGCCATTTTCCATGAAAAACGGCCTCTATCTGCAAGTTTTGAGAGCGTCGGTTTCGTATCAATCGCGAATCGGCGGGATGATTCCCGTCGCTGACATGTCGGGCGCGACCTCCGGCACGCGCACGCACAGCGCCTCGCGGTCGACGGTGAATCGCAGATGCCGCGTGCGGCCGAGCATGTCGCCGTCGACCTGGGCTAGCACCGGCTTCTCCAGCGTGATCTCCGCGCTCACTCCCTGAATCTGGTCCATCGTCGAATTCGTCGACAGTGGGTTCGATCCGGGCTTGCCGGTGATGGTCTGGTGCACCACATCGCCGAACAGGTTCGCCCAGCCGAAAATGCCGCCCGATGTGTCGATGATCTCGAAATCGAGGATGCCATCGTCGTATGAGGCGTTGGGCATCAGCGAGAACACGGGGATCTGCCCGCAGTTGCCGGCCATGAACGTGCGGAATGCCACGCCATGACGGGTGTGCATGCTGCCGTCCGTGCTGGTGATGGTCACGTCGCCCCGGTATTTCGGGGTGAACAGGTTCTTCACGCCGCCGACGAAATACGCCAGCCAGCTGATGTTCTTCTTCAGCTGCGGGTCGGTGTCGTCGATCATGGCGGCATCGAAACCGACCCCGGCGATGATCAGGAATGCGTGGCCGTGATCGGCCTTCGGATCGTCCAGCAGCGAGAGACGGCCGACGTCCACGTGCCGCGACCCGTGCGATGTGGCGACGGTGAGCGCCGCGTCGATGTCGTCGATCGGAATACCCATGTTGCGGGCGAACAGGTTGCCGGTGCCGATCGGGATGATGCCCATGGCATGGCCGGTGCCGGACATGGCGCTCGCGACCGTGCGGACAGTGCCGTCGCCGCCGACCGCGACCACTACGTCGGCGCCGTTGGCGAGCGCCTCCTTGGCGCATGCGCGGCCGTCCTTGTCGAGCTGCGTGTCGATGAATTCCACGTCGGTCAGTCCCTTGTCACGGCAGAACTGTTCGATGTGCGCGCGCCGCTGGGCGGCCTGCGGCTTGGACGGGTTCACGACGAAGACGTAATGCACCTGATCGTCGTTGCGTTTGACGAGCTGCTGCGACAGGCGCTTGTGGCGGCGGGCGCGAAGGGCGAACGTCACGGCGACGATGAGGACGATGACGCCGGCGATGACGGCTATGGTGATGATGGCGGCTAGCGGCATACCTCCCATTGTGAACGTTCAAGTGGCTTGTAATGGTTTCGCCCTGCCGAAATTCGACGATTCCCACACGATATTCACGGGCGGGGGCATGCGTGGGGAGAGGAACGAAGCGGATGCCACGGCGACCGGCCTCGGTCTTGTGTTGTCATTGGGAGGTGCGTCGTCTTGCTCCTGCTGGTGGGAGCTGGCTCGCGTAGCGAGTCTGACGGTGGCTTGGTGTGTTGGCGACCACCCCCGGTCTCGCTGCGCGCATAAAAAATCCGCGTGGCGGGAGGCACCCGTTGGGGCGCGTCCCACCACGCGGAGGACTGTGGCCAGTTCAGCTGGCCGGTCAGCGTATGCGATCGGCTCGCTTCGACGTGCGGACCGCGGTGAGACCGGCGGCCAGCAACGCCATCATGGCGACGACCACCGCCACCACGGGTGCGCCGGTCTGCGACAGCTGCTCGACGGCGCCGGCGTTGCCGCCATTGCCGGCTGCGTTGTTCGCGCCGTCGTGCCGTTCATCGCCCGTACCGGGCTTCGTCTGACCAGGCTGCTCGGGCTTGCCGGGCTTGCCGGGCTGAGGTTCGGTCGAGGTGCCGGCGGCGACGGTCAGCGGCAGCGTCACGGTTGTGCCGTTGGTCACGGCCTTGACGGTGAGCGTCGCCGCGCCAGCCGGCAGCCCGGCGGGAACCGCGACCTGCAATGTGGCGGTGTCGCCGTCCTTGACGGCCGCGGAGCCGACCTCGGTGCCGTCGATCGTGGCGACCAGCTTGGTCTCGGCGGGCACGCCCAGCGAGGTGAGCGTGAGCTTCGAGAACTGCAGATCGAACGAGGTACCGGCCGTGACCTTGCCACCGGCCGGGATGCCGGTGACGGCCACCGCGCGACGGTCGTAGCGCGGCTTGAGCGGCGAGTTCTTGGAGATGTAGTCGATCCATGCGTCACGGTCGACCAGACCGGTGTCCTTCGTGTCCTTGCCGGCGGCGAAGGCGCGGAAGTTGTCGCCGCCCTGCAGCAGGAACGAGAAGGAGCCGATGCGGTACTCGCGCTTGAGGTCGAGCGGCTTGCCGTTCACGGTCACCGAAGTGATGTGATTGCCCTGCGCCGCGTTCGGATCATAGGTGTAGGAGACGTTGTGCGACAGGCCGAGCTGCAGGTACGGGCGGGAGGGCACGTTGCCGTCGGCGTCGGTCTGCCACTGCTGTTCGAGGGCTTCCTTGAACTGGGCTCCGGTGAGTGTGGTGGTCCACAGGTTGTTGAGGAACGGCAGCACGGCGTTGGCCTGGGCATAGGTGATGGTGCCGTCGGCGGCGATCGTGCACTTCTCGTTGTCGCCGGTCTTGCAGAATTCGGCGCGCAGGCCGCCGGGGTTCACCACGCCGATTTCGGCGCCGCCGCGGTCCTCGGACGACAGTGAGTCGAGCAGCGAGTCGGCGACGAGGTTACCCATCGTGGATTCGGAGGCACGGTCGTCGCGCGCGCCGTCCTTGAAGGCGGTGGTGATGTCGGCGGCGATGGAGCCGACTGGCTTGTCGCCTTCCTCCTGGCCCTTGGCCACGGCGGCGTCGACGATGCTCTTCACGTTCCTGACGGTGTCGTCGCCGGCGGCCGCGAGCTCGTCGTCGCTCTTGCTGGTGTCGACCGCCACGTTGCCGGACTTGCGGTAGGTGACGGTGCCGGTGGCCTTGTCGTAGTCGAGCACGACCTGGCCGATGTTCGCGGCGTAGCTGCCGGTCTGGATGACCGGGCGTCCGTTGTGGGCCGGATCGGTGTACGAGTACTTCATGTGCGTGTGCGCGGTGAAGATCACGTCGACCGCCGGGTCGGTGTCGTCGACGATCTTCTTGAACACCGGGCTGGCGGCCTTCTGCTCGTCGATGGTCGGCTTGGCGGTGGCGCCATCCTCGTTGGAGGCGGCGCCCTCGTGGTATTCGGCCACGATCACGTCGGCCTCGCCGTTCGACTCGTCGCCGTCGGTGAGCTGACGGGCCACGCGGTTCACGGCCTCGACCGGGTCGCCGAACTCGATGCCTTCGATGCCGCCGGGGGAGACGAGCGTGGAGGTCTCCTGCGTGACCACGCCGATCACGCCGACCCGCACGCCATTGACGTTCTGGATGCTGTATTCCTGAAGCGCCGGCGTACCGGTGCCCTTCTTGTACACGTTCGCGCCGAGATAATCCCACTGCGCGTTGCGCTTGCCGTCGGTGCCGATCACGCGGCCGGTCAGGTCGTCGTACCCCTGGTCGAACTCGTGGTTGCCGACCGCGGAGGCCTTGAGCCCCAGCGCGTTGAGCACGTCGATGGTCGGCTGGTCCTTCTGCACCGACGAATTGAACAGCGAGGCGCCGATGCTGTCGCCGGCCGCCAGCAGCAGCGACGAATCCGGGTGCTCGGCGCGCAGCTGCTCGATGGTAGCGGCGAACGGCACCGTCAGGTTCTTGCCGATACGGCCATGGAAATCGTTGAAGTTCAGCAGATTCAGCGTGGCCGTGCCGCCGGTCGTGCCGGAGGCCGAGATTCCGATGATCACCGGATCATGGTCGGAGGCGCGGAACTGATCGGCCTGGTACAGGTTCTTCGCATTGTAGTTGTAGCGCGAGTATTCCAGCGCCACGGATTCGACGGAGTTGATGTTCCAGATGTCCGCGCCGGTCACGGACCGCATCGCGGCCTCGTTGGCGAAGATGTGGTCGAGCGAGCCGACCCCTCCGTTCGTGTTGCCGGATTCGTCCTTGACGGTGTAGGCGTAGGTGTACTTGCCGGTCTTTTCGCTCACCTGCTCGCTTAGGTCGGTGTGTCCGGCCGCCACGATCTTCTGGATCGGTTTTTCGGCGTAGTAGGCGTTGAAGTCGCCGACGAGGAAGACCTTCTCCAGCTTGAGATCGCTCTTCACCTCATCGGTGAACGCGAGCAGCGCGTCGGCTTGCGCCTGACGGGTGTAGTCGGCGTTGCCGGAGCCGTCGCCGGGATCCTGGTTGAGCGCGTTGCTCGCCGAGCCCTTGGACTTGAAGTGGTTGGCGACGACGAGGAACGCATCGGAGTCGGCGGCGCCCTTGGCCTTGAACGCCTGGGCGTCGGGCTGGCGGCCGTGCTCGTAGCCGTTCTTGCCGTTGAATGCGTCGGAGTCGGTGAGGATTCGGGTTTCGCCGACGGTCGCGACCTTGGCGGGCTTGTAGATGAACGCGGTGCGGATCACGTCCTCCACGTCGAGGTCGGGGACGGTCTGCGGGCTGGGCACGTAGGCCCAGGTGCCTTCGCCGGCCTGCTCGTTGAGCGCGTCGACCAGCGTGGAGAGCGCGTAGTCGCGGCGCTCGCCCTTGAATGATGCCGGCACGGAGCTGGCGGCCTTGGCAGAGTTCTCGATCTCCTCCAGCGAGACCACGTCGGCGCCGAGGTTGTTGATGGCCTTGACGATCTTCGCCCGCTGGCGTTCCATGTTGGCCTTGTCCCATGCGCCGCGCACGTCGCAGTTCTTCGCGGTGACCGGGTTGCCGTCACGGTCGGTGTAGGCGTTGCTCGTGGAGCAGCCGGTCTTGTCGGCGGTGGTGGAGAAGTAGTTGAGCACGTTGAACGTGGCGAGCCTGATGTCGCCTCCGACCGCGGCCAGATCGGGCGTGTCGGTGCGGGTGCTGGTGAACGTCACCGGCTGCGCGTCGGCGTTGTCTCCGGTCAGGCGTTCGGTCGGCTGGAAGCGCCACGCGCTGTTGCGGTAGTCGAGCACGACGGGCTTGGTGAACGTGACCTTCTCGCCCACGCGCACCGGCTGGTCGTTCGACAGGTACGGCAGCGGCGTGTCGGCGTTGTCCGGGTACTTCGTGTCGAGGAAGTTGCGGCTGGAGCCGTCGTCCAGGTACACGCCCTCGGCTTCGATGCGGTCGAGTTCGGCCTGGTATGCGGCACCGGTTTCGGCGTCGCCCTTGAGGCCCTTGACGGTGGGGTTGAGGAACGGCTTGTTCGATGCCGCGAGTCCGATCTCGCCGTACTTGTTCGTGTTGTACACGTCCGAAACGGTGTAGTCGCCCTGCGGCGCGATCAGCATGCTTTCCAGGCTTTCGCGCTCGGTGTCGGTCTTCGGGAACGCCACGGTGGAGGCCTTCGGGGCCTCGACCTTGTCGGAGAGCTTCGTGACGGAGCTCGCGTTGAGCTCGGTCAGGCCGTAGTATTCGCTGATCGTGCCGTTGACCTTGACATAGTCGCCGATCTGAAGATCCTTGACGTTCTTCGAATCGTATACGAACAGGCCGTCGGACGCCTTGTGCTCGGCGAGGTCGACCGCGCCTCCGGTTGCCGGCGTCTGGATGGTGTAGCCGTTGAATCCGCCGTCCGGGTAGGCCGCGGTCACCACGCCTGTGGTGGTCACGGTCTTGCCGACACACGGGCTGGTGTCGGTGGTGCCCTGGATCTGCGCGATTTCGGCCTCGCCGGTCGGGCAGTCGCCGGGCGTCGGGTCTGGTTTCGGTGTCGGCTGGGATCCTTCGCCGGTGCCTTCGGGGGTGATGTCGGCGCTCAGCGTGAAGTCGGCGCTGTTGTCGTTTGTGTCCACGCCGTTCGCGCGGTTCAGCGACTTCACGTCGGCGTTGCTCTTCGGCGCGGTGGCAGCCGCCTTCTCGAACGTGTTGGTGTCGCCGTAGCCGAGCGCGTCGATGATGTCGGCGTTCGCCGTGGTGTCGCCGACGGCCGGGCTGAGCTTGCTTGTCGTGGCGGCGAGGAACAGCGTGCCTTTGGTGCCGCTGGCGTTGAGGTTGGTGGCGGTGGCGTCCGCTTGCGGCAGCTCGGCACCGTCGGAGCCGTTCGAGCCCGCCTTGATCAGATAGTGGCCCTTGGCCTTGATGACGCCGGTCAGGTCGGCGGCGGCGTTGCTCGCGCCCGTGCCGCTCGCCGGACGGTACTGCAGCGAGGTGCCGTCGAGCGTCACGTCATTGTCGGTGGTGTTGTACAGTTCGATGAATTTGTTCTTGTATGCGGCGCCCTTGCTGCCGCCGGACAGATACGCCTCGTTGATGACGACGCCCGACCAGGACGCCGCGGTCTTTTCCTCGGTCGGCTGCGCGTAGGCTGCGGTGACTGGCATCGCCACCAGCGGCACCAGCAGCGCTGCCGAGACCAGCAGGCTTTGAATGCGTGTTGAAATACGCATGGATACTCCTTCTTGCTGAAGATTCCCGAGCGACGCGTCGCAGGGCGCGAACGGTCGTCGCACGGGAACCGATGTGCAACGCCAGCGTAGGAAGCCCGAAGAGACGGCACATGGAGCCGCAATGAACGTCATGTGAATCCGCTCGGAACTCTGTTCTCCGGCTCCGTAGTCGGATGCGGCGATGCAACGGCCGCGCCGGCCGAGGGGAGGGAGTGGCCGTGATGTGTGCGGCGGGCCGTTCAAGGGCCGGTCGAGGGGTATTGTCCGTGTCGGCTTACGGCGGTAGTGTTAGGCACATGCTTGATATTCAATTCATTCGCGAACATGCTGACATTGTCAAGGAATCCCAGCGCAAGCGCGGCGAATCCGTCGAACTAGTCGACGAGGTGCTGCGCTCCGACGAGACCCGTCGCTTCGCGCTCAAGGAGTTCGAGGAGGCCCGCGCCCAGCAGAAGGAGATCGGCAAGAAGGTTGCCGCCGCGCCCGCCGACGAGAAGGCCGCGCTGATCGCGCAGACCAAGGAGCTGTCCGCCAAGGTCGCCGAATACAAGGCCACCGCGGACGTCGCCGCCGAGGAATACACCACCGCCATGTGGAAGCTGTCGAACGTCGTCGAACCCGAGGCCCCGGAAGGCGGCGAGGACGATTACGTTGTCGTCAAGAAGGTCGGCCAGCCCCGCGACTTCGCGGCCGAAGGCTTCGAGCCGAAAGACCACCTGACCCTCGGCACCGGCGTGGCCGGCATCGACATGCGCCGCGGCGTCAAGGTCGGCGGCTCCCGCTTCTACTTCCTGCGCGGCGCGGTCGCCCGCATGCAGATCGCCATGCTGACCATGGCCGTCGATCAGGCCGAGAAGCACGGCTTCGTGCTCGCCATCACCCCGACGCTGGTGCGTCCCGAAGTCATGGCCGGCACCGGCTTCCTCAACTCCCACGCCGACGAGATCTACCGTCTGCGCGAGCCTGACGAGCAGTACCTGGTCGGCACCTCCGAGGTGGCGCTCGCCGGCATGCACGAGAACGAGATCCTCGACCTGTCCAACGGCCCGCTGCGCTACTGCGGCTGGAGCTCCTGCTACCGCCGCGAGGCCGGCGCCGCAGGCAAGGATACGTCCGGCATCATCCGCGTGCACCAGTTCGACAAGGTGGAGATGTTCGTCTACACCAAGCAGGAGGACTCCTACAAGGAGCACCAGCACCTGCTGAGCATGGAGGAGGAGATGCTCGCCAAGGTCGAGGTGCCGTACCGCGTCATCGACACCGCCGCCGGCGATCTCGGCTCCTCCGCAGCCCGCAAGTTCGACACCGAGGCGTGGATCCCGACCCAGGGCCGCTACCGCGAGCTCACCTCCACCTCGAACTGCACCGAGTACCAGGCCCGCCGCCTGAACATCCGCGAGCGCAACGAGGACGGTTCCACCCGCGCGGTCTCCACGCTCAACGGCACGCTGGCCACCACGCGCTGGCTCGTCGCGATCCTGGAGAACCATCAGCAGAAGGATGGCTCCATCGAGATTCCGCAGGCCATGCGCCCCTACATGGGCGGCAAGGAAGTCATCGAGCCGACCAAGTGGGAAGCCTGATCGCTTCGGCGTCGACCGCATCCGGTGGCGGAGAACATCCACGCCGGATGTATAATTGAATCTTGTGCGCTTCGTGGCGCACATAAGGACAGGTGTCTGAGCGGCCTAAAGAGACGGTCTTGAAAACCGTTGTGGTGCAAGCCACCGCGAGTTCGAATCTCGCCCTGTCCGCATATCGGGGTTCCGGGTGCATCGCCTGGAACCCTTTTTGTCTATTGCCGGCATATCCGCGGTCCGGCATCTGGGGATTGTGCCACACCACGTCAATTTGTGGTCAAAATCGCATTGTGTGGCACAGCGTTTGCCACACAATGCGATTTCGACGCGTTTTTGAGCTGGTATGGCAACGAACAAGAATTCAGGAACCGCCATTTTCCAATGATCTGAGGAATTCGCCCGAATTGTCCTGAATCGGCGCTGTACCACACCAGCACAAAAACCGCCAAAAATCGCATTGTGTGGTACAGGGGCGGTTGAAAGCGGCGCGGCGCGGCGTGATGCGGGCGCGCCATGTCCCATTCTTTGTATATATTGTTAACAAAATCCGGCAATGTTCGCCGGCGCGGTTCTTACTGAAAATCAAGAGAAGACAAGGGCAATCAATGATGGTTTCATCCGCTCGTCATCGTCGTGGGCACTCGCCCGAACATCCTCCGACCTGCCCCCGATCATGGCGGCGTCGCGCGACGGCCCTGCTCGTCGCCATGGCGACACTCATGTGCGGCCTGATCACATCCGGACGCCTCGCGCGCGCCGTGGAACCGGCGATCGCCGGCGTCACGGCGAGCGGTGCCGCCGCGGACGGCCATGCTGCGGCCGCCGCAGTCGACGGCGATCCGGCGACCTACTGGCAGTCGCCCGCAGACTCGTCGATGCAGGACTACCGCCGCTTCCTCGACTTCGACCTGCACGGCACATACAGCATCTCGCAGATCGACATCACCAACCTCACCGGCTCGTACTACCACTACGAGGTCTATCTGTCCAAGGACGGCGCCGACTACGGCAAGGTGGCCTACAAGAGCGATGACGCCCCCGCGAGCGGTGCCGCCGACACGCATCCCATCGATGCCACCGAAGCCGCATACGCGCGCATCAGCGTCAGCTACAACTCCGCCGCCCAGCAGGTCAACCTCGCCGAAGTCGCTTTCCACGGCACCAAGGTCTCCGACGAGCAGGCCAGCCCCAAGGCCATCTCCGTCACCGACTTCGACTCAAGCTCGTGGGGCCGGGAGTGGGCCCGCGTAGAGACCGACTCCGACTATGCCGCCGAGAAGACCGTCACCGAGGTCAGAAACCTCGTCGGCCGCGTGATCGGCGAGCGGTGGGTCGACAAGTTCGACTTCCAGCTGCGCGGCAAGGCTGACGGCAAGGACGTGTTCGAAATCTCAGACACCGGCGACGGCCGGATCTCCATCCGCGGCAACAACGGCGTCTCGCTCGCGTCCGGCCTCAATTATTATCTGCGCCACTGGTGCAAGGTCGACTACAACCCGCTGTTCGGCTCCCAGCTGTCCATGCCGGAGAGCCTGCCTGCAGTCGGCCGGAAAATCCTCAAATACACGAACTACGAGTACCGGTACGCGCTCAACTTCTGCACCTACTCGTACACGATGGCGTTCTGGAACTGGGATGATTACGAGCCGTTCCTCGACTGGGCGGCGATGAACGGCGTGAACCTCATGCTCGACATCGTCGGACAGGAGGAGGTGCTGCGCGAGACGCTCACCCAATACGGCTACAGCGACGACGAGGTGCGCGAATACCTGTCCGGGCCGGGATACTACGCATGGTTCTACATGCAGAACCTGTACTCGGTCGGAGGCCCCCTGCCCGCCGCATGGTTCGAGCAGCGCGTCGAGCTCGGCCGCAGGATACACGACCGCATGCAGGCGTACGGCATCACGCCGGTCATCCAGGGCTTCGGCGGTCAGGTGCCGGCCGACTTCCAGGAGAAGAACCCGACGTCGGTGGCCGCGTCGTCCGGCACATGGTCCGGTTTCGACCGCCCGTACATGATCAAGACGTATCTGACCGACGCCGACAAGGCGGCCGGCAAGGAGGACTACTTCCAGAAGGTCGGCGACACGTTCTACAAAGCTCAGGAGAACGTGTTCGGCAAGGTGTCGAACTACTACGCGGTCGATCCGTTCCATGAGGGCGGCATGGTTCCAGACGGCTTCGACATCGTCGACATCTACCGCACCGTGCAGCGCAAGATGCTCGACCATGACCCGGCGGCCGTGTGGGTGATGCAGCAGTGGCAGTGGGGCATCGACGAGACGAAGCTCTCCGGGCTCGCGGACAAGGGCCAGGCGCTCGTGCTCGACCTGCAGAGCGACCTGCGCTCGCAGGCCAGCGCGATGGAGAACCAGGGCGTGCCGTGGGTGTGGAACATGTTGCACAACTTCGGCGGACGCATGGGCCTTGACGGAGTGCCGGAGGTGATCTCCCAGGACATCACGAAAGCCTACAACTCCAGCGGTTATATGCGCGGCATCGGCATCACGCCCGAAGCCATCGACAATTCGCCGATCGTCTACGAGCTGCTGTTCGACATGACCTGGGAGCAGGATCCGGTCGACTATCGCTCCTGGACGCAGGAGTATGCCGAGCGCCGGTACGGCGGAACCGACGGGACGATCGAGAAGGCGTGGGGCATCCTGCTTGACACCGCCTACAAGCACACGGACGGCGAATACTATCAGGGCGCGAGCGAATCCATCATCAACGCCCGCCCGTCCGACAACACCATCGGCTCGGCGTCCACGTGGGGCCACAGCGACATAGATTACGACAAGCGGCAGTTCGAGAAGGCCGCGGCCCTGTTCGAGCAGGCGTATGACTCGTACAAGGACTCGGCCGGCTTCCGCTACGATTACGTCGACGTGATGCGGCAGGTGCTGGCCAACAGCTTCCAGGAATACCAGCCGCTCGCCGGGCAGGCGTACAAGTCGGGCGATCTGGAGACGTTCCGGACACTGTCGTCCCGGATGCTGGACATCATCAAGGCGCAGGACAAGCTGCTTTCCAGCTCGGACGACTTCCTCGTGGGCGCATGGATCGACGATGCCCGCACGATGCTCGACGGCGCGGACGATTGGACCGCCGACCTGTTCGAGCTCAACGCGCGTGCGCTCGTCACCACGTGGGGTCTGAACAAGAACGGCTCGCTCATCGACTATTCCAACCGCCAGTGGGCCGGGCTGACCGGCGACTACTACTATCGGCGGTGGAAGACGTACGTGGACAACCGGCTGAACAAACTGGAGCACGGCACCGACTTCACCGACCCGGACTGGTTCGACTACGGCTGGCAGTGGGCGAACCGCAAAAGCGACGAGGACGGGTATGGTTTCGCGACCGAAGCCGCGGATGATGTCGACCAGAAAGCGCTCGGCAAGATCATCCTCGACCAGTATTCGGTCACCGCGATGGACGACGTCACCGACGGTGGCACCGCGGTCGAACGCACGAACCTGGCGCTGGGACATGACGTGACCGACGAGGACACCGGCACCGTCGTCCCGGACGTGACCGACGGCAACACCGACACCGGCTGGACGCAGACGGGCAAGACCGACGCCACGCTGGTGGTCGACCTCGGCGGCACGTATTCGATCACCGGCGCCGGCATCACCCTGCAGCAGATCGCGGCCGACTTCCCGCTGCGCTACGAGATCGAGGTCTGGAACGGCTCGGGATGGGTCGAGATAGGCCGCAGCGAAGCCGATGCCGTCAGCTCCAAGAACGAGGTCGCCGCCGACATACTCGGCTCCAAGGTGCGTTGGAAGTTGCATTCGACGAACGGGCGGGACCTGACCGGCATCTACGAGCTGTCCGTCTGGGGAGCCGCGCAGCCGCAGCCCGAGTACACGAACCTGGCGCTCGGCGGCGCCGCAAGCGCCGGCCCCAGCGAGCGGCCCGCGTCGAACGGCAACGACGGCGACGACGGTACGCTGTGGGTCGGCAACGGGTCCGACCCGAACTGGTATCGGATCGACCTGGCGTCGGCGCAGCGTGTGGACCGCGTGCGGCTCGTGTTCGAGACGGCCGGCCGCCTGTTCCAGTTCAGGGTCGTCGCGGGGCTCGCTGACGGTACCGAGCGGACACTGATCGACGAGACGCAGAACCAGGGCGCCCTCGATCAGGTGTATGCGGCGAATCTTGGCGAGGAGGTCGAACACGTCACCGTGGAGTTCACGGGGTCGGTCGGTGGCACCGCATGGCCGGCGCTCGCCGAACTCGAACTGCTGCAGGAGGCCGGCGACACCATCGAAGGCGTGAACATCGCCACCTCGGCCGCCATCACGTCGTCGCCCACCAAGGACGCGCCCGAGAACGCCGGCGCGCTGGTGGACGGCAAGGCGACCGCATGGGTGTCCCGCGACGGCGCCACGCCGGCATGGTTCCAGCTCGACTACGCCAAAGCCCGTGAGGTCGACAGCATACGGCTCAAGTTCGAGGAAGGCCAGCCCGACCGCAGCATGCAGTTCACGTTGAAGGTGATCGACGCGAACGGCGACGAACATACGGTCGCCGAACGAACCGAAGCCGACCTGAGCAAACAGCAGGGCATCGTGATGGACGTGCCGGTCGGCATGAGCATCACACGCATCCGCATGGACATCGCCGACGCCCGCATCCCCTCCAGCGGCTCGCCCGCATGGCCGCTGGTGTCCGAGATCGAGGTCTACGCGACGCCCGGCAACGTGGCTCGCGACGCCAAGACGACGGCCTCGGACGGCTCGACGCTCACGGCCGCCGACCTCGCCAAGCTGACGGACGGAGACCGCGACAGCGCGGCCACCTTGACGGCCACGGCTGACAAGACCCTGACATTCACGCTCGCGAAGGCCGCGGACATCAACATGCTCGGCCTGCTGGCCTCCGGTAACAGCGAGCCGGTGCGGTTCAAGGCCGAATACCGCGTGGTGCCGCAGGACGGCGGCGGTGCGGGCGATGGTGCAGCCGACCAGTGGAAGACGCTGACCGACTATTCCGGCAATGCGCAGATGAAGCCGGAGATCGTGGCCCGCCTTGCACGGCCCGTCTACACCGACGCGGTACGCATCACCGTGCTCAACGAGAACCCCGTCGCCATCAACGAGTTGTACCTGTATCAGGCGGATGCAGGGGCGTCTCTGGAAAGCTACCTCTCGTCCGTCGAGACCGCGCTCGGCAAGCTCACCGTCGGCGAATACGCCGGCAACGTCACCCGGGCGGCGAAGACCAAGCTCGAAGTCGTGCTGGAGCGGGCGCGGGCGGCGCTGGACGCCGGACTGACCTCGCGCGAGGCCGGCCGGTGGACGACGACCGTCGAAGACGCGGTGTCCGAGTTCTACCGCACCGGCTACGTGTCGCTCGACCGCAACGCGCTGTATGTGGCGATCGATGACGCCGCGGCGCTGATCGCGTCTCTGGACGCGCATGGCCTGCCCGCGTCGTCGGCCGCATTGGCCGAGGCGAGGGCAAGCGCCAAGCAGGTCTCCGACGCCTACGGCACGGTGACGCAACAGGATCTCGATGACGCCGCGGCTGCGTTGCGGCGGTCGGCCGACACGGCGCTCGCGCAGCTTGACGCGCAGGAGCGCTATCAGGTCGTGCTGGATGCGGCGGTCAAGACGCTGGAGGACGCGCAGACGGCGGGCAGCGTCGGCGAATACGAGGGGCAGCATCCGCAAAGCGCCGCGGACGCTCTGCGCCAGGCCATCGACGACGCCAAGGCCGCACACGGTGCAGCCGCCGGAGACGCCGATAAGGTGGACGCCGCGGCGGACGCGCTGCGCCAGGCGACGACCGCGTTCAACGAGTCAATCGTGCACATCGATGCGGCCGCGTTGGATGCGGCGAAGCGGGCGGCGAACGGTCTGGTCGAATCGCAGTACGACAGGGCTGCGTGGGCGACGATGCGCGAGGCTCTTGCCGCCGCCGTAGCCACCGACATGGCGCACATCTCCCAGTCCGACGTGGACGCCCTTGCGGCACGGCTGAATGATGCCATCGCCGCGCTGTCCGACGCGCGTCTGGACCGTGGCCCGTTGTCCGACGCCATCGCGTCGGCTCAGGCTCTCAGAGAAGGCGATTACACTGCCGAATCGTGGAAGGCGTTCGCCGAGGCGTTGGCCGCCGCGCAGGAGGAGTGCGGACGGCGATCCACCACGCAGGGCGATCTGGACAAGGCCGTAAAGGCCCTGACTCAGGCTCGCGACGGGCTGGAGCGCAAGCAGCCCGGCGGCGGTGAGGAACCAGGAGGTGGCGAGGATCCCGAACAGCCTGGCAGCGGCGGACAGCCCGAGCGTCCCGGTGGCGTCAAACCCGGCGCCGGCGGCAACGCCGATACCTCCAAACCCGGCACGGCGGGCACGGAAACCCTCTCGAAGACGGGCGCCCAGACGCTGCTGCTCGCAGTGACGGCATGCATCATGCTTGCCGCGGGATTCTCCATCACGACGGCGCGCTCCCGTCGCCGGTGACCGGCTGCGGTATGGCCGGGCACCTGTATGGGGTGACCGGCCATACCGACGTGCTCGCACACACATGGTCTCCTGCATGACCATATCGCGCCGCCAAAGACACCCCCGTAACTCCCCGTCATAACCCCTTAGAAACATAGTCCCCCAAATATCTTCCCGCTGGCGCTACACTTCGAAATCACGGGGGGGGGGGCTTGTTTTGCGCTTTTTGCGTAGGATGAACCCTCCCGAAGCAAGAAGTGAAGGATATATCATGTTTCGGGAAAATCGACGTTTCGTCGTCAGGTTCAGGCAACGATTATCAATATCATCCAGCAAATATACAGGCGATGCCGCCGCCGCAAACGCGGTGCACAAGGCGCAATCCCCAGTCATGCGCGTGGGTGATGAGGCCCCGCTGACCGCCGCCAAGGCCGGATCCGCCGCTCCGGCCGCCAACATCGCTCTGGCCGCAACGCTTGACATCGCCAATGGCGTCGACGTCATCCTGACCGGCGAAGTCGATGGTCACATGATCGATTCCATGGCCGATGCCAAGCCCGTGCTGAAAACCTCCACCCCCGACGCGCCGAACACCCCCGAACCCTCGGAAGTCCCTGTGAAGTCGGAGACCTACGCCGCGGTGACATCCGTCGCGACTGCTTTGGGCGAGACACGGCTGCCAGGCACGTCGCCGATGATGACCCGTGCACGCCGCGAATCGCATATCGGCGGCTGACTCGGCCATCCGCCTGCCTTTCACGAGGCAGGGCGGGCGTCCCGATTCGGAGGATACTGCGGGGAAGACAGTGCAGTGAATCCTGGCGAACCTCCGTTTCATGTTCATCTCTATCGATGAGAAGAGTGCTGGAGGGCACCATCATGAAAGACAGAGAGTTTGACGACGACGAGATTGACTACCTGCGTTCACTGCCTGCCGTGAACAGCGTCGGACGGAACCGCATCCGATACACCGGCCAGTTCCGCGAATACTGCATGCAGCGGTATCGTGCGGGGGACTCGCCGACGGGTATATTCCGCGACGTCGGGCTTGACCCGTCGCTTATCGGATACAAGCGCATCGAACGGTGCATCGCGCGTTGGAAGATGATGGAACCGGCTGATGACGACGCCGAGCCGATATCCGCTGACAAGTTCCCGCGTACCGGCAATCCGCTGATTCCGCCGGCGCCGATTCGCGCGGCCACGATCCGCGAGAATTTCGGCGGATCGGCGGCCAAGGACCTGCGCGATATGCTCATAGCGCAGCAGATCCGGTACATCCACGAGCTGACCGCGGAGAACGACAGGCTCCGCGAACGCAACCGGAGACTCGAATCCGGACTGCGGGAGGATGAGGGCGAGACCGGCGAGCAGAGCGGGGAGACGGACCAGCCCACGCTCTGACGCCAGCTTTCGCCCCCGCTGGCGGGACGAGCCGTACAGTAGACAGCCCGGTGGGCTGTCTATAGGCGAGTATGAGCCGGCAGGCGCATCAGAGAGATGCGGCTGCAAGGCCGTCCTTGATTGCAGGGCCCGGAGGACTGTCGCGTAGCGACTGTGCTGTCTCGCCCCCGCTGGCGGGGACTGTCGCGTAGCGACTGGGGGTGGTCCCGGAGCGGTTCTCACCGCGCCAAAATCCCGCGATGTGCTGCATTGCATGGTTCTTTCTGAGAGGAATGGGCCATGAGATGCACGCGCATCACTACTATGGTGCGTATGACTGATTCCGTTTCCGCCACGCCAACCGCGTGGACCAATCCACTGCGCGATCCGCGCGATTTGCGCCTGCCGCGCATCGCAGGCCCGTGCAGCATCGTGATCTTCGGCGTGACCGGCGATTTGTCGCGCAAGAAACTGCTGCCCGCGATCTATGACCTCGCCAACCGCGGCCTGTTGCCGCCGAGCTTTGGACTGACCGGCTTCGCACGCCGCGACTGGACCGAAGACCATTTCAGGGATTTCGTCCGCGAGCACGTGCAGCAGCATTGCCGCACCCCGTTCCGCGAATCGACGTGGAAGCAGCTCGCAAAGGGCATCCGTTTCGTGCAGGGGACGTTCGATGACTCCGCGGCGTTCGCGCGGTTGAGCGACACGGTCGCTGAACTGGACCGCGACCGGGGCACGCGCGGCAACCATGCCTTCTACATGTCGGTGCCGCCGCGGGCGTTCCCCGTGGTGGCGCGTCAGCTCGCCGACTGCGGACTGGCCCGCTCGTCCGAGGGCGCATGGCGACGCGTGATCATCGAGAAGCCGTTCGGCCACGATCTGGCCAGCGCCAAGGAGCTCGACCGTGTGGTCTCCGAGGTGTTCGACCCGTCGAGCGTGTTCCGCATCGACCATTATCTCGGCAAGGAAACCGTGCAGAACATGCTGGCGCTGCGTTTCGCCAACGCGATGTACGAGCCGATCTGGAACGCCAACTACGTCGACCACGTGCAGATCACGATGGCCGAGGACATCGGCGTGGCCGGCCGCGCCGGATACTATGACGGCATCGGCGCAGCGCGCGACATCATCCAGAATCATCTGCTGCAGCTGCTGGCCCTGACCGCCATGGAGGAGCCGGTCTCGTTCACCGCCTCCGACCTGACCGCCGAGAAGACGAAGATCCTCTCCGCGGTGCGTCTGCCGAAGGACCTCGCCGCACACACCGCTCGCGGACAGTACGCCGCCGGCTGGCAGGGCTCGCATGACGTCGTCGGATACCTGGAGGAGAAGGGCATTGACCCGGCGTCTACCACCGAGACCTATGCGGCGATCCGGCTTGACATCGACACCCGCCGCTGGGCCGGTGTGCCGTTCTATCTTCGTACCGGCAAGCGTCTCGGCAAGCGTGTCACCGAGATCGCCGTCGTGTTCAAACGCGCGCCGCACCTGCCGTTCGAGTCGACCGCGACACGCGAGCTCGGCAAGAACGCGATCGTGATCCGCGTACAGCCCGACGAGGGCGTGACGATCCGCTTTGGCTCCAAGGTGCCTGGCGGCACGGCGATGGAGGTACGTGACGTCTCGATGGACTTCAGCTACGGCCGTTCGTTCACGGAGAGCTCGCCGGAGGCATACGAGCGACTGATTCTCGACGTGCTGCTCGGCGACCCGCCGCTGTTCCCGACCACCGAAGAGGTCAACCTGTCGTGGAAGATCCTCGACCCGATCGAGGAATTCTGGTCCACGCTCGGTCAGCCGCAGCCGTATCGTGCCGGCACGTGGGGGCCGACGGAGGCCGATGAAATGCTCGCACGCGACGGACGCCACTGGAGGATGCCATGATTATCGAAATGCCGAACACCCGCACCCGCGAGATATCGCAGAAGATCGACGAGTTGCACGAGGAGCGCGGCGAGTCGGCGACCGGCCGCGTGCTGACGCTGCTGATCTCCACCACCGAGGACGAGCTGGAGCAGGCGCTGGAACTGGCCAACGCCGCCAGCCGCGAGCACCCGTGCCGTGTCATCGCCATCTCCCCGCGGCGTGGAAATGGCGTGCGCAAGCCCGTCGAGGGTGCGCCCAAGCCCGCCGAGGACGCGGATGCGGCGTACGACAATTCCAATCTGGACGCCCAGGTGCGCTTCGGCGCGGACGCCGGTGCCGGTGAGATCATCGTGCTGCACCCGCGTGGTGGGCTGGTCCATCATCCCGACACGTTGGTCATCCCACTGCTCGTGCCCGACGCGCCGGTCGTGGCGTGGTGGCCGAACGAGGCGCCGGCCAACCCGTCCAAGGACCTGCTCGGCGCGATGGCGAGGAGTCGCATCACCGACGCCATGCACTCGTCGAACCCCTACCGCACCATCGAGGATCTGCGCCGCAACTGGTCGCCGAAGAACGTGGACATGGCATGGACGCGCCTGACGGTGTGGCGTGCGATGCTCGCCACCATGCTCGACCAGCCGCCGCACCTGCCGATCAGCACGGTGAAGGTCTCCGGTCCGAAGGGCTTCCTGCCCATGGATTTGCTGGCGGCCTGGCTGCGGCTGAAGCTCAACGTGCCCGTCATCATGGAGGAGGTGCCCGGCGCGACCGCCGTGACCGGCGTATACCTGACGCGCGCGGACGGGACGCTCAGTCTGGAGCGGCCGGACGCGAAGGAGGGCATCGCCGTCATCAGCACGCCTGGCCAGTCGCCGCAATCCATCAGCGTGCCCACGAGGACGCTTGAGGAATGCCTGAGCGAAGAGCTGCGTCAGCTCGACCCGGATGAAGTGTATGCTGAAGTCATCACCCAGGGATGGAATCTGATTCATCCTGCCGAATAAGCACTGTCGGGCCGGCGTCTCGACCGCAAGGCGCCGGCCCGACGGCAATCGGTGAATCAACGAATGAACGACGATGCGTGAGCGTCACGGAACCGTCACGCGCCCATGCCCGGGCGCGTGAAGACCGAATCAGAACGACAAAGGAGCTGTAACTGATGTCGCAAAGAAAAACCGTAACATGCCCGAACCCCGATGTTCTGGCGCAAGCTGTGGCCGTGCGCGTGCTGACCACGATCAGGAACCTGCTCGCCGAACCGGGGCGCAGCCGCGTGGATATAGCGCTGACCGGCGGGACCGACGGCAATCGCGTGCTGCGCGCGATCGGCACCGACCCGCTGGCCGATGACCTGGACGCCTCGCGCGTGCACATCTGGTGGGGCGACGAGCGGTTCGTGCCCGAGGACAGCGACGACCGCAACGCCAAGCAGGCGCGGCGGTTCCTGAACATCCTGGTGGAGCGCGGGCTGATGCCGGAGGAGAACATCCACGAGATGCCCGCTGACACGCGCGACGCCGCACAGATCGCCGCAGCCACCGACGAGGAGAACGATGCGGTGCTGGCCGATGCGGCCGCCGCCTACCAAAAGGAGCTGATCGAGCAGCTGGGGGAGGAGCCGACGCTGGACATCGCGTTGTTCGGCGTCGGCCCGGATGCGCATTTCGCGTCGCTGTTCCCCGGCCGGCCTGAAGTGCTGATCGACGACCCGCATGTGCTGGTCGCCGGCGTGCGCGATTCGCCGAAGCCGCCGCCGCTGCGCGTGACGCTCACCGTTCCCATGATCGCCCGTTCGCGGCACACGTGGGTGTTCGCGTCCGGGGAGCGCAAGGCCGATGCGGTCGCCGCCGCCTTCGCCCAGCCGCGCAATCCGCAGGCCCCGAGCTCCTTCGCCGACGGCGAGGAACTCATCTGGTACATCGACCAGGACGCCGCCAGCAAGCTGTGAGGTTTGTCTCGACTATCGGATAGTTCGGTATTTGACGCCTGTTATTTCGGATAACGAGACAATTCGAGGATTCCGTGGCACGAAACGGCAAAGATGCATGGTTTTGCCGTTTCGTGCCGCGTCTCCCATCGTGAAATAAGATCTGATTGGTGTTCATCATGGCATGAGATTGAGGCCGGTCTGTCAATCATGGCGATGCGGTTCGACGATCGTACTGGACAATCCGGTCGTATTGCGAATTTCGTTCACTCCGCCCGAGGGTTCATTGCGTGCCCGGTGCGGTCCGGCATGCGAATGGGATGCAGCGCAAGAAGCGCGCAGGGTTGCGATGCCGATGCGTGTACAACTCCCGCGAAATGGCATAATGCGCGCGTTGTACGGGGCGGAATCTGTACAACAGCCGTTGAAAACGATTGCGCCCACTGTTGTACACCGACGGAGTTCCTGGAAACGTTGGAATTCCAACGAAATGAGGAATGGTGTGCGAGGTCTCTCGGGACGGTGTATGTACAACTGCTGCGTTTGCCTACAATGCGCGCGTTGTACAGGAGGATATGCACCGCCGGCGGTGACTGGGCGTTGATTGGTGATGTTGGGATGCGGCTGGTTGCGATTACTGTGCGCGAAAAACGTCTGTGTGAAAAATGGGAACCACACGATATGAATGGTGTGCCGATGAAACACGATGGCGCAGGCGCCCCTAGGGGAGCCTGCGCCATCATTCGTATGGTTCGCGTTCGATCTGCGAGCGGTAGAGAGGGGCTTGTGGTGAGGCTCGGTGTTTGCTTATGACCAGGCTCGCCTTCGGCCCCTACGATTGGGGTCTCGCTTCGCGAGGCTCGGTGTCTCCTCGCGGCTGTCACCGGAAATCACGCAATGATTTCCTCACGGCCAGGCTCAGCCCACAACGTGTGGAAAGCACCGGGCATGTCGGTGCGCTGGTAGGTGTGGGCGCCGAAGTAGTCGCGCTGGCCCTGGATCAGGGCGGCGGGCAGGCGCGGGGAGCGCAGGCCGTCGAAGTACTCCAGCGAGGAGGCGAACACCGGCACCGGGATGCCGAATGTAATCGCACGGGAGACCACGCGTCGCCACGAGCGCTCGGCGGTCTCGATCGCGTCCTTGAAGTACGGGGCGAACAGCAGAGACACGTTGGCTTCGCCGTTCTCGAACGCGTCGGAGATGCGGTTCAGGAACTTTGCACGGATGATGCAGCCACCGCGCCAGATGCGCGCCACCGCAGCCAGATCGATCTTCCAGTCATACACCTTGGCGGCTTCGGTGATCTCGTTGAAGCCCTGGGCGTACGCGACGATCTTCGAAGCGTACAGCGCCTCGCGGATGTCATTGATGAACGCGACCTTGTCTTCCTCGGCCATCGGCACCACGCCGGACGGTCCCTCGAAGTCCTGCTTCTGGGCTTCGGCGCGAAGCTCGGCCTGCCCGGACAGTCCTCGCGCGAACACGGCCTCGGCGATACCGGTCACCGGCACGGCCAGATCAAGCGCCGACTGCACGGTCCACGTGCCGGTGCCCTTCATGCCCGCGTGATCCACGATCACGTCGACCAGCGGCTTGCCGGTCTTCTTGTCGACTTGATGCAGCACGTCGGCGGTGATCTCGATCAGGTAGGACTCCAGCTCGGTCTTGTTCCACTCCTCGAACACGTCGCCGATCTCAGCCGGCGTCATACCGAGCGCGCGACGCATCAGGTCGTAGCTCTCGGAGATGAGCTGCATGTCGGAGTATTCGATGCCGTTGTGCACCATCTTCACGAAATGGCCAGCGCCGTTCTCGCCGATATGCGTCACGCACGGCTCACCCTCGGCCTTCGCCGCGATGGACTCGAAGATCGGCTTGAGCGTCTTCCAGGACTCCTCGCTGCCGCCGGGCATCATCGAGGGTCCGAGCAGGGCGCCTTCCTCGCCGCCGGACACGCCGCAGCCGACGAAGTGCAGTCCGCGGGCGCTGATCGCCTTCTCGCGGCGGATCGTATCGGGGAAGTGCGCGTTGCCGGCGTCGACGATGATGTCGCCCGGCTCCATCAGATCGGCCAGCTGGCCGATCATCGCGTCGGTCGGCTCGCCCGCCTTGACCATGATGATCGCGGTGCGCGGCTTCTTCAGCGATGCCACGAATTCCTCCATCGTCTTCGCGGGGAAGAACTCGCCCTCGCTGCCATGCTCGGTGATGAGTTTCTCGGTACGCGAATAGTGACGGTTGAACACCGCCACCTTGTTGCCGTGACGGGCGAGATTGCGGGCGAGGCTCGCTCCCATTGCGGCCAGTCCGACGACACCGACGTTTGCTTCAGCGGTCATGCTGTTTCCTTCCGACGAGGATAGGGTTTTGTTCGTTACCAGTGTATGAAGAACGCTCTACGTGGGTGGCGTCCGTTTCACCGTCGGCATGGAAATGTCGCCGCGCCGGTCGTGCCTTGCCTCATACGATGCGGCGGTCGGCTGCCCAGCGGGTCAGTTCAGTGCGGTTGGACAGCTGCAATTTGCGCAGCACGTTTGACATGTGGGTCTCCACGGTCTTGATGGAGATGAACAATTCGGCGGCGACCTCCTTGTATGTGTATCCGCGGGCGATCAGGCGCATGACCTCCTGCTCGCGGCCTGACAGCAGGTCCAGCTCCTCGTCGCGGCCCCGCGCGCCGCCGGCCCCGTCCATCGGCGCCCCCTGGAAGGCGGACAGCACGAATCCGGCCAGTTTCGGCGAGAACACCGCATACCCTTCGTGCACCTGCTTGATGGATGAGATCAGATCGTCGCCGGTGATGGTTTTGGTAACGTATCCGCGTGCGCCGGCACGAATCACCGAGCCGACGTCCTGCGGCGAATCCGACACCGACAGCGCCAGGAACGCGGAAGCGGGGGAGAGCGGCTGCGATTTGGCGAGGATCTCCGCGCCTCCTCCTCCCTCGCCGCCGGGTACGTGCACGTCGAGCAGCACCACGTCCGGTCTGATGTCGGCGATCATCGCGATCGAGCCTTCCACGTCGGCGGCCTGCCCGACGATGTGGAAGTACGGCTGCAGCGTGGCGATGACACCGGCGCGGAACATCTCATGGTCGTCGACGACGGCCACGCGAATCGGCGTCGCCGCAGCTTCGCGGGGAGTGGTATCCGTATCAGTGGCTCTGCCGGACTCCACGTCGTTGCACTCCACGCTGCCGAACTCACCGGCCGCCCCTTGCCTCGCATCCGCTCCTGATGTCGGTCCGATGCTTGTGCTGTCTGCCTGACCCATATGCTTCACCTGTCGAATCATGTTTCCCTCTGCGTGCGTGTGTATGATGCCGCGCCGGATGGCGGTCGTCCATGCTGCCCGCCGGCGTTCGTGGCATCGCCCCGCTGGTTCGGTTGCCGTCCGCCTGCGACCGGCATGTGCATGCGCACCTCGGTGCCCCAATGCGGCCTCGATACGATCTCCACTGTACCGCCCCGTCGTCGGATCCGCCCGATGATCGACTCGCGGATGCCGAGCCGGCCCTCGGGAATCGCGTTCACGTCGAACCCATCGCCATGATCGCGCACGAAGACCTCAACCTTGTCGGCGCCGGCCTCGCAATACACGGAGATGGGCTCGCCGCCATGCGTCACGGCGTTGATGAGCGCCTGCTGCGTGGCATCGAGCAGCGCGTCGGTCTGGGCACTGGGCCTCGCGTCGCCCACGGTCACCACTTCGATCGGTTTGCCGTGCTCGTCTTCCGTCTGCGCGGCGATGGCCTTCAGCCCGGCGCTGACCGAACGGTCCGATGTGGTGCGTTCCTGATACAGCCATTCGCGCAGTTCGCGCTCCTGCTGCCGGGCGAGCGAGAACACGGTCTGCGGGTCGTCGCTGTGCAGCTGGATCAGGGCGAGCGTCTGCAGCACGCCATCGTGCAGGTGCGCGGTCATGTCGGCACGTTCCTCTTCACGCTCCTTGAGTGCGCGCTCGGTGGATAGGGAGCGGATGAGCGTGCTCACCCAAGGCACGATCGCCAGAGCCGTGCCGGCCAGCAGTACGAACCCGCCGATGATGATGCGGCGAGGGGACGCGCCCCACCCCGGAACCGTGCTGGTGAACACGAAGATCGCATAGCCGACGAACAGAAGCACGATGCCGCCAAGCATCGATGGCAGTTTGCCCTCGTCCGCGTCAAACCGCG
This sequence comes from Bifidobacterium bifidum ATCC 29521 = JCM 1255 = DSM 20456, assembly GCF_001025135.1. Lineage (NCBI taxonomy): Bacteria > Bacillati > Actinomycetota > Actinomycetes > Bifidobacteriales > Bifidobacteriaceae > Bifidobacterium > Bifidobacterium bifidum. The sequence goes on along the minus strand of NZ_AP012323.1, from coordinate 1,765,085 downwards.
ACCATGCCAGTCCGAGGCCGCCGACGGCGACGGCCAGCGGCACGATCAGCTCCCGTCCGCCGGCAAACGACAGCAGCACGCTTATGGCGATGAACACCAGACCGGCCAATGCCACCAGTGAAGGTTTCGGGGCGCGGCGCAGAGCCGCCGCCAGTCCCTCCGAGGAGTCGTCGGCGTCGCTGCGGCCACTGTCACCCGCGGTGCCGGCGTATGCCGCATTACCGCGGGAGAGCGGCTCGGCGAAACCTGTCGAGGCCGCATCCGACATGGCCTGCGCGGCGGCGACGGGATCGCCGACCGGCATGAACATCCACAGGAACACGTATGCGATGACGCCGGCCCCGAACGCGAGAGCGGCCGCGGCGAACGCGAGTCGCACCAGCCATACGGGCGCTCCCAGATGTAGGCTCACGCCACGGCACACGCCGACGAGGACGCGCCCGTTCCGCGGGCGCATCAATGGCAGGCTCGGCGCGGCGGACGGCGGTTGGGCGCGGCGGGCCTGCCATTGCGTCCGACGGGGCGCGTGCGGCTGCCGGTATGGGTTGTTCGGCTGGATCATGGTCCCATTGTGCGCCTCCGGGGAAGACGACATGGGGCATAACGCCCCGGTTCAGGGAACAATCAGGGTGTCCCCCGATGCGTGCGGCGGCCGGTTGCTGCTGTAATGGAAGCATGAACGATACAACGTATGCCTATGACGCGGGTGGCGCCGCCGGCCCCGGCACGAATGGTTCGGATTCGTACGGTTCAAATCCGTACGGCTCTCCTGCGCCCGGACCCCAGCCGAAGCCGAAGCGGCAGAGCGACCGGTTCTTCTCGTGGATCCGCGGCAGCGCGATGGAGCGCGGGGACGACCGGTGGATCGCCGGCGTGTGCAGCGCCATCGCGCAGCGCGTGGGATGGAGCCCGACTCTGGTGCGGGCACTGGTGCTGGCGAGCGTGGTGCTATGCGGATTCGGTTTGGCGCTGTATGCCATCGCATGGGCGCTGCTGCCCGATGCGCGGGATGGCCGTATCCTCGGCGAGGAGCTGATCGACGGGCGCTGGGATTGGAACATGCTTGGCGTGATAATCATGATGATGCTGGCGGTCGCCGTCCCCGGTGCCGGTCTCGCGGCGGCCCTGTGCGCGGCGCTGGTGCTGTGGGCCCTGGTGCAGAACGCCAACCGGCGGCATGGCGGATACGGGTCGGGCAGCGGCGTCAGCGATGCCAGCGGTACCGGCGATTCTGAGAACGGCTCATACCGGCGCGGATGGCCGGCCTCGTCATACGCCTATGACGGTGCGGACACGGGAGAGCAGGCGGCCGATGCCGGCACGGCTGGCTCATCAGGGCCCACCGCGCCGGAAACCGCGGGAAGTGCAGCGGAGTCCTCCGTAGCGTCGGTGCGTCAGCCGTTCCAGCAGCCCGCTCCGGGATACGGCTTCGGCCAGCCCCATACCGCCGATCGGCCCGCACGTCCTCCCATGCCGTACCAGTCGTCTCCGTATCGCCCATCGGCGGGGCCTCTTCCACCGAAATACGAGCGCCGCAAGCCGGCCGGTTTCGCCATCGTCATCGGCATGATCGGGCTGATGCTCGTCTCCGGTGCGGTTCTGATGCTGGCAAACGACAACTCATCCATCGAATCGATGACCCGTGTGCTCACGCTGTGGATTGGCGGCGTCTGCCTGGCTCTGGGTGCTGTCATAACGGTGCTTGGCCTGATGGGACGCCGCTCCGGAGGCCTGATTCCGCTCGCCTGGACCGCCGCGTTCGTCGCGGTCTGCGTACTGGGCGTCAACGTCGCTTACAGCTATACGGTGGATGCCATGCAGTCCGAAGGCGGCACGCTGGTCAATGTTCGCGGAGTCACGAAATATGGCGCCACCGATCAGCAGATCGCCCGATTGCAACAGGGCGTGCGGTTCGTCGGCACGAATTACGGCGACGACCGCGTCAGCATTGATCTGACGCGAGATGGCGTGCCCGGCATCAGCCCCCACAAGGTGACGGATGTCGACGGAAAGGTCAGGCAATCGACGTGTCCGGTCGGGGACCTGCGCATCTCGGCCTATCGGGCCCGGGTGATTCTGACTTTGCCGCAAGGATGCAGCTTTGCGTTCGGCAAGCGCAGCGACGGGTATCGGCTCGTCGGTTCTATCGGAGGCCGGTATACGATCACCAGAAACCAGTGGGGATACGATTTCCTGCGTCTGGACAACACGTTCTCGGGCCGTTCCGGTGAGAAGCCGGCGTGCGACGGCGGCGCATCCAACCTCGATTACAGCACCATTCCCGAAGGCGGGCCCGAACTGATCATCAACGTGCCGTACACCATCGAGGGGAAAGTGGCCGTCCGTTATGTCGATGACAGCGGCGGATGCTCATCCGATGACGCCCTGTGAGCACTGCGGGCGAATGATACAAGGAGCACATCATGAATGACGATCACGATATGACACGGCATCTTCCGAATGCCGAGGCGATGCCTGCGGATTTCGAGCAGACCGAGGCTTTGCCGACACTGGTCGGCGGCGTGTCCGAACAGGCTTCTGCCGTCACGCAGGCGTTGCCGGTCGAGCCGACGCAGGCGTTGCCGGTCGAGCCGACACAGACGCTGCCGGTTGCCGAGACAGAGGCGATGCCGGTAGAAAAGGTCGCGGTGCCGCAGGCCGAGACCAAGTCGTTGCCGGTTGACTCCGCGTCGACCGAGAAGTTGTCTGCCGAACCACTTGCGGCCGGGGCGGTTTCGGACGAATCGGCGGCCCCCGTGGATGACGGCCAGACCGAGACCGAGCCTGCCGCCGACGCATTCGGGAGTCCCGCCGCCGCTTCCGATCGGCGAACCGGCGATGTTCCGGCCGGAGCCACAACGGCCGGCGATGTTCCTGACAAAGGGCAGCCTCTTGCCGCCGCGCCATCCACAGGCGCGGGCGCCACGCAACAGCCTGATGCCGCCACGGCCTTCGCCGCGGGTGATACAGAGCAGCCCGGTCCGGCACCTCAGCAGATTCCGCTGTACAGCACGCAGCCCCCGCGAGAGCATGACGGATACGGACCGAACCGCCCGGATGCGGGTCCTGCATACGCCGCTCCGGCCGGTCCCTGGGTCCAGCCGGGTGCGGGCTCCAATTACGTGCAAGTGCCGCGGGACGTGCCGGTGCGTCCGGTCATCCGCAAGACAGGGCCGAGCGCCGCCACACTGACATTGGGTGTGTTCATGCTGCTGGTCGGCGCGGTGGCGATCCTGTTCGGAGTGAGGTTCCCCAATGGCGTGCTCGCATGGTTCGATATGGATCCCCGCGTGATGTTCGCCATCGGGTGCGCGGTGGTCGGCGGGGCGCTGATCCTGATCGCCATCATCTGGTCTCTGGCAAAGATAGCGCGCAACGCACGAACGCCCCATGACGAGTGACATATCGATCGGTGCCTTGCCGGCGGCCCTGCCGGCAAGGCACCGATTCCCGCGTCAGCCCTGTGCGGCCTCCGCTTCGGCGAGATCGGCGAAACCTGCGAGGGCGACGGTGTGGGCGATCGTCTCCTCGGTCAGGTTCCGACCCTTTTGGAGCAGATCGTCGACGAAACGCCGGTACAGGGCCATCGTGCGTTCCGAGTAGGTGCCGAGCTCCCCGCGCAGATATGTTTCGAACGACGTGGATTGCGCGGTGTCCTCCGCGGTGCGCAGCACGCGCATGGCCCGGCCGAGTTTCGGGTAGCGGGCACGGAAGTCCTCGGCCCACGCCACCTGCGTCGCGATGACATGCTCCTGCGTCGCGATACGTTCATCGCTCAACCGGGGTATGTACGGTTCGATGTTGTCATGGAAATCCTGCGGTGCCGTGGACTCCATCATGCGACCGTACTTCTCCGTGACCAGATTGCGCCCGACACGCTCGGCTTCGACCAGATCGGCCAGATAACTGTCCAGCAGCGGATCGGGCCATGTCATGAACTGGCTCGTGCGCATCTGCCGGAACACCGGCCAATTGCCTTGGCAGGCGGCCCGCCCGCCCTCGTTGTTCGTGCGCTGGAACTGATCCCATTCATGACGCACTATCCGCTCGATCAGCTGGTCGCTCATCCGCCGCCTCTTTCCCGTTGTCCGTTATCGTCGTTGCCGCCGTCATCTCCCGTGCCGGTCACGCCCTGTCACAGGGAATGCAGACAAGCCGCGTCGCTGGCGATGTGCTCCTCGACATATGGCCGTTGCCACTCCAGGAACGTCTCGTCGCTGCCGGTCAGTCCCTCTCGGCGCAGCTCGGCCACGACCTCGGCGCAGACGTGCTCGATGGTCTGGGATATCTTCTCGGCGACCGGTGCCGACCCCTTGCCGCCCTCGCCGAAACCGGCACCGCCATAGCAGGCGGCGGAGCTCAGCCGCAGCAGCGTCTCCAGCTGCCCGCACACATCGGCGAGCCTCGCCGCCATGCGGGACGACAGCCGCCGAAGCGCGGCGAACCGCCACTTGTAATACGGCAGGTATCCCACGGTGATCGGATTGTTGAGCAGGAACACCAGTGATGCCGCCGCCTGCACGAACTCGCCGATCGACAGCCAGGCGGCCGCACCGTCGCCGCGCGCGAGCATGCGCGGCACATTGTATTGCCCGGCCTGCGCCATCATGCCCAGACGCTTGGATATCAGCGCCAGCCGCACGTCCTCCGGCATGGTCTTGAACCCCTGCCGGGTGTCGAGGAACTTGCCCAACGGGTCGGCGAACACCTCGCCGTTGGTGGCGGCGGCAAGCGTCGCCTCATCCAGCATCAGCCACTCGTGCGGGTTGTTGGTGCTTGGCGCCTGACGGTATCCGGTGATCGACTCGAAGAAATCGCCGATGCGGAACACTCCGTCGCGCCTGCCTGCACCCTGAGCCCTGGCGGTGGACTCGCGCGGGCCGTATCCCATGAACGATTGGGGGAGCGCCTCGTAATCGGCCTGAAGGCGCTCGCCGATCGCCGCATAATCCTCGTCGGTGAGCCATAGACAGAAGCGTGGGCCGAAATCATGGTCGCGCGAGAGATCGTCATCGAACCCGTAGCATTCCGATCCGTGGCCCACCAGTCCCGCCGCGATGCGCCCCTGATATTCCGGGTATTTGTCGGCGATGAGCGGTTTGCCGTAGGCGTTCCAGCATTCGCGTGCCAGCTTGAGGCCGCATATGGGTGAGGTGCCGGTGGGTGAGGCGGTAGCGGACGGAACGGCGGCGGATGGGGTGCCGGCGGGTGCTGTGCCGGGCGTGCCGGAACCATTCCCACCTGCGCTCGCATCCTGTGAAACATTCTGTGAAACATTCGCGGGGGCATGCTCGGAGGCCTCGTGTTCGGCCTGCCGCAGGTTGCTCTCGGTGATGCGGTAATAATCAGTGTCCTTGCCGTAGCATTCCTCGATGACCTGCAGGGCCTGGCAGTACAGGTTCACCGCCTGCCCGTAATCATGCTGGTGGAAACGCACCTGCGCGTAGCCGGCCAGCGCCGAAGCGTAATGGGCGCTGTGCTCAAGATGACCGTTGCGGTAGATCTCCAACGCCTTCGCCGCATGCCAGCTCGCGGCGGACAGCTTGTCTTCGGCGAGCAGCGTCAACGCCAGATTCGTGTGCGTCGAGGCCACGTCGAGGTCGGTTTCGGCATCCGGGCTCGACGATTCCAGTATGCGCAGGGCCTCGCCCAGCTCCACCTCGGCCTGATGCGTTTTCCCGGTCTCGCTGTACAGCATCGACAGGTTGTTGTGCAGGGCGGCGAGTCGCCGGTCGCTGGGGGCGAGCGTGCGCTCGCTGGACGCCTGCGCCTGCTTGTACAGATCCTCGGACTGGTCGTACTGGCCGGCCGCCCGCATGGCGGTGGCCGCATTGATCAGGGTGGTCGTCCATGCCTCGGTGCCCGTGATGCCCATACGGGTCGCGAGCTCCAGCGCCCGTTGCACGATCCACTGGTTCTCCTTGTGTCGGCCTTGCGAGCGGTAGAACCCCATCGTCTCGTTCAGCACGGTGAGCAGCCCGGCGTCATCGCCGGCGTTCTCCGCGTCGATCATGGCCTGCTCCAGGTACGGCCCTGCCTTGGCGGCGGCGTGCGCGTCGAAGATCGCGTCGAGCCCGGCGAGGAACCGTTGCGTGTCAAAAGGCTGCTCGGAAGGTCGGGGCTCGTCCCCGGCTTGGTCCGGTGCCGCGTCATCGTCGAACGCGGCCATCAGCTTCGCCATCAGTGCATCATCGTTCATGTCATCTCCTTGCCATGAAACCGGTTTCTACCAGTCTAGGAAGCCTTGGTGATGACGTTTTCGGCGTGTGATGTGAGTTATATAACAAACCCCGCTCTCAAAACTCGCAGATATACCGGTGATTCAGCGAAATTCCACTTGTATCTGCGAGTTTTGAGAGCTATATCCCGCGAAACTCACACCGTGATCTCGCGCATACGCTCCAGCGCGTCGGTGTGCGTCTCGTGACGCATGGAGTATATGGTCAGCAGCGCCACCGCGATGACCGCCAGCGGCACGCCGCCCAATGCGGTGAAGTGGTAGTTCATGCCTGACAAGTTCAGCATGCCGCCGCCGACCATCGAGCCGACCGCGTTGCCGAAGTTGAACGCCACCTGCACGGCCGCGCCGGCCAGCAGCTCGCCGCCGCCCTTGCCGGATTCGGTCATCAGCAGCTGCTGTGGGGCGGAGATGAAGAACAGGCCGAACGCGATCCAGAACGTGAAGATGGCGGCGCTCACATGGTTGCCGGGCACCAGGAACACCAGCAGCAGGCCGACGCCGGAGATCGCCTGCCCGAGGGCTGCGGTTCCCGCGTGACGCCAGTTGTCGGTGATACGCCCGCCGATGATGCCGCCGACCACCATGCCGAATCCGGCGAGCATCATCAGGAACGGCACCATGTCGCTGTCGTATCCGCCGGTCTTCTGCAGCCACGGCGACACGTAGCTCCACCAGCAGAACACGCCGGCGTTGCCGGTGAACACCGCGCCCAGAATCAGCCACGGTCCAGGCTTTCGGAGGAACCTGAACTGGCCGGCCAGACCGACGTCCTTCACCGGCGCGATGGCGGGAACCCAGGCAAGCGCGAGGAACACGGTCATCGCGGCCCAGGCGCTGAGCACGATGAACGCAAGCCTCCATGACAGGAACTCCGACATCAGCGTGCCGGCCGGCACGCCGATCATGTTGGCGACGGTCTGACCGGTGACCATGGCGGAGACGGCCTGCGCCTCCTTGCCCTTGTCGGCCACGGTCTTGGCGATCAGCGTGGCAGTGCCGAAGAACGCGCCGTGGGGCAGTCCCGAGATGAAACGGGCAGCCAGCAGCATGGGCGCATTGACGGAGAACGCCGACAGGACGTTGCCGACGAAGGCGATCACCATGAACATGATGATCAGCTGCTTCGGCGGGATCTTGCGCCCGAACACCAGGATCAGCGTGCCGATGCACACGCCGATCGCATAGGCGGAAATGAAGTGGCCGGCGGTCGGGATATCGACGTGCATCGCCTCGGCGGTCTGGGGCAGGATGCCCATCATCACGAATTCGGCCGCGCCGAGGATGAACGCGCCGGAAGCCAAGGCAAGCAGGCTTTTCTTCATGGTTCCCTCTTCATCACATCTCGCGGGCGTGCCCGCGCGTGGGTGTCGTTTGTTGTGATTGTCGCTGATGGTTGTGGTGGTCCCGCAGTGTGAGACTGCGGGAGCTGCCAAGCCACCGGTAAGAAGAAGGCCAGACCGCTGACGCGATCTGGCCTTCATGTTGTCGGGCTGGCGGGATTTGAACCCGCGGCCTCTTCGTCCCGAACGAAGCGCGCTACCAAGCTGCGCTACAGCCCGTTTTGGCAACGCAGGCTATAATACAACGAAATCCCGGACAAGCCAAACCGGCGTGGCGTGGCATCCCGAAAACCGCGGAATATCAACGGACTTTCGGCGTGTATCGCCATCTCATTACACTGTGACATTATGAGTCAGACGCAAGAAACCCCCGAATCCCTGAACGACGACGAGACGGCGCCCGCTGTTCCCGTCATGACCACGGTCGAACGTGCCGAGATGCTGCTGCGACAGGACGCAGCCATCCGCGACCGCATCGGCGCCGGCGCAACTTTGGACGAGGCCGTCGATCCCTCCAACAAGGAGTTCGGCCCGCTCGCGCACCCCGAGCAGGTGCAGATGCGCGTCGCCAAGCGCGCGATGATGCTTGAGGCCGGCATGCAGCCCTACCCGGTGCACCTCGACGTGACCGACACCATCGAGGCCGTGCGCGCCAAGTATGACGGCAAGCTTGAAGCCGGTCAGGAGACCGAGGACGTGGTCGGCATCGCCGGGCGCGTCCTGTTTCTGCGCAACGGCGGCGGCCTGTGCTTCGTGCAGCTGTCGGCCGGCGACGGCACGAAGATCCAGGGCATGATCTCCAAGAAGGAGATCGGCGCTGACTCGCTCAAGCAGTTCAAGCAGCTTGTGGACCTCGGCGACCACCTGTACCTGCGCGGCCGCGTGATCGCGTCCAAGACCGGCGAGCTGTCGGTGTTCGCCACCGAATGGGCCATCGCGTCCAAGGCGCTGCAGCCGCTGCCCGCCCTGCACAAGGACCTGAACGACGACACGCGCACGCGCAAGCCGTACATCGGCATGATCGCCGATGAGAAGGTGCGCAACATGGTGCGCAACCGGTCCAAGGCCGTCGCCTCGCTGCGCCGCACGTTCGATGACCACGACTTCCTTGAGGTCGAGACGCCGATGCTGCAGACTATCCACGGCGGTGCCGCCGCCCGTCCGTTCACCACGCACATGAACGCCTTCGACCTGGACCTTTATCTGCGCATCGCGCCGGAACTGTTCCTCAAGCGCTGCCTCGTGGGCGGCATCGACCGCGTGTTCGAGATCAACCGCGACTTCCGCAACGAGGGCGTCGACGCCACGCATGCCCCCGAGTTCACGATGGTCGAGGCCTACCAGGCGTACGGCACCTACGACACCATCGGTCAGCTGGTCAAGGAGCTCGTGCAGAAGACCGCGATGGACGTGTTCGGCTCCCATAAGGTCACGCTGCTCGACGGCACCGAATACGATTTCGGCGGCAACTGGAAGACCATCAGCATGTATGATTCGCTCTCCGAGGCGCTCGGCGAAGAGATCGTGCCGAACGGCGGGCCGGACAACCCCGGCACTTCCGTGGAGCATCTGGGCGAGATCGCCGACAAGCTCGGCGTGGAGCGTGACGACGTTGAGAACCACGGCAAGCTCGTCGAGCACCTGTGGGAGCACTTCTACGAGGACAAGCTATACGAGCCGACCTTCGTGCGCGACTTCCCGGTCGAGACCTCCCCGCTGGTCAAGGGCCACCGCAACAAGGCCGGCGTGGTGGAGAAGTGGGACCTCTACGTGCGCGGCTTCGAGCTGGCCACCGGCTACTCCGAGCTCAACGACCCGATCGTGCAGCGCGAGCGTTTCGTGGCCCAGGCCAAGGACGCGCTGGCCGGCGACGAGGAGGCCTGCGACATCGACGAGGACTTCTTGGAGGCCCTCGGCGTGGGCATGCCCCCGGCGGGCGGCATGGGCATGGGCATCGACCGACTGCTCATCGCCCTGACCGGTGCCACGATCCGCGAGACCATCACCTTCCCTCTGGTCAAGCCGCTGGCGTTGCAGTAAACGTGCGGCGGGCCGCTGCCGGCCTTGCGTGCGGACTGCGGGCGATGACCGATTGAAACGATATGGCGGGGCTCCACGCGTGTGTGCGTGGAGCCCCGCCTGTTCATGTATCGATGCTGTGCCGACAGCCCCCCCGCCAGCGGGGCGTGCTGATGTCGGCGGATGATCATGACGACATATCCACGGAATCCGTGAAAGGCACGTACACTGGACTGTATGACTGTGAAACTGTGGATATCCGGCGCACGCCCGAAAACCTTGACGACCTCCCTGTCCTCCGTGGCGGTGGGCGCATGCTGCGCGTATCCGGTGATCGTGGGCGATCTCAACTGCGCGCAGACCCGGTCCGACACGTCGCAATGCGCGGCGGTCACCGCCGATGCGCAGGCGATGATGTCTCGGTTCTGGCTCGTCACGCTGCTGTGCGTGTGCGTGGGCGTGTTACTGCAGATCGCGGTGAACTACGCCAATGACTATTCCGATGGCATCCGCGGTGTCGATGAGGGCCGCGGTGGCAGTGAGAAGAAGACCAAGAAGCCCATGCGGCTGACCGCGTCCGGCCTGGTTCCGGCGAAGCATGTACTCGTCGCCGCCGTGGTGAGCGCTCTGCTGGCCTGCGTGTGCGGCCTCGTCGCCGTCGTCCTGTCACAGGCGTGGTGGCTGCTGCTGGTCGGCGTGCTTTGCCTGCTGGCCGGCTGGTTCTACACCGGAGGCAAGCATCCATACGGATATGCGGGATTCGGCGAACTCTCGGTGTTCCTGTTCTTCGGTTTGGCCGCCGTGCTTGGCACGCAGTATGCGCTGAGCGGTTCGGTCAGCGTGCTCGGCGTGTTGTGCGCGGTTGTCGCGGGGCTGTTGTCATGCCAGATACTGATGGTGAACAACCTGCGTGACATCAACGAGGATCGCCGGCATGGCAAGCGCACGCTCGCAGTGCGCATGGGGGAGCGTGGCGCCCGCGTGATGCTGGGCGTCTGCTGCGTCGTCGCATGGGCGATCGGCGTGTGGGTGGTGATGCTGCTGTGGACGCCGTGGGGCGGCATCCTCATGCTGTCCGGCATCGGCGTGCCGTGGCGCATGGTGACCAGCACGGGCCGTAAGGAATTCCGCAAAGCGCTGTCGGACGCCTGCTTCCAGCCCCCGTTCTTCGCCGTCATCCTGCTGATTTCGCTGATGGTGTGAGTATTCCTGCGCAAGCGTTCGGCGAAACGGTGAACAAAGGCTCGAATTTGGCCGGGCTGAGCGGTAGACTGCGAGTTATGACTTATAAACTAGTACTGCTCCGTCACGGACAGAGCGCATGGAACAAGACCAATCAGTTCACCGGCTGGGTGGACGTCCCGCTGACCGAGCAGGGCGAAGCCGAAGCCAAGCGTGGTGGCGAGCTGCTCAAGGAGAAGAACGTCCTGCCGGACATCGTCTTCACCTCCCTGCTGCGTCGTGCCATCAATACCGCCAACATCGCACTGGATGCCGCCGATCGCCTGTGGATTCCGGTTCAGCGTGACTGGCGTCTCAACGAGCGTCACTACGGCGCTCTGCAGGGCAAGAACAAGACCGAGATTCGTCAGGAGTACGGTGACGAGAAGTTCATGCTGTGGCGTCGCTCCTACGCGACCCCGCCGCCCGAGATCGACCCGAACGACCAGTACGCGCAGAACCACGACCCGCGTTACGCCGGTGACCCGGTTCCGGAAGCCGAGTGCCTGGCCAACGTCGTCGAGCGTGTCAAGCCCTACTTCGAGTCCGCCATCGAGCCTGAGCTGCGCGCCGGCAAGACCGTGCTGATCGCCGCCCACGGCAACTCGCTGCGTGCCATCGTCAAGATGCTCGACAACCTGTCCGAGGACGAGATCGCCAAGGTCAACATCCCGACCGCCATCCCGCTGCTCTACGAGCTGGACGAGAACTTCAAGCCGGTCAAGCCGCGTGGCGAGTACCTGGACCCGGAGGCCGCCGCCGCCGGTGCCGCCGCCGTCGCCGCTCAGGGCCAGAAGTGATTCTCTGACCTGGCATTAGCCTGATGCATAGGGCCGTTCCCTCATGGGAGCGGCCCTTTTGCGTATCCGGCCACGCCCCGACGTGTGTGATGTAGGCCGAGGGGGGCGTCTCCTCGGTATGCGAAACGCTGCTCGGCGTATTCGGCGCCGTGGCACCGGTCGTGGTCGGCGGCATGCTGCGGTTCGTGCCGGGCGGGTTCACGCTGATCGCCGCCGTGGTGTGTGCGCTGGCCACGGCGGGCATGGTCGTGGCCGTCTTCTCGCCGATTCGCACCATTCCCGCTTCCGCTGACTGGGAGCGCGGCGAAGCGTGACTCGTGCGGGGTGTCACGCTGCGAGGGCGCGCGCGGTGACGCAACTCACGCACGGTGACGTCGCGATGGAGTCTATGATCCGGGTTCCAAAGCCGCGCACCGCCCGTCGGGGCATACAAAAACGGCGAGCAGCCGTGGCCGTCTCGCCGTTCATGGGACTCTCCGTGGAGAGAAGTTCAGTTATGGCGGAATGCCGGTGACGGCATCGCCGCGGTCGTCGTCACTCGACGGCGCCGTCCTCGTCGCGCGACGGCTCCTTGCTCGGATCGAAGCCGGACACGATGTACACGACGCGGCGGGAGGCCGACACGGCGTGGTCGCCAAGACGCTCCATGAAGCGGCCGAGCAGCACGACGTCGATCAGCTGCTGACGGCTGCCGGTCCACTTGTCGGACAGAGCCAGGTCGAAGGTCTTGTGGTGCAGCGCGTCGAGCTTGTCGTCGTCGAGGATGATCTCCTCGGCGGTTTTGGCGTCGCGGTCCTGCAGCATGACGACGATGCGGTCGGCGGTCATCGACAGGAACTGCTGCATCTCGGTGAACAGCTCCGTGGCCTCGGCCGGCAGCGCCGGTTCGGGGTAGATGCGGCGTGCAGCTTCGGCGATGTGCTTCGCCAAATCGCCCATGCGCTCGAAGGTCGCAGCGAGCCGCAGCGTCGATACGACGACTCGCAGGTCGGTCGCCACCGGGTTCTGCTTGGCGAGCAGACGGATGCACTGGTCGATGACGCTGGATTCGAGGGCATCGATCTCGATGTCGCCGTCGATGACGCTCTGGGCGGCTTCGACATCCTGCTTCAGCAAGGCGTCTCCGGCCCCGTTGATGGCCTTGCGCACGTCTTGCACCATGCGATCGAGGTCATCGGCAACGGCCTTGAGCTCCTCGTCAAAAATAACGCGCATTGTTGTAGCCTTTCATGCTATGTAGTTGCTCTTGATGGAACCTCTATCAAGTGTAAGCCGCATAAGCTGTGTTTGCCTAGTGCGTGGCGGTCAGGTTCTTGAAATTGTCTCAAAATTCATTGGCTGGTTCACCCGGAATTCACGTTCGCCGCATGTCGCCTCTCGGTGTGAGACAATGGAACCATGCCTCAGTTTCAGCCGTCGGTATGGATTTTTGTAGTTTTCGCGCTATTGGCGCTGGCCGCATTGGCGGGAATCGGCTTTTTCATCGCGGACCGGCTGCAGCCCGTCATCATGAACGCGCTGCGCAGCAATGACCGCTTGCCGTCGTTGCAGTCTCGGCGTCGCGGCGCGCGCCGTCGTCAGGAGGATGACGAGCCGGCCGATGATCTGGATGACTCCACCCAGCTGGTGCTGTCGATGCTCTCGCTGGCGTCGGTCGTGGTGGACGATCAGGACGAGGTGGTCCGTGCCAATCCTGCGGCCTATAGACTCGGCTTGGTGCGTGATGACACGCTGATCGAACCTACGTTGCTTGACGCGGTGCACAAGGTGATGAAGGACGGTTCCCGGTGCTCGTTCGACCTGGAGACTCAGACGCCGGAGCAGTTCATGACGATGAACGGATTCGATGCCGCGGCTGCCGATGACGGCCTGACCGCAGAGGCCTCGTCTCGGCCGAACTGGCTGAAGGTGACGGTGGGACGCATCGGCGACCATCTGGTGCTCGTGCTGATCAACGATGTCAGCGAGTCGATCCGGTTCGCTCAGATTCGAGACTCGTTCATATCGAACGTCTCCGAACAGCTGCTGCAACCGACCCGCGCGCTGGAGCGGCTGGCCGATTCGTTGGAGAGCGCGGACGTGAGCCACGAGCAGCTGTCGAACCACGCGCGGCAGGTGCGGCATTCCTGTGTGCGGCTCGACCGCATGATCTCTGACCTGCTGATGCTGATTAAGGCTCAGGAGCCGGTGACGGCTTCGGAGGCGAACCGTTGCGACCTGTTCTCGCAGGTTTCCGGGGCCGTGGATGATCTTGCCGGCACTGCGCGGGATGCCGGGGTGCAGGTGCGGGTCGGCGGCAAGAGCCCCGTGATGATTCACGGGGAGGCCGATCAGATTCGCATGGCCGTGCGCAAGATGGTGGAGAATGCGATCGTGTATTCACACCCAGGCGGGGCGGTCGGCGTCTCCGTCGCCCTGTCTTCGGACGGGAAGAACGCCGTGGTGCGTGTCATCGATCATGGCGAGGGCGTGCCGAAGGCCGATCTGCCCCGTATCTTCGAACGGTTCTACCGCGGTTCCAACCAGAACGAGCGCACGACCGACGGCATCGGTCTGGGATTGGCGATCGTCAAGCATGCGGCGCTCGCCCATCACGGCGATGTGACGGTGTGGAGCGCTCCCGGGCAGGGCAGCACGTTCACGCTGTCGCTGCCGGTGGGGGACTGATACGGCTCAGTTGCCGAGACGCCGGTAATCCCAGCGGTCGAAATGCTCCCATACCAGCATCATGACGCCGATGATCAGTCCGGCCGCGCACATGATGAGCAATTGCAGCACATCCAGCCCGCACGCGAGCAGTATCGCGCTGACGATCAGCGCGACCGACCACAGCACGCAGCCGATGAGGAACGTCTTGCGCAGGTCGACGCGCACCGGTTTCGGTGCCGGCTTGCGTACTTCAGGATTGATGATGGCTGCGAATTTCATACCTATATACCTTAGCGCATGGGATGAATCGGGCGGGTGGCGGTACATACACCGGCACCCGCCCGAGCGTTCAGTCCTTGATGATCGGGCGGCTCTTGCTGCCGCGTCCGTCACAGGTGCTCGACGACGTAATCGATGCACGCGGTGAGCGCGGCCACGTCCGACGGCTCCACCGAGGGGAACACGCCGATGCGCAGCTGGTTGCGCCCGAGCTTGCGGTATCCGGACGTGTCTACGATGCCGTTCTCGCGCAGCGCGGCGATGACCTGTTTGGCGCTGACCGCGTCATCCAGGTCGACGGTGACGACCGCATTGGAGCGCGAGCCCGGGTCGGCGACGAACGGCCGGGCGTATTCGCTGCGCTCCGCCCACTCGTACAGCAGCGCGGCGGACTGCGCGCAACGTGCCGTGGACCAGGCCATGCCGCCATTCTCGTTGAGCCAGCGCACCTGGTTCTCCAGCATGATTAGCGTGGCGACCGACGGCGTGTTCAGGGTCTGATCCTTGCGTGCGTTGTCGAGCGCAGAGGTCAGCGAGAGGAACGGCGGAACCCAACGGCGGGAGCCTTCGAGCTTGGCTTCGCCCTCGACCTGCTGCGCACGTGCGATGGCGCGCGGCGACAGCACCGCGATCCACAGGCCGCCGTCGGAGCCGAACGCCTTCTGCGGGGAGAAGTAGTACGCGTCGGTCTGACTGACATCCACCGGCAACGCGCCGGCAGCGCTGGTGCCATCGACCACGACGATCGCGTTCTGCTCGTCGCTGCCTTCCACGCGCCGCACCGGTGCCGACACGCCGGTGGAGGTCTCGTTGTGCGCCCACGCGTAGGTGTCCACGCCGTCGGTGCGCTCGGGGAGCCGATAGGTGCCCGGCTCTCCCGCGAAGATGACGGGGTCGTCGAGGAAGGGCGCGCTCTGCGCCGACTTGGCGAACTTCGTGCTGAATGAGCCGTATGTGCCGAATGCGGCCTTGCCGGCGATGAGCGACGCGCAGGCGATGTCCCAGAAGGCGCTCGCGCCGCCGTTGCCGAGCGCGATCTCATATCCGTCGGGCAGGGAGAAGAACGAACCGAGTCCTTCACGGATGGAGGCGACCAGGGATTTCACCGGCGTCTGCCGGTGTGAGGTGCCGAGGAGCGTCTTGCCGCCGCGTTCGAGCGCGTCCACCTGCTCGGGGCGGATCTTGCTGGGGCCGGAGCCGAATCGTCCGTCTTCGGGCTTCATTGAGGACGGGATGTTCACGATATTGTCCATATGTTCAACACTAGCCAATGATGCGGATTGATGGGGATCGGCGTTCATGTGTCGGATGCGGTCGGGTTGCCGATGGCCGCACCCCGCGGTAAGCTGGTCAACCGTGATGAACGTGCGGCGTCTTCGGAAGGCCGCATCGCGATGGTATTAAAGGAGCAAAAAGTATGAGGCATGCTGCGCATAAGGCCAATAAGGGTTCCGTTCAGCGCACCAGCCCTTCGGCGTTATTCCGCTCCTCCCGGGGTTCCCACACGGCCAGGGCCGTGCGTGCCGTGCGGGCGGCCAACGGCGATGCCGTGGCGCTCGCCATCGACCCTGTTCTTGCAGCCAAGCTGAACGAGGTCGCCCCGATGACCCGCCGGGCCATCCGCGAGACCGCGAAGGCCGCGCAGCGCAAGTCGTACATGATGTCATCCGCATCCCTTGCGGCTCTGGTCGGCACTGCGGCCACCGCCTTGGCCTTTTCCAATATCCAGCAGTCGTCCAACTCTCGTCTGCTGGCCGACGATCCCGCCACGACGACCACTCAGCTGGCCCGCGTGACCGGTTCGACGGTCTCGCGTTCCGAATCCCGTACCGAGCTCGGCCCCATCGCCTCCGACCAGACCGCAGCCGCGGCCACGAGCGGCGCGGCCGACGCGAAGACGAGCAACACGATCGCCGACGCCAAATCCGTGCAGACCACCAATAACGGCAACTGGGAGCTGAACGACAAGAACTCCGCCATTGACGTGAGCCAGCTGTCCCGCTCCCTGGCGAACAACCCGCAGGTCGCGGTGCTGGTCGACCAGGATGCCGGCAAGCTGCCCGAAGGATTCAGCCCGAACCATGCCACGGGCGACAGCGGTCTCGCCTATGCGTTCAGCCAGTGCACGTGGTGGGCATACCTGCGTCGCCATCAGCTCGGCCTGCCCGTCGGATCATATTTCGGCAATGGTCAGGACTGGGCGAACTCCGCTCGTGCGCACGGCTACTGGGTGGACAACACGCCTCGCCACAAGGGCGACGTCATGGTGTTCCGCGCGGGCCAGGAAGGCGCGAGTTCCGTGTATGGCCATGTCGCCATCGTGGAGAGCATCAACGCTGACGGCACGGTCACCATCTCGGAGTGCGGCGCTTCGCTGAACGGCAAGCCGGTATCCCGCACCCTTTCCAACGTGAACGACTTCCAGTACATCCACTACTGATTTTCGGCGGGTCTTCGGTCCCCGTCAGTGAGATTCATCTCTATTATTCTCCCGGGAGTGTCGCGCCGGTCGTGTGAAGATTGCCGGTTTTCCCGTGATGTCGCCGATATGGCGTGATTTCCTATCGTGAATGTTTTCAGGCGAAGATGCATGCCTGTGTGCTACAATCATGCCTCGATGATGATTTGCAAGAAGATTATTTCGACTATCACCGCCGCAGCAGCTGCGGTGGCGTTGTTCACGGTATCGGTGCCTGTCGCCTTGGCCGGTTCCGATAATGCGAGCAGGAAGGCGATTACCTCTTCTCGCTCGTTCCCGAAGATGAACACCGCGCGTAAGGATCTGCTCAAGGAGACCGTATCGGTCAGCTCCGATGACAGCGAAAGCTGGGGCGGTGTGGAATCCCTGAACGTGCCCGAAACCAAGTCCACGGCCGAGAAAAAGGCCGAGGAAGAGGCCAAGAAGGCCGAAGAGGAGCGCAAGGCCGCCGAGAAGGCCGCCGCCGAAGCCGCTCGCCTGCAGGCGGCGGAGGTCAGCCGTTCCCGCGCATCGGCCGCGACCAGCAGCACCAGCTCGTCGTCCGTCTCCAATGACGGTGCGGTCAATGCCCCGGTCAGCGCCAATGGCGCCGGCGTGGTCGCCTACGCCTCCCAGTTCCAGGGCGTGCCCTATGTGTACGGCGGCACCACGCCGTCGGGATTCGACTGCTCGGGCTTCACGCAGTACGTGTACTCCAAGTTCGGCATCAGCCTGCCGCGTATCGACTATCAGCAGCGTGCGTGGGCTCAGGCTCACGGCACGAAGGTCAGCGATCCCCAGCCGGGCGACCTGATGTGGAGATCCGGCCATGTGGGCATCTACGTCGGCAACGGTCTGATGATTCACGCGCCGCGCCCCGGCAAGAGCGTGTCCATCGTGCCCGTATACGCTTCCTTCGAGTATTACCGAATCATCTAAGCCGGTTGCTTCGGGTCGAAGAGTCTTCGAACGATATTTCGCACTGCACAGCGCCTCCATTGGGGCGCTGTCGTGCTTTTTCGACAGGTGATGCGGCGACGATGCCGTGCCCGCTTCCGCTGCGCTGCCGCGCGTTATGACACACCGACGCCAGGAATGTGGCATTGTTCTCAATCGGCAAAATGACTGATGTTCATCCCGCATCCTGACGCGTACGCGGTATTCTAGGAACTATGACCCGATGCGCCGCTGCATCGGTGTTACCTTAAGGAGGTTGCCATGATCAACGAGAAGGCGATTCTGGTTGGGGTGGACGGTTCTCATGCCAGTTACAAGGCCACGTGGTGGGCCGCCAATTTTGCCAAGCATGCGGGATTGATGCTGCAGATCGTATGCGCGTATTCGCTGCCCAGCTACGCCGCAGTGTCGTTCGACGCCACGTACACCGCGATGGGTGATGACAACGCGGCGCACAGCGACGCACAGGAGATTCTTTCCAAGGCCAAGGCCATCGCCGACGAGCAGGGCGTCGAGGCGGCGACGCTGATCGTCACCGGTGACCCGGCGTCCGTGTTCGTCGAGCTGTCGCGCAACTATAATCTCATCGTCATCGGCAATCGAGGCAAGGGCGGACTGGCCGAGCGCCTGCTCGGCACCACCAGCTCGTCGCTGCCCGCGTACGCGTACTGCCCGATCGTCGTCGTGCCCTATACCGACGACGACGGCAACCTGATGCACCTGAACAACACGATCACCAAGGTGGCGGTTGGCTCCGACGAGTCGAAGTGGGGTCTGAAGGCGCTGGACATCGCCGCCTCGTTCGCCAACATGTGGGGTGCCGAACTCGACGTGATCTCCGCCGCGCCGAAGGTGCAGGGCTCGGACGGCGACAAGGCCGTGATGGAATCCTTCATGGAGGATCTTGAGGTACGCATCAAGCCGATCGAGGAGTCCTACCCCGATCTGAAGATCACCCGCACCGTGGTGCCGGGCAACGCCGTGCAGGCGCTGACCAAGGCCAGCTATGACCATGACGTGGTCGTCGTCGGCTCCCGCGGCCGCGGCGGGTTCACCGGCCTGCTGCTGGGCTCCACCAGCCAGGGACTGATCCAGCACGCCGTCGGCCCGGTGTATGTCGTACCCCGCAAGTACGTCGAAGCCGCGGAATCCCGTCTTGACACGGTTCCGAGCTCGCCGGCCGATGTCGAGCCGAAGCCCTTGGAGTCCATCGGCGGTGTCGAGGAGCTGCCGGTGCCGGCCGCGCAGCCGGAGGTCGTCGAGCAGATCGATTCGGCCATCGACCCCGAGCACAAGGCCTGATTCGGCTCTGATGCATGCAGTGGCCCCGCCGGACTCGATGCCCGGCGGGGCCATGATGTTGTTGTGCCGGCGCTCGTGCCGGACGCGGTAGCATGAACTCCCCCGTGCCGTTATATGACAGGGGAGGAGCTCCGCGATGCCTCAGTGGCGAACCGTCACGTCCATGCGCACCGGCGTCTCCTGCACATAGGTGTGCTTGACGGTGCAGCCCTTTTCGATGTGGCGCGTGACACGCTCCTTGAGCTTGTCCGCATCCTCTTCGCTCAGCTTCGCGTCAGTGGCATCCACTACGACCTGCTCGTTGAAGTTGATGTAGGCATCGCTGTCGGCGTCATATGTGCCGTCCACGACGATCTTCGCGCCCTTGCCGTCACCGAGTGTGTGCTCGATGGCGAACTGGCTGGACAGCGCGGCACAGCCCGCCAGCGCGATCTTCATCAGGTCTCCGGGGGTGAACACTCCGCGGCCCTTGCCGAACTTGATGTGAGCGCCGTCATCGCTGAACGCATCCCATGAACCATCCTTGTTGCGCTCGACCCAAAGTCGCTTGCCCATGCGTATCTCCTCGTGTAGTCGTCATGACGCGCCTGCCGCGTCACACATACCTCTAATGTAGACCACAATCGTTCGCCATGGGTCGTGATACGCGTTCGGCTGGACGCCCCTCCGGCCCGAGCACGTCTGCTCGATGGGTACTTTGGTCTGATCTGGGTCTGGTTTGGGGTGTCTACCCCCGTCTCGTCCGGCGTTTCATCTCCGAAATCGCCTGTGCATGCCATGTTTCGGCGTCACGCTGTGCGGGTACCGTCACGCTGTGCGGGTTCGTGGCGTGACGGTTTCTTGGAAACCGCTGGAAACACTGGGGTTTGTGGTACCGTCACTGTGTGCGAGGGCGCACACAGTGACGGTACCCGCACAGCGTGACGCTACCGCATCCATCGCACGTTGCCGTCCGTCGTCTCCGCCACTCGCGTCGGGCTGTTAGCCGCTGTCGTTACACTGGGTGGCATGGCTTTGACACCGGAACAACTCGCAGATATCCGCACCCGTATCCCCGCCCGTCCTCACAGTGACGTCCCCACGCCGTACGAGGATTTGGTGCGCCGGATCATGCTCGAAGGCACGCTCAAGTCCGATCGCACCGGCACGGGAACGATATCCCTGTTCGGGCAGCAGATGCGTTTCGACCTGTCAGAAGGATTCCCGCTGCTCACCACCAAGACCGTGTTCTTCAAGGGACTGGCATACGAGCTGCTGTGGTTCCTCAAGGGCAGCAGCAACGTGCGCTGGCTGCAGGAGCACAACGTGCACATCTGGGATGACTGGGCGGACGAGAATGGCGACCTCGGTCCCGTGTACGGTGTGCAGTGGCGCAGCTGGCCCGCGCCGACTCCCGAAGACCCGAATCGCACCATCGACCAGATCGGCAATGTCCTCGACCTGATCCGCAACCACCCCGACTCCCGTCGCATGGTGGTCAGCGCATGGAACCCGGCCGAGGTCGAGAACATGGCGCTGCCGCCCTGCCACGCCCTGTTCCAGTTCTACGTGGCCGACGGGCGGCTCAGCTGCCAGCTGTACCAGCGTTCGTGCGACATGTTCATCGGGGTGCCGTTCAACATCGCTTCGTATTCGCTGCTGACAATGATGATCGCGCAGCAGACCGGCTTGGAACCGGGCGAATTCGTCTGGACCGGCGGCGACTGCCACGTCTACGACAACCACGTCGATCAGGTGCTGGAGCAGCTGTCGCGCGAGCCGTACCCGTATCCGAAGATCGAGATCCGCAAGGCCGATTCGCTGTTCGACTACCAGTACGAGGATTTTACGATCGTCGACTACCGGCACCATCCCACCATCAAGGCGCCGGTCGCGGTCTGAACCGACCATTACACTATTGTCCCAGTCCGATTCAAGGAGTGAATGAAATGGAGCATGATAGTAGCCGCAACGGCTATCACGAACCGGAGCCCGGGTTCGCCGGGCAGGAGAAAGCCGATGATTGGGGTGATGACTTTCCCAAGACGTTTTCAGTGAACCTGATTTGGGCCGAAGCTGACGACAAAGACGGCCGTCCCGGTGCCATCGGGTTCGACGGCGGCATGCCTTGGCATCTGCCGGAGGATATGAAACGTTTCAAGGAGCTCACCGTCTCTCACCCGGTGATCATGGGACGCAGGACATGGGAGTCACTGAACGTGAAGTACCGCCCGCTGCCCAATCGTGACAACATCGTGGTATCGCACAATCCCCAGTATCTGGCGCTGGGCGCCACGGTCGTCACCGATCTGGATGCGGCGCTCGACATCGCGCGGCAGGAGGCCATTCCCGACGACGGGCTTGACCGCAGCGAGATCTGGGTGATCGGTGGAGCGCAGGTCTTCCAGGAGGCGCTGCCTTTCGCCAGCAAGGCGTTCGTGACGAAGATCCAGACCTCAGTGGACGCAGACACGTATGCGCCCGATATGGATGCTCTGGTCGACGCCGGCCTGTGGGAGGTCGCCGACCCCGGCCATTGGAAGAGAACGCAGAAGGACGACAGCGGAATCAAGCGGTACCGCTTCGTCACCTATCGCAAGATCGGCTGAATCGCCGCGCGCGCAAGTTCACCGGGCGCCTTACGCACAGGCGCCCATCGGAAACCATCAGGAGCCATCATGACACAGCAGCACCCATACACCGTGATGACCGTGTGCACGGGCAACATCTGCCGCTCGCCCATGGCGGAGATCATCCTTCGCGCCGAATTCGAGTCGCGTGGGATAGGGGAGGACCGCGTGCGCGTCCTGTCCAGCGGCGTGAGCGACGAGGAGTACGGCCATCCTATCGACCCGCGCGCCGTGCGCGTGCTGCGGGCCGACGGGTATGAGATCCCCACGCATCATTTCGCCCATCGCGTCACGCGCGAGGAGATCAAGGAAACCGACCTGTTCCTGCCGATGACGGCCTCGCATATGCGCGCACTGCTGCGGCAGCTGCCGTCCTCCAAGCGCGCCGAAGTGCACATGTACCGCAGTTTCGACCCGAACCTGCCCAAGCCGGCGGCCGGCCGCGAGGACTCCATCGACCTGGTGGATCCCTGGTATGGCGGGCCCCACGAGTTCCAGGTGGCCATCGGCCAGATTCAGGAGGTCGCGCCGTACATCGTCGATTGGGTGGAACGGCAGATCGGATGACGGCATGCGGCCGGCCGCCGGAGCGTGGCGGCACGCGACGAGATGCGATGAAACGCGACGCGCCTTGGCATGACTGCCGGGCGCGTCGCGTCATATTCGCCGGATTGCGCCGCGGCGAGCCGGGCGGATATCGTTCACCGGATTATTCTGGTGCATTGACAGCCGGTTTCGCGGGGATACCCGCGTATTCCATCGGAACATGTATCGGAACGTTCGAGGAGGAATGATGAGCAGACTGAACGGCAGACGTGCCGAGGCCGAAGCGCAGGGGTTGCGCATCAACGTGGCGATTCTGGGCGCCGGGCGCATCGCGCATTCGATGGCGCGAACACTGGTGGCGATGGCGGCGGACCCGCGGTATGCCGGTCTGGTAGCGCCGTATGCGGTCGCCGCGCGTGACGGGGGCAGGGCCGCGGCGTTCGCGGCCGAATACGGGTTCCCGGTGTCGTATGGCTCGTATGACGAGCTGCTGGCCGACCCGGACGTGGATCTGGTGTATATCGCCACGCCGCACAGCCTGCACGCCGAGCAGGGCATCGCCTGCCTGAAGGCCGGCAAGAACATCCTGGTCGAAAAGTCGTTCACCGCGAACGCCGCGCAGGCCCGTGCGCTGCTCGATGCGGCCGACGGCAGCGGTCTGCTGTGCACGGAGGCTATCTGGACGCGCTACATGCCGTCGCGGGCCATCGTCGACCGGATCGTGGCCTCCGGCGCGATCGGCGAGCTGCGGTCGATTTCGGCGAACCTGTGCTATCCGGTGTCGGGCAAGGCGCGTATGAGCGATCCCGCGATGGCTGGAGGGGCGCTGCTCGACGTCGGCGTGTACCCGCTCAATTTCATCGACATGGTGATGGGCGGCCACGGCGAGGTGCCGGTCGAGCGCGTCGAGACGTCGATGACGCCATACGCCCCGACCGGCGTGGACGCGCAGAACTCGACCACGCTGTATTACGCCAATGGCGTGATGGCGGTGTCCACGTCGTCGATGCTCGCCTGCTCCGACCGTGCGGGCTGCATTTGGGGCGACAAGGGGTACGTGGTGTGCCGCAACATCAACAACATCGAAGCGATCGACGTATACGGCGCCGACCATGCCGTGGCGGAGCATTACGATGTGCCGGCGCAGCTGACCGGTTACGAGTATCAGGTCGCCGCCGCGGCGAACGCGATTCTCGACGGGCGCGAGGAGTGCGCCGAGATGCCGCACGCCGATTCGCTGCGCATCGTCGAGCTCATGGACGAGCTGCGGGCGAAGTGGGGGCTGAAGTATCCGTTCGAGTGACGGTTCTGCGGCAGGTTGGGCGGCGGGTTCCTCATCCATCCTTGACGGGACTCGCCGCCAGGCATGCTCCTAGAACACCAGCTGTATCAGCAGCATATACACCGCGGTGACGCCGGCGGTCGAAAGCAGTATGTTGCGCTTCCACAGATGCAGCAATGTGATGACGGCACAGGCGATGAGTTCCGGAATGCCGTGCGAACCGGTCAGGATCGGCGTGTTGCGTAGCGCATATACCACCAGCAGGCCGGTCATGGCATAGGGGGAGCACCTTGCCGAAGTATTCGACGAGCTTGGGTGGTTGCCTGGATTCGGGGAACACCAGAAAGGCGGATTCTAGCGGTGGTTGCAACACCAAAAAAAACACCAGGTGTTGCAACCACCGCTAGAATCCGCCAAGTGATATCGTCGAACTCGCCACGTCGACGCCCCGCGTCGAAATCGCCCTCGCCGGGCACTTCATCATTCATCACTGGCATGGTTCCATTATCACGACATTATGTCGCAGAACGAATACGGCACCCCGGCAACGCGAGTGGGTCGCCGGGGTGCCGGGGTGCGGGGTGCCGAAATGCCGAAGCGGTGTATGGGTGCCGCCCGGCCCAGGTGGGTCACACCCGGGCCAGTTTCTTGCTCCTGAGACGCAGCACGACATCGGCGGAGTCGGCGACGCGCTTGGAATGCGTCACCACGATCACGCATTTGCCGAGCTGATGGGCGGCGTGCTGCAGCAGATGAATCACCTCGTCGGTCATCTTCGGGTCGAGGCTGCCCGTCGGCTCGTCCGCGAGGATCGCGCGGCCCGGGGCGACCAGCGCGCGGCCGACCGCCACCCGTTGACGCTGGCCGCCCGACAGGTGCATGATGTTGCGCTTGGATTCCTCACGGCTCAAACCCAGTTCCTCGAGGATCTTCATATCGGCCTTGGTGCTGACCAGCCGCAGGTTCTCTTCGGGGGTGAGGTAGTCGATCAGGTTATGGTCCTGGAACACCAGGGACACGTGCTCTCGACGGTGCTTCGCATAGCCCGATGTGGCGATGTCCTCCCCTTCGAAGCGGACCACTCCCCGGGAGGGGGCGTCCAGGCCGGCCAGCAGCGACAGCAGCGTGCTCTTGCCGGCGCCGGACGGGCCGGTGATCGCATACATCTTCCCGGATTCGAAATCCGCGCTGACATCCGAAAGAACAAGGATCTTCGCCGCGCCGTAGGCGTAATCGACATGGTCCAGTTGCAGACAGTTAGACATAATTGGTGACTCCTAACGCATAGAGGAAAGAATGGATTTCGGGGATTTGGACAGCACGGCGGCGCATGACACGGCAAGGGCCACGGCGATGACCGCGCATCCGAGCAGCAGGATGAGCAGCGTCTGCTCAGGCGGCAAGGCCTCCACGTGCAACGATTCCAACGGCGCGACGCCCGAATCGCGCAACAGTCGGGAAGACACGTATCCCGACAGCATGGCGCCGGTGCCCAGCGAACACAGGGCGGCGACCACCGCCATGAGTCCGGTTTCGATGGCGAGTTGTGCGACGATCCGCATCTTGCCGATGCCGAGGGCCAGAAGCGTGCCTATCTCATGGATGCGTGAGCGAATCCAGAAGACCAGCGCCATCGCCAGCACCAGTACGTCCGCGAGGCAGACGGACAGCAGCACCATGCGCACCAGATCACGCACCGTCTGCACGGATTGCAGGACGCCGGAGAGCCGGGCCGAATCGTCGGTGACGTCGTACTTGCCGCCGGCCATGGTCTTGGCCTGACTGACCGCCGCGGACAGGTCCTGCGGATTATCCGACAGGCATCGGATCATGCCGATCTGGTCGTTTCCGGTCAGAGCGGAGGTCACTCGCCTACCCGAATAGATGAGGTTCTCGGAAGTGTCCGAGGGCAAGGGGCTTTGGGCCTGCACGTTGCCGGAGAAGATCCCGGCCACACGCACCGTGGCGTTGCGCCCCTCCTGCCGGAGACGGAATGTCGAGCCGACCGATAGGCCGTTCTGCAGCGCGAAGTCGCGGTGGACCAGCACATTGTCGCCGTCGCCCGAGATATGGCGGCCCTGCTCCAGACGGTACAGGCCGCTCTGGAATTCCTCGGACAATGAGGAATCGGTGGTGCCCAGCACGCTGACCTGCATGGCCAGATCGGAGTCCAATCGGGGGCCCTGCCGGGGCATGACCGGGCGCGCGCCATCCACCTGCGCCAAGGTCTTCGTCGCATAGGCGGTCTTCGTCACACCGGGGATACGCGAGAACCGGCTCGCCTCCTCGGCGCTGATGGGATTCTCGCCGGCGCTGACGGTAAACCCTATGCCCATGCCCGCGCCGATGCTGTCGGACATGGTACGCAGGGCCGTCGAGACTCCGACCTGCGCCACCAGGCTCGTGAAGACCATCAGCATCAGCAGACCGATGATGCCGCTGCGTACCGGCTTGCGTACGATCGCCAACGTGGCACGCTTCCACACATTCATGCTCATCATCGAATCTCCGACAGGTCTCGCGGCGATTTGCGCAGCATCGGTATGCACGCCACCGCGACGCACACCAGCATCACCGCCAACAATCCGAGCGCCACGTACAGCATGGCGGTCCCGTCGACCGACACCGTGAGCGAATCCAGGGTGCGCACCGACATGCTGGATTCAAGGTCGCCGCCGACCTGTCCCATGCTGCTCAGCTCCTTCGCCGCGGAGGCGTTCACGGAATGGAGCGCCGTGGTGCCGAGCCATTGGGCCATTCCCTGCGCGCACAGCCAGCCGAGGGCAAGGGACGGCAGACCGATCAGCACCATCTCGGTGAGGTATTGGGCGACCAGGGAGGGCTTGCCGACGCCAAGGGACACCAGTATGCCCATCTCCTGACGGCGGTCGTTCATCCACAGCAGCAGCATGAGACTGAGCACGAGCACGGCCGAGACGGTCACGCCGATCAGGGCGCCGCGCATCATGGAGCGCACGCCGCGGGCGGCATGCAGCATGCTCGATGAATACTGGTCGTTGCGCGTGATCTGATAGTTGTTCCAATCCACCGGGAGTTTCTTTGCGGCGTCCATGGTCTTCTCCACGTCAACGCCCTTGGACAGCACGAAGGTGGCGTCCTGGTATATTTCCTTGCCGTCCTTGTACTGGTACAGATCGCGTGTGGTATCCAGATCGGTGTAGATGGTGTTGGCGGTCAGTTCCGCTCGGCTGGATACCTTTCTGGCGCTGTCGCCCTTGAATATGCCCACGATGGTGGTCTTGACGGTCGCCGTCGAATGTGATTCGTTGTCGGCGTCGTAGGCGTTGGCCTTGAGCGTGAGCGTGTCTCCGACTTTGAGCCCGTTGGCTTTGGCGAGATCCTCATGGATCATCGACGTGTACTTGTCGGAGGCCTTCAGATGCCGTCCTTCGGCCATGCCGAGCGTGCGCGACGTGAACACGTTGAGTTTCGACGAATCATTCGTGCCTATGACGTTGGCGGCGTTGCCGAACTGCTGCTCCTTGGTCGCATCGTAATCATCGCCGCCGGGGACCTTCGCCACATTCGCCCCCACGAGGTCGGCGGTGGCGTTCTGACGGACCATATACGAATCGACCCCGGGCAGTTGGGCGATCCTGCGCACGTCGGCGGGACGCACCATGCCGCCTCCGCGAGGCGTGAGCATGCTGCCCTGCAGATTGCTGGCCAGCACGAATCCGCCGACCGCTTCCTTCTCGATTCGTCCGGCGGCCTGTTGAGCTGCTCGAGAAACCGCGATCGTGGATAGCATGCTCGCTGTTATGATGGTCAATACTATGAGGAGCACTATGGTTCGCACTCGTTTTCTGAGAACATAGCGCACCGACCGTGCAACGAACGTCATCAATACCTCCTGTGGGCCTTGGGCTTTTCGCCCAAAATGCGAAACATGCCGCGTTTCGCCGGTTAGTTAGCCGCGACAATACATGATGCACCTCAAGATACGGGTAGATATACGCCTTGGGCGAAAGACGGAACAGCGGCGAATGTCGGTTATTCTGGATTTTGGTCCATCTCGGGGCGCGTCGATGCGTCGGCCCGCGAGGAATCAGCGCTCGCGCCTCGCCTTCGAGGCGGCGAACGCATAGTTCTCGCATTGGATGTACAGGTATGCGACCAGGACGAGCCAGCAGATGACGGTCTTGTGCCAGACGTCGGATTCGCCCGAACACGCGCCGGCAACGCCATCATCAATATTACCCCCGGCAACATCAGCAACGTCGGCGACACAAACACCGTGCGCCAGCCCGTCGGACGATGCGCCATTCGCACCGCCACGGCATACCGTCCTCCCGCGCGTCATGCAGACCAACGAGGAGCCGATCAGCATGGCCAGCCCCCTACCTCGATGTGGCCGCTAAATGTCTTACGCTCCCTTCGTGAGAGCATTGATAAATGAAAACGGCAGCCTATGAATCGAGTAGGATGCCGTGCTGATAGTGTCCGCCGACGATGATGAGGATTTCGGAATATACGGATCACGTAATTTTAATGATTTTCTGCGCTTTATCGTTCTTTGAAGTAGGTGAAGAGATGTCGTTCTTTGATGTGGAGGGCGGTGATGGTGGTGGCGAGTAGGTAGGCGGTGTTGGTGGTGATGGTGGTTTGTATGGCGTTGAGGGTGATGGCGGTTCGGTCGGTGGTGTCGATGAGGAGTCTGGCGGCGGTCATGTCGATGGGCAGGCTGATGGCGGTGGCGAGCAGGATGGTGATGCCGGTTTCGATGATGATCTGCGTGGCGAGTGCGGGTTTGGGTACGCCGCAATGCAGTGCGGAGGCGATTTCGAGCCGTCGGCCGCGTATGAGCAGGTATCCGATGGCGAGGGCGATGAGTGCGCCGCAGGCGGGCAGGATGCGTGTGGAGCGTTGCCGGTAGAGGGTTTGTCCGTCGAAGCCGTCGCCTTTGGTGGTGTTGAGCTGGCCGAGGGTGGGTGCATCGTCGCCGGTGGTTTTCGCGTTCGGGGTGAGGGTGGACCATAGGGCGTTGCGGGTCCGGTCGGTTTGCGGCCAGGTCTTGGCCCAGCAGGCGTCGAACGTGCCGGTGGCGGGTGTTTCCTCCATGAGCGCGTACGCGTATCCGGGGGTGCGTCCGTCGTCGGGGTATTGGTAGATGCCTTTGACGCGCGCGGTGCGCCCGTCGGCGAGGCCGATCGTGCCGCCGGTGGAGGTGCCGAGCGTTTCGGCGACTTGTTGGGATGCGATCAGCCCGGTCGTGTTCGGGTCCTGTTTGGTGTCGAGGAGTTTGGCCAGGCCGGGGGTGATCTGGTAGAGGGGCGTGGTGGTGTCGGGCAGGGCCGCGAGGGTGAGCGGGTCCGTAGTGCGGATCGCTCCGGCGGCCTGGACGTTCGTGAGGCTGGTGAGGCGTTCGCAGGATGCCGCGTCGATGCCGTCGGGCGCGTTGAGTACGAGGATGTCAGCTCCGGATTGCCGGTATGCGCTTGCCTGGTCGAGGATGGTTGAGCCGGCGGCGATGTCCATGACGCCCATGCCGGCGGCGGTCAGGGCCAGGGCGAGGACGGCCGGGGCGAGGCGGGCTGCGCCGCTGGTGATGGAGCGCCATGCCTCGGAGATGACGGCGGTTGCTTTCATCGTGGTGTGGTTCATTGGTAGTTCTTCAAATCGATGATGTCGGTGCACGCGTCGCGCGTGTTCGGGTCGTGGGTGGAGACCACGACGATCGTGTCGTTGCGGGCGATACGGGAGAGGGATTCGCTGACCGTGGCCGCAGTGTGCATGTCGAGCTGGGCGGTGGGCTCGTCCACGAGCATGAGCGAGGGCTGGGCCGCGAACGCGCGGGCGAGCATGAGGCGCTGGGCCTCTCCGCCGGACAGTTCCGCGAACCTGCGGTCGGTGACCCGGGTCAGGTTGAACCGGTCCATGAGCGTGCGCGCCTGTTCCTCGGCCTCGCGGCGCGGGAGCCCCTTGACGAGCAGGGGCAGGCTGACGTGGTCGATCGCGGTGCGTTGGGCCACGCCGTGCGGGTTCTGGAAAATCCAGCGCATCGAGTCGATTCCCTGCCGGGTCACTTGGCCTTCGGCGGGCGTGGTCCAGCCGGCGATGATGCCGAGCAGCGTGGACTTGCCCGCGCCGCTCGGCCCGGTCAGCGCGTACACGTGCCCGGGCATGAGGCTCGCGGTCAGATCGTGGAACAGGAGCGGACCGTCGGCGTACCGGTGGCCGACGTGGTCGAGGTCAACGCGCATCGCACACCGCCTGTCCCGGATCGGCCTTGATGCTCGCGGGCGCCTTGCCGTCGATCGTGACCAGCGTGCGGCCCAATGAGCTGCCGGCCACGTGCGCCTTGACGCTTGTGCCGTCGGTCGCCACTACGCATCCGTCGCTGCCCTTGAGCCCGGTGAGCGCGGACGCTGGCACCGAGTACACGCCGATCGGCTTTTTGAGCTTGTAGGTCACGGTCACGCTCGTGACGTCCTCGCCGTCCTTGTGCGCGCCCGTGTACGTGGACCATCCCGCCATCGCCTGCAACGCGGCCGTGTCCGATACGATGCCGTCGTCGCCGATGGGATAGTCCCTGCCGTTGATTTCGACCACGCGATCGCCTTGGATGCGGCCGTCCGGCAGGGACGCGGCCTTGACCGACGCGACCCCGGCCAGACTGCGGAACGCGAGCGAATCCGTCGAATCGCCGGTCACGGTCGAACCCAGCGACGCCGCGCATGACACGCTCATCGTCTGCGCGGGCAGCCACACCGCCAACGCGCGGGAGAACGCGCCCTGCTGGACTCGGGCCGCCGCCGTGGCCGTGCCGGCGTTCGCCGCGTACAGGCGCCGCCACGCGTCCCACGTGGCCCAGTCGAACACGCCCGACCGGGAGCCGCCGTAGCCGAGCGCGGCCAGCTCGTTCTGCAACGCTGTCACGTCGTCGCCCTTGTCCCCGTACGCCAGATCGCGGTACAGGGGAGTGTCCGTGTGCAGGCTCACCAGAGGCGTGCCATCCACGCCGTACTCGCGTGAGCCCGAACGCACCACGCCGTCCGCGGGGCACGACGCGAACGTGACCCGGCCCGACACCGGGAACGCGACCCCACCGGCCGGCGACGCCGTCACGTCCACGTTTAGGGAACGCACGTCGTCGAACTCCTCCGACCCCAACGCGAGATTTCCCGCATCCGAGGAATCCGACAGGGACGGCGGCGTCATCGTCCGCTCCAGCCCCACGGCCAGGCCCATGCCCGCCGCCAGACACGCGGCCATGCACGCCGCCACGAACCCCACGCCGTTCACCCGCCGACGCGTGCGGGCACTATTCTTCCCTGTCGAAACACGAGCAACACTTCCTCTACTTGCTCGGGTTCGCCAGGCACTGGGAGAACGCGTCCGACGACGTGTCCAGCTTCGACGACCCCTCGGGCTTGCCCATCTCGGTCAGGTAATCCTGCTTCGTGAACGAATCAGGCACCAGCTTGCGTCGTTTCAGGCAACCCACGACCAGTTCGATCTCGTCCGCGTTCGACGGGTTCTGCACCATTCGCTCGTACAGGTCGCGGATCTGCAGGTTCGTGCCCTTCGCGCACGCCATGCTGTCCTCGTTCGCCTTGGCCGAATCGTAATTATCGTCCGTGTTCATGTGTTCCTGCATCAACCCGGTGGACTGGTCCGTGTCGAACTCCACGTCGTCGCCCTTGGCGGCCATGCACTCCTGGTACTTCTCGTTCGCCTCGCGGTAATCCGACTCGCTGATCCTGCCGGCCTTGACCGCGCGCTCCAACACCCCGCGCTCGAAATCACTCGACGCCGACTGCAATGCCTGCTTCAACTCCGCCTCATACGACGACGATCCGGAAGACGACGAAGACGAGGAGGAGCCCCCATCTGATGCACCGGCATTCCCGGAACCCGGCATCGAACACGCCCCCAAACCCAACACCACTGACAACACACCGGCAGCCGCAACCACGCGCAACGCATCTTTTGACATATGTATTCCTTTCTTCATGTTCATCATGTTGTTTCCTTTCTTCTGTGAAAGAGGCCGCGACGGGGAAGTCCGTCCAGCCGGAGTCAAAGCTACGACGTGCACGGCTGGCAAGGCGGGTTTTGACCTGCCGCTGACTGAACCTGACCGATTCCTGACCAGGTTGGACGCGAATGCTATGGTGTGCGCATTGTTTCGCGAAGGGAGCTGGACGGATGAAGGTTCTGATTGTCGAAGACAACGCCAATCTCGCTGATGTGGTACGGATGGGACTCTCCATGGAAGGCATGGAGGCAAAAGCTGTTTACGATGGCCGGGATGCCCTGGAGGAACTGAATTCCGGGGAGTGGAACATGCTGATACTTGATCGCGATCTTCCCGGACTGCATGGTGACGAAATCGCTAAGAGGTTAAGCGAACGGCGTGATCCCATACACATTCTCATGTTGACCGCGGCATCTCAGACCGAGGACATAGTCCGCGGGCTTGATCTTGGGGCAGATGACTATTTAACGAAACCATTTGAATACGCCGAACTGCTGGCCAGAGTTAATGCGGTGCGTCGGCGTTTGAGCATGGTGAATGACATGGTCTACAACCGGGATGACTTTTCTGCGGACTTCAGAACGGGATCCATCACGGTTCGCGGTGCAGAACTAAAGTTTGGGAAACGAGAACTTGCCGTATTGAGGACGCTGATTGAGGCGCGAGGTGCGGTGATTAGTGCGGAATGTCTATATCGTGAGATTTGGCAGGATGATCACGCTCATACGAGAGGAATCGTCAAGACCACAATCTATGCGATTCGCACGAAAATCGGAATCACTGATTTCATTGAAACCGTTCCCGGACAAGGATATCGCATATCATGAAAAAGCCTGAATATCCTTCGTCGAATGGGAGCCATTCCAGCCATCCGAAACTGCGTTTACCGTTTCAGTGGTCTACAAGGAGAAGATTGGTCACCACGATCGTCATCGTGTTCTTCATGCTTACCGGAGTGGTGACCGCCATGACATATTATGTCGTGAACCGGCAACTGGAAACAGTGACCGTAAATAAATCTTTTACTCAGGCAGAAGATGCCGATGAACAACATAGTTTGAATTCGCAAGCCATTCCTCCTGACTCCGGTAAGGATTACGTTTCTGCCGGGTATGACTCCGGTAAGGATGCTTTAACGCTAACTATGGAACAAGGAGACATAAAATCCCGGGATCTGATATTGGCGGTAAGCATAGCCCCCATCATTGTTTTCGGCATATTATCTGGAGGAATAACTTGGATTATCGCCACTAGGACACAACGAAGAATCAATAGTGTGGCCTCTCAGATTATCGCGTCCGACGCTGGATTGGAAAGGCAACCTATCGTTATTCCATATGAAAACGACGAGGCGTACACTATTGCATCCGCATACAACCTCATGTTAAAGGATCTCAACAGCGCAATCAGTCGGGAAAAGGAATTTATCGCCGATGCGTCACATGAGTTAAAAAATCCACTTGCGGCCACTTCGGCCGCATTGGAGATTCCGCTGCACAACCAGCTTTTCGATGAGCGTTGCAGACCTTTCGTCGAAAAGGCTTTGGCTTCAAATCATGCTGGGGTTGAAATCGTCAATCATCTGCTCGAATTGTCGAAAGTTCAGCAATTAAACCGAGCTGACCTTAGCCGAGTTAATGTAGCTGAGATCATTCGCAATGTTCTTCAGGAAAATATGGAACTTATCGGAGATAGAGTTCAAGTACATACCAATCTGGAGAATGCATATATCCTAGCCGATGGTCTGCTAATTAGACAGATGATTGCAAACCTTATTACGAATGCCATTCAGCATAATCGTGCGGCTCAACCACATGTATGGATAAACTTAGCCAACGACAGGCAATACGAAGGCGAGTCCTGCATTGCGATAGACATATCCAATACCGGCATGGATCTTTCCGATACGAGGATAGATGATTTCCTGTCACCTTTTAACAGAGGGGAGGATAATAGGATAAATACGCATGTGGGATCTGCATCACCTCATCACGGATTGGGTTTATCCATAGTGCAAGAGATTGTCGCTATGCATCATGGCCATTTGAGTCTGCAGGCGCGGCCGGAAGGTGGATTGAGAATCATAATTCTTTTACCTGACACGCTATAAGAATCGTAAGGTGACGGGAATGTTGCTGCACATGCCCGCCACCCCCCTATGCATTGCCCCTATTGCCGGGACATGTGCAGTCTACCAGTCATGGGTAAACTTCCACGCCGCCAATGCCGCTAACCCCGCCTTCCCGGGTTATGCTGTAGTAAAACCCTTTACTAAAGTTTGCGGGGAGGATGTCATGGCCACGCTCAAGGAAGTCGCGGGACGGGCCGGGGTGTCGCAGAGCACGGTGTCACGCTTGTTGAACGACCCGTCGTTCTCCATCAAGGAGGAGACGCGTCGGCGTGTGTTGCGCGTGTGCGAGGAGATGGGGTATCGCAACGTGTTCCGTCCCGCGATCGCGGTGTTGGATGCGCCTCCGTCCGGGGAGGAATTGCAGGACGCGTACTTCGCCGATCTGCGGAAGGTTCTTGCGGAGCGTGCGGAGTCGTTGGAATTGGACCAGCTCACGTTCATCCGGTCCATACACGAGTTGACGGAACGCGCAACGGAGTTTGATGGGTTCATCACCGTGGGAGCCCCGGTGTTTCCCGAAGCGGACCTGCGAGCCCTGCATATGGTGCTCCCGCATGGCGTGTGCATCGACACGAATCCGGCGCCGCGCCTGTTCGACTCCGTGTGTCCCGATCTGTCGCAGACGATGCTGGACGCCTTGGACGCGATGATCGCGGCGGGCCGCAGTCATATCGCGTTTCTCGGCGGCGTGGGCAGCATCATGGGCATGCATGACTATCCCGAGGACATTCGCGAGCTGTCGTTCCGTCAGTGGGCCGCGCATCTGGGATTGGAAACGGACGGATTGGTGTATTCGTCCGGCACGTTCACCGTGGAGAACGGCTATCGTCTCGCGGAGCAGTTGGTGGCTGACCATCGTGAGGCCGGCAGCATGCCCGATGGTTTGATCGTGGCCGCCGACGTGCTTGCGGTGGGGGCGTTGCAGGCGTTGAACGCACTGCGCGTGGAGGTTCCCGACGAGTTGGCCGTGGTGAGTGTGAACAACCAGTCGATCGCCCGGTACACGTCGCCGCCGCTGAGTTCGTATGCGATCGATCAAAGGGAGTTGGCCCGCATGGCGTTCTCCACCCTGATCGATGGGTTGAAGCATGAGCGGCGGGTGCGTCGTCACATCCTGCTGACGACCGAACTGGTGCCGCGCGCAAGCTTCGTTCCTCAGGCGTAAGACGTCGTCTCGAAGACGGGCGGCACCGGCGTCGATTTTGCTGGAAGGAGTTTACTCCACCTGGCGGCCGGCGCACCAGACGTGTTGGGCGGTCCAGTCGGTGGGGTCGAGATGGTGATCTGGCGGATGCAACCGAGCTTGCCGGCGGCGAGGTCGGCGCCCGAGGCGTCGAGCATGCGGTCCATGAGTTCGGGCATCGGGTCTTTGAGGCAGTTCGAATCGTGCGCGCCCTTGCACTTGAGGGCGAGGAACGGGCCTTCGAGGTGGCAGCCGAGGATGTCGGGGCGGGTTGCCATCTTCTCGCGCACGGTGCGGATGTTGCGGCAGATCACGTCCATCGGGTTGGTGATGAGCGAGAGGACCTGGCGGGTGGTGCCGTGGACCGCGTGGCCGGCGCGCTCGAACGCCTCCTCGCCGGTGCCGTCCGCGGCCGCAGCGCCCGTGGCCTCGATCGCCGCGTCGTAGGCGGGGCCGGCGGCGGCATGGTGGTGCATGCCGCCGCCCGTTGCCGGTCAGATGAGTTCGAGGTTCACGTCGAGGGTGAGCGGCCTGCCGGCGGGCAGCTGGTAGGCCGTGTGGACGGGGGCTCCCCAGGAGTCGTCTCCACCGACGCCCATCTGGGCCGCGAGCAGGCGCAGGTAGTTGTGGCGCGGTTTGGGCAGGTCCTCGTGGCGGCGCGCGGCCTCGATCGTGTAGGTGTTCCAGGGCAGCAGGCTGGCCGTGAAGTGACGGTCGCCGCGTTGGGTGACGCGCAATCCGTGGCCTTGGATGTCGGTGGCTTCGAGCCAGCGGACGTCCTCGTGGCTGCCGGTTTCCTGCACCATGAGATACGGCGCCATGCTCGCCTTCGCGGTGGCGTCCCAGATGCCGAGCTTGCCGCCCTGCTTACGGTCGCGGTAGGTCTCCTCGGGGCCGGGGCCGTAGTAGCGCAGACGATCGTATTCGCCGGGCAGCTCCCATTCGATACCGAACGCGGGCAGACTGGCCATGTCAGTGGCGTTCCCGGGGTATTCGACGGTCAGTTGCATACGCATATCGGAGTTGACATGGTAAGTGACGGACACGGGCGTGTGGTTCGGATCGGCAAGTTCGTACTGGTATTCCGCTACGAGACCGTCATCGCTTTCATGGATTTTCGTTTCGGTTACGATGGCGTATCGGCCGGCCGCGAACCATGCGGCACGGTCGAAACCGGAATGGTTACCGCGATCGTTGTCGGTCAATGGGCGGAACGTGACGAGTTCGGGGCGACGGATGACCATTTCCCGGTCGTCGCGCTTCCAGGAGACGATGCCTCCCTGAGTGCGTGACAGGAGAATTTCCTCGTCGTCGCGGCGGATGCCGGCGTTCCATCGGCTGAGCGTGCGAGTTGCGCGGCCGTCGTCGTCATGGCTGGTCTCGGTGATGTCCTGTTCGGGGTTGAGCGTGCCGGTGAGTTGGCCGAACGCGAGCTCGTAGCCGGCCGGCGCCCATGCGGTGGCTTCGGCGAGCAAGAGATCGACCTCGTAGGTGACTTCGCGCGTATCCCCGTCCGCGTCGATGTCCGGGAAGGCGATGTCATGGTGTTGGGTATCTCCTGCGGCCACGTCGAAACGGTAGTCGGCATGCCAGATCTCATGCCCGTCTTCGAGGAGCCGTGCGGCGAACACGTAGCCGTCGGTGCCGGCGAACAGGTTGCGGTTCTCGATGGTCACGCCGTGCCCGTCGGGGGCGAGCTTGACCGGCGAATACAGCTGCTTGACCTCCTGCGCCTTGGGGCTGGGCGTGCGGTCGGCGAACACGATGCCGTTGCCCACGAATTCGTAGTCGGTTGGACGGTCGCCCCATTCTCCGCCGACGCTGAGGCGTTCGCTCCCGTCGGGCAGACGCTGGACGAGCCCCTGGTCGATGTAATCCCAGATGAACCCGCCGGAGTAGCGCTCGTACCGTTCGAGGTCGATGAACTCGCTCAGACCGCCGCACGAGTTGCCCATGGCATGCATGTACTCACAGCTGACGAACGGCTTGCTCGCCTCGCCCCGTTCGTCGCCGTGTTCGAGCCAGTCTTGGATCTCGGCCGGCTTGGCGTACATACGGCTTTCGAAGTCGCTGATCCCGTCGTAGGCATGGTTCCAGTTGACACCTTCGTAGTGGACGGGACGACCCGGATCAAGTTGGTGCGCGTGTGCGCTCATGGCCTTGAGGACTTCGCCCGCGTAGGATTCGTTGCCCAGCGACCAGACGAGCACGCTGGGATGGTTGCGGTCGCGCAGGATCATGCTGTCCAGCCGGTCGATGCACGCGCCCAGCCAGGCCTCGTCGTCACCGGGGACGGAGGTTCCCACGGGGATGTCGCCGGGGCTGTTCCAGCTGCCATGGGTCTCCAGATTGGTCTCGTCGATCAGGTAGATGCCGTATTCGTCGCACAGCTCGTACCAGCGTGACTGGTTCGGATAGTGCGAGGTGCGCACCGCGTTGATGTTGTGGCGCTTCATGAAGCGGATGTCCCACAGCATGTCCTCTTCGGTGATGGCCCGGCCGCGCCGGCAGTCGAACTCGTGGCGGTTGACGCCGCGGAACACGAGGCGCTTGCCGTTGAGCTTGAGGATGCCGTCCTCGATGGCCACATGCCGGAAGCCGATGCGAGTGCGAGCGGTCTCCAGGACCTTGCCGTCCGCGTCGAGCAGAGTGACGGATAGCTCGTACAGGTCGGGACGTTCGGCGCTCCATGGCGCCGTGTCATCGATCTCGGCCTCGGCGTGCAGCGTTCCGTCCGCTTTCGTGGCGGTGCGCCAGACGATGGTGCCGTTCTTGTCCCATAGTGCGAAGTCGGCCGTCGCGGCGTTCGCGGCACCGTCGATCAGCACATCCAGCGAGAGCGAACCCCTTGATGTGGCGAGATCCCAGTCGGCGTCGGCATGGAGGTCGGCGACGTGGGCGGCGGGCCTCGCGTTGAGTTCGACGGAGCGGAACAGGCCGTGCAGACGCCAGAAGTCCTGATCCTCCAACCAGCTCGCGCTCGAATACTCGTAGCAGGCGACCGCCAGCACGTTGCCGTCCACCTTGATCGCGTCCGTCACGTCGAACTCGCTGGGCGTGAAGGAGTCCTCGGCGTAGCCAACGAACGAGCCGTTGAGCCACACGTAGATGGCTGTGGCCGCGCCCTGGAAGGTAAGCGTCACCGGGCGCCCTTCGCGCACGGCCTGGGCGACTTCGCCATCCGCGTCGAACTCGCGCCGGTAGACCGCCACATGGCCGTGCTCGGGGATGGCCGGGGCCTTCGGGTCCTCATGTCCGTCCCATGGGTACTGCACGTTCACGTACTGCGGGGCAAGCAGCCCCGCAGTCTCCAGATGCGAGGGCACCTGCACGCGTGAGAACGACGAATCGTCGAATCCGGGCGCGGCGAACAGAGGCGACATGTCGCTGCTCCAGTCCGGCCCGTCGCTCGTCCCATCGGGGAAACGACCCGTCGGCGCCGTCTCGACGCGGACCCGCCATTCGCCGTCAAGGCTCTGCCTGAGATCCGTGCCCTCGCCGTCGACTGGGGAGCGAGACCAGCACGCATGATCGGAATGGGCGTCGAGCCGGTGAACCGCGTACACGCGCGGGTCGGCGAGCCATGCCGTCGTCGGTATGGACGGGGAGACGATCGGATCGCCGTTCTTCCGCTGATCGTCGGTTGTGTTCATGATGTCCTCGCTTTCGCATCGGATTGCGTCGCGTCGTTGCCGCCGCAGTGAGGGAACCTCGTTGAATCAGGTTCCTTGTACAACAAGGATAAATATTGTTACTTGATTGCGCAAATTCTTTCCAGCATTTCGCGGCACAAGGCCTGCAACATGCAAAATACGTGGATTTCTTAAGATTCAAGCACATCAAGCAGGCTTCAAACCTTACTCATCCACACGGAGTGCCGGTTGCAGAACGTTGGCATGATTTGCGACACGCGGTAAAGTTTTTTTATTCTTCAAGATAGTTCTATACTCACGCTTTGCGGGATCGAAGCGGTTCGCGCGCACGGATTCTTTACAGGTCGCAAGGAGGCCACCACACCATGAGCGGATTCGCCACACAGCACACGGAAACGACCGGAAGGCCGCAGCCCACGCGGAACACGGGTCAGAAGATCGCATACGCATTCGGTAACCTGGGCCAGGCCGCGTTCTACAACACGATGAGCACGTTCTTCATCACGTTCGTGACCACCGCGCTGTTCATCGACGTGGACAAGACGCTTGCCAAACGCCTCATCGCGGTGATCACCGGACTCGTGGTGGTCATCCGCATCGCGGAGATCTTCCTCGACCCGCTGCTCGGCAACCTCGTGGACAACACGAACACCCGCTGGGGCCGGTTCCGCCCGTGGCAGTTCATCGGCGGTATCGTGCCCGGCATCCTGCTGATCATGGTGTTCACCGGCCTGTTCGGCCTCGTGGACGTGAACACCGGCGTGTTCATGGTCCTGTTCGTCATCGTGTTCATCCTGCTCGACGTGATCTACTCGCTGCGCGACATCTCCTACTGGGGCATGATCCCCGCGATCTCCTCCGACTCGCACGAGCGCAGCACGTACACCGCGCTCGGCGCGTTCACCGGATCCATCGGCTACAACGGCGTCACCGTCATCGTCGTGCCCGTCGTCAGCTGGTTCACCTGGAAGTTCACCGGCCAGTGGGAGCAGGGCCGCACCGGCTGGGCGGCGTTCGCCATCATCATCGCCGTGCTCGGCTTGCTCACCGCGTGGAGCGTCGCGTTCGGCACCCGAGAGAACCAAGGCGGGCTGCGCGCCAAGGCCGAGGCCAACGGCAACCCCATCGAGGCGTTCAAGGCCATCGCCCAGAACGACCAGCTCCTGTGGGTGGCCCTCAGCTACCTGCTGTACTCCGTGG
Organism: Bifidobacterium bifidum ATCC 29521 = JCM 1255 = DSM 20456; assembly: GCF_001025135.1. Taxonomy (NCBI): domain Bacteria; kingdom Bacillati; phylum Actinomycetota; class Actinomycetes; order Bifidobacteriales; family Bifidobacteriaceae; genus Bifidobacterium; species Bifidobacterium bifidum. Next base: position 1,725,213 of record NZ_AP012323.1, on the reverse strand, counting down.
CCAACGTCGCCACCACCGGCGTGCTTTTTTATCAGTTCAAGTACGTGCTCGGAGCTCCGGACAGCTTCTCCATCGCCGGCATCATCCCGGTCATCACCGGACTGGGCACCACGCCCCTCTACCCGGTGCTCAACCGTCGCATCCCGCGCCGCTGGCTGTACACCGCCGGCATGGCGCTCATGATCGCCGGCTACACGCTGTTCATCATCGCGCCCATGAACTTGCCCGTCGTCATCGTCGCGCTCGTCCTCTTCTACCTGCCTGCGCAGACCATCCAGATGACCGCCATCCTGAGCATGACCGACTCCATCGAATACGGCCAGCTCAAGACCGGCAAGCGCAACGAGGCCGTCACCCTCTCCGTGCGCCCGATGCTCGACAAGATCGCTGGCGCCCTGTCCAACGGCATCGTGGGCTTCGTGGTCGTCGCCGCCGGAATGGTCGGTAACGCCACCGCCGCCGACATGACCGCCGCGAACATCCGCACGTTCAAGACCTGCGCCTACTACCTGCCGCTCGCCGGCATCGTCGCCAGCCTCGTCGTCTTCCTCCTGACCGTCAAGATCGACGAGAACATGCACGCCCACATCGTCGAACAGCTCGAAGGACGACTCGCCTCCGAGGAAGCCGACAAGCAGTAGGGTCGAGCTGAGGTGAATCATGCAGGATGAAGCGTTCATGATTTCCGAAGTCAATGATCCCGATATCTGCACCGCATACCGCGTTGGTGGCGGCTGATAAAAGGATTATGGCGGGCTCCTTGTCAAAGGAGCCCGCCGTTCTTATTTGAAGGAAATAGAAGGTGAGATAATTGGGCGCTATTGCTGTTCTCGTGGGTGGGGTTTCTCCGTTGGTTGTTGGGGGAGTAAGAGAAGAGCGCTTTTTGGGTAGGATGTTTTCGACCAAGATAAGCAAACAGCCGCAAAGCGCCTGATGAACGCCTTCGCGTCGCCGGGACGGTGCTCGAACTCCAGCGACCACAGGTAGTCGGACCATGGTTGCGGGAAGTCGCGGCATTCGCTGGCCTTCTTCCGCGCCTCAAGATGCTGCCCGTCCCCGCTCATGGCCGCACCGCCTCTGCCTGTGCGCCGGCTTTCGCCTTGCGCCGTCCGGCGATGCCGTGGGTGGCGTGGTTGCGTTTGTCGTATGCGCATACCGGGCATGCCTCCTGCGAGATGACGCCTTCGATGTGTTCCTGACACAGCGAGGTGCGCAGCAGCGCCGCCCCGTAGATCGGTACGCCCAGTCCATCGTCGCGATGATCTCACCGTACGGCCTGTCGATCAGCAGCGAGTGGACGGTCTTGCGATCGGCCATGGTCGCCGGAACGGGTTCGGGCTTCGGATCAGCGACCGGCTTCGTGGAGGCTGATTCGGCGTTGAGGGGAGCATCCCCGAAGGGGATGAGGGGAGAATTGTTTATCACTTGTCTATTGGGCGACTTTCTGTCCAAGATTCCGGGACAATTTGTCCTCGGCTCCACGTCCCTCACCGCGCACGGCCTGTCCCAGACGGCGCTCACGGAGCCTCTGAAGATGACCAGGGGCGGAGTCAGCGCGAAGATGAAGAACAAGAACACGTGGAGTATCCCCGACATCGCGGCGCTGGCCGACTACTTCGGCGTGCCCGTGATGTCCCTGCTGGACGACACGCTCATGCGTCAGATGCTGGGAGAGAGGGACTTAGGTGCATCTTTGGTGGCAGCGACCACCGCGCGATTTCCTGTTCGAGCAGCTGAAGGCCAAGCTGATGGCCAAGCTGATGGCCTGAAACCGTTGGAAACAAAAGGCTCCGGGCCACGATACCTCGTGGAACCCGGAGCTGGTGAGTACCCCCAGAGAGAGTCGAACTCTCGTTGTCAGATTGAAAGTCTGGTGTCCTAACCGTTAGACGATGGGGGCTGACAACTCGATATACATTACGTGAGCTGCGGCGATAATGCAAATCCGCGACACGCCGTAATCGGCGTCACACCGCGATATAGGTGAGGTCGTGGATGACCCGACCCGCGGCGAGTCCCTTCTTTTCGAAATTGGTGAGCACCCGGTCGTCGAATCGCTCCGATTCGGTGAAATCGGCGTGCGGCATGTCGTCGGCGAGCTCGGCGTTGCCCTTGCCGACGTGCCCGGTGGGCAGGCTGACGGCGATCGTGCCGGCGTTGCGGAAGTCCGTGCGCCCGTCCATCACCTCGTGCACGTGCAGGGCGTAGTCTTCGATGTCGGTCGCGATGCGCCACGCCCCGCCGTCGGCTAGCGCGCCGTGGATGGACTGCGCGAGCTGCGGCTGCACGATGCGGCGCTTGTGGTGCTTCATCTTCGGCCAAGGGTCGGGGAAGAACGTCCAGACCTCGGCGATGGAGCCGGGGGCGGTCGCGGCGAGTAGTTCGGGCGCGTTCACCTGCGCGATGCGAAGGTTGCCGAGCCGCTGCTTGCCGGCGAGCAGCAGCGTGTGCGCGACGCCGGGGTCGTACACCTCCAGCGCGAGGAAGTTGACGTCGGGGTGCGCGGCCGCGGCGGCGACGATGTTCTCGCCTTGTCCGGTGCCGATTTCGACGATCAGTGGATTGGCGTTGCCCCAGGTCACGGCGATGGTGTCGCGGTCGAGCGTGAAGTCGTCGCGCACGTCCAGCGACCCCTCGCCGGCGTTGATGTCCAGCAGATACGTGTCGGCGTAGTTGTCCCACGCGCGTTGCAGCCGCGCGTCCAGACGGCCGGATCGCCGCACGAACGACAGTACCGGACGCGGGGTGAAAGTCGGCTGTTCGATCTGCTCTGGCACGGTTTCCTCGTTTCTGGTCGGTCGTGGTATGTGCCATATTATCCCGGGGCCGTTGACCTCCTTCGTGGCCGCCGTGCTTCGATGGGCCGTCTCGCCTGTCATCTGTGCATGGTCTGGAATGTCGGTAATGTTTCAATGAACATATTTTGTTCTCTTATGTTCATGTGCTACGATAAAACTGTTCAGAAAAATAACAAAAGCGAGCATAATCAAACATTCAACTATCGTTAACCATTGGTTATGGTCAGTCGTCGCGGATGCCGATGGTTATGCTCACGGTCACGAAAGGACAGATATGACAGTTCTCGTTACCGGTGGGTGCGGATACATCGGTGCCCACGTCGTCCATGCGCTCCATCAAGCCGGCGAACGCGTTGTCGTCGTCGACGATCTGAGCTACGGAAAGCCCGCCCGCATCGAAGGCGCGCGGTTGTATGGCATGGATATCGCCGCGCCGGGCGCCGGCGACCGCCTCGCCGAGATCCTCGACGCCGAAGACGTCGATTCCGTCATCCACTTCGCCGCGCGCAAGCAGGTCGGCGAATCCGTCGAGAAGCCGCTGTGGTACTACCAGCAGAACATCAACGGCATGCTCAACGTGCTCACCGGCATGACCCAGTCCAAGAACGCCAAGAAGCTCGTCTTCTCGTCCTCCGCCGCCACCTACGGCGTGCCGCCGGTCGACGTGGTGCCCGAGGACGTCGTCCCTATGCTGCCGATCAACCCCTACGGCCAGACCAAGCTGTTCGGCGAGTGGATGGCCCGCGCCTGCGAGCAGCCGTTCGGCATCCGCTTCTGCGCGCTGCGCTACTTCAACGTGGCCGGATGCGGTCCGGTGGAGCTGGAGGACCCCGCGATCCTCAATCTCATCCCGATGCTGTTCGACCGCCTGAAGAAGGGCAAGGCGCCGGCCATCTTCGGCGACGACTACCCGACCCCGGACGGCACCTGCGTGCGCGACTACATTCACGTCTCCGACCTGGCCGACGCTCACATCGCCGCGCTGAAGTACCTTGACCGCGACGAGCGCAAGTACGACGCCTTCAATGTGGGTACCGGCGAGGGCACCTCCGTGCGCCAGATCGTCGACGAGGTCAAGAAGGTCACGGGCCTGCCGTTCACCGAGGCCGTGATGGCCCGTCGCGCAGGCGACCCGCCGCACCTGATCGGCTCTCCGAAGCGCATCAACGAGGAGCTGGGCTGGCACGCCAAGTACGACGTGGAGGACATCGTCAAGTCCGCGTGGGATGCGTGGCAGGCCAACCCCGAGCACCACATCGACGTCGCCACCTGGAAGCAGGTCAGCTGAACGGGTGGCCGGGTGTCTGGGTGACCGGTCGGGCTGCTGGGCGTTGACGGTCGGCTTATGGCCGGACGTACCGCCGTCTGAATGGTGACTCGACCGAATACGGGGCCGGTTCGCGTCGCTTCGTCTGCGGATGGGGCGGTGCGGCCGGCCCTGGTCTGTCCGATCGTATTGCGCCGGTTCGGGGATGGCGCTGTGATGCCTTGGCGTTGAGATGAAGGCGTTGACAGGATATACTGGCGTAGCGCCGGGCGGTGAGCGGCGGCGGGAACGATAGCGACCGAAGGAGTCCTGAGATGTCATCGAATACGCCAAGTGCCATGCCGACTGACGGTAATGACGGGCAGGTGCCGACGCAGGCCGGGTATGAGCAGGCGGGCGATGGTTCGTGGGCTCCGGGTGCCGGTGCCGCGGATGGTCAGGTGCCGCCGTATGGTCAGGGTGAGTATGGTCAGACCGGATATGGCCGGCCGGATTATGGTCAGGCCGGGTACTCGGGCCAGCCAGGGTATGGCCAGCCTCAGCACAGCCAGACCGGCAGCTATGGAGCACCGGGGTATGGCGCCCAGCAGCCACAGTACGGGGCTCCCTATGGCGCTGCGCAATATCCTCCGTATCCTCCGTATGGCGCGAACCCCTATGGCGTGCCGGCGTACTATGCGCCGAACGATCGATGGAACACGATGTCGATTGTCGGGTTCGTCCTGTCGTTCGTGTTCTGCCCGGCCGGACTGATTCTCTCGATCATCGCCCTGCGGCAGATCAACCGCACGCAGGAGCGCGGCAAGGCGTTCGCCATAGCGGGCATCGTCATCAGTGCGATTGCCATCGTGATCGTTATCATCACCATCATTTTTGCGATCGCGGTGGGGGTATACATGGTGAATCATCCGGAAACCTGGAACGGGTCGTACTGCATCAACGGCGATTGTGTCTACAAGGATTACGGCGACTCCGCCTTCACCAGTCTTGCGATCATGCCGTTGGCGGCGCTGATAGGGTAGGTGCGGGAAGTGCTGGAAATACTGGGATTCAGGTTCATCCTCGGTGGTGTTCGGGCCTGCCTGGGAGGCTCTGCGGGCGCTGCGACACGCCGAAGTTGCATATCGCCCAGAACTCTGTAATATATCTACTCGTTGCTTGCAAACAAGCATATGGCCCCGTAGCTCAGTTGGTTAGAGCGCCGCCCTGTCACGGCGGAGGTCACCGGTTCAAGTCCGGCCGGGGTCGCTGGAATGTGAAGACCCGGTTTTCGCCGGGTTTTTATGTTCACTGGCTCTGTAGCTCAGTTGGTAGAGCGAGCGACTGAAAATCGCTAGGTCAGCGGATCGATGCCGCTCGGAGCCACCACGGAAAACCCGTCACCCTTTGGAAACATTGGGATGGCGGGTTTCTTGCATCTGGTCGAGAAGTCGGGCGGGTCATGGGTCTTACCTGATTGCGTGAGCTAGGGCCAGCATGCGTCTCGGTCCTGCATGCCCCCAGCGCCCTCCCTCCTCCCGGTCTCTTTTTTCCCCACTCTTCCCGAAATTACGGGTTGAAATCGCCGCAATCCGTGATTCCCCGTGCCAAATCGCCGTTTTTGGACCTTAAAACGGCGATTTGGCACGGGGAATTGCCCAGAACGGCGATTTCAACCCGTAATTTGCACCCGGTGCTGGTTGAAGGCGTTACCCGCGCTAGAGTAAACCCGTGAGCATGATTGAAGAAGGCAAGAGCAAGCGCGGCGCGGGCGGAAATGTCAGACGGCGCCGTTGGGCACGTTGATCGCCGGGCTGATTTCGCCGTGTGTCGGCTCGCTGCTGTTCGCCGCATGGCTTGCATTGCTGGCCGTACGCGGCGCATGGACCGCCATCAAGGTGACGAGTGCCGTGCATCATTCCTGAGCGGAGCGCAGCCGGGCGTCTGATTGATGCGCAGGCATGAAATCGCCTCTTTGCATCGTCCCCAGCATGAGCATTCTGGCCACGTCATCCGTGTATGGTCGCATCCGCGCCGCGCCAAACGGATTTTGGCCGGATGGGGGTGTCGTCCGAGTGTCTAGTCCGAGCGAAGTCCCGTTTCAGCCCGTGCGGATGGGACTTTGGCGGGATGAATGAGGGCGGCGGGATGCGGGGCAGCTCATAATGTGGTACGGCATGTACTGCTTTGTGGGACTTGCGATGAAGAAACTTACGCGGTGACAAATGGGATTTTTCGTAGGGGTAAGGCCGCGGGGGCGATTGTATGCTACAGCGCTATACCGCAACTGTTCTCTGCTGTGTTTGCGTTACCTTCCCAGCATGTTTCCAGTTTTCGAGGTACGATAGGAATCGTCATAGCAGATACGCCGAGCGCAACGCCCGCGCGTCATTCAAAGGAGAGCCAGCATGGTATATCGCATGATCTTCAATCAGACCGCGTATTTTGGCCGTGGAGCCATCAAGGAGATTCCGGCGGTCGCGAAGTCCCATGGCTTCACCAAGGCGTTCATCGTAACCGATCCGATCCTGCTGAAGACCGGAACTGTCAAGAAGGTCACCGATGTGCTGGACGAGGCCGGCCTGCCGTATGAGGTGTTCGACAACGTCAAGCCGAACCCGCCGGTCGAATGCATCCAGGACGGCGTCAAGAAGTTCGCCGAATCCGGCGCCGACTTCCTGATCGGCCTGGGCGGCGGCTCCCCGCAGGATACCTGCAAGGGCATCGGCATCATCACCGCCAACCCGGAGTTCGCCGACGTACTGTCCCTTGAGGGCGTGGCCGACACCAAGAACCCGTCCGTCCCGATCTTCGGCGTGCCCACCACCGCCGGCACCGCCTCTGAGACCACCATCAACTACGTGGTCACCGATACCGCCAACAAGCGCAAGTTCGTGGCTGTCGACCCCCACGACATCCCGATCGTCGCATTCGTCGACCCCGACCTGACCGACACGATGCCGCGCGGCCTGAAGGTCGCCACCGGCCTGGACGCCCTGACCCACGCCATCGAGGGCTACATCACCCCGGGCGCATGGAGCCTGTCTGACTGCCTGAGCATGCAGACCATCCGCATGATTGCCAAGAACCTGGCCAAGTCCGCCGACGGCGACGTGCCGGCCGGCGAGCAGATGGCCTACGCCTCCTACATCACCGGCATGGCCTACTCCAACGTCGGCCTGGGTCTCGTGCACGGCATGGCCCACCCGCTGGGCGGCCGTCTCGGCGTGGCCCACGGCGTGGCCAACGGCATCCTGCTGGCCCCGGTCATGGAATACAACAAGGACTTCACCGGCGAAAAGTACCGTGACATCGCCGACGCGTTCGGTATCGAGGACGCCTACACCGGCGACCTTGAGAAGGTGCGCGAGGAGGCCGTGCAGGCCGTCCACCAGCTGACCGTGGATCTCAAGAACCCGACCACGATTTCCGAGGTGGGTGCCACCGAGGCCGACTTGGCACCGCTCGCCCACGACGCCTTCAACGACGTGTGCACGCCGGGCAACCCGCGCAAGGCCACCGAAGAGGACATCCTGAAGATCTACACCTCGCTGATGTGATAGAGCGACACGGGACCGGTCCGCGGCGGCGCGTCCATCCGCCGGCCGGCCCCGTGAGCGGGAGAAAGCCGCGATAATCCGCAACGGATGCGGCTAACAGATGATGGTGGGGTTCCGGCACATACCGTGTCGGAACCCCACCATCATCTGTTAGCTGGCGTCAGCCGACGTCATTCGACGGCGTCCACCTGCTCGGGATTGTCGAAATGGCTCTTGACGAGCTTGATCTGCTCGTCGAACCAGATCTTTTCGGCCGGGTTGATGTCCTTCGCGGCCAGATGCTGCTGATAAATCGGGTACAGCATGTGCAGCCACGGGTAGAGCGCATACAGGCGCCGCTCGGTGTGGTGCTCGCGCCAATGATCGGGATGTGCGGCGAATGTGTTCTTGAACCGCTGCATGTACCGGTGGAACGACGCGAAGGACGTGTCCATGCGCCGTGCGGAGATGCCGCAGATCATGCACTGTGAGTACACCGTCTTGAAACCATGGTTGAGCAGATGCAGCGACACGTCGATGTCCTCGTGCATCACGTCCTCCGGGTCGCGGCAGACCTCGCCCGAGATGGCGTGCCATGCTGAGGCGCGAATCGCCATGTTCGAACCGAACAGCAGCACCTGATCGTTGTCCGCCCGGTACGTGTGCCGGCGGATGTGGTCGTCGCCGGCGAGCCCGGCACCCTTCGCGGGCATGTCGTAATACACCACCGGTCCGGTCGCGCCCATGGCGTCCGGATCCTCGGTGAAGATGCCGGACACGACCTCCACCCAGTCGGGTTTGAGCATGCAGTCGGCGTCGATGCGTCCCAGCACGTCGCCGGTTGCGGCGTTCAGACCGAAGTTGCGGGTCGGGATCAGTCCTTGATCCTCGTTCTGCTGCAGCAGGATGACCGGAGCTTCGGGATGGTCGCGCTGGAACCGTTCGACGATGTCGCAGGTGCGGTCCGTGGAACGGTTGTTGACGACGATCACTTCATGTGGTGCGACGGTCTGGCGCGTGGCGTTCATCAGGCAGTCGGCGATGCGCTCCTCCTCATTCCACGCGGGGATGATAATCGAAACGTTGAGCATACTTACAGGATAAGCACCTGTGCGTACACTCCCGCTGGCTACAATAGGGTCTCATGAGTGAAACGGATGATCAGAAACTGGATTTGGCGTCGGTGTTCCCCGCCAAAGGGGATTCGCGTCGACCGCCGGATTGGTGGGGGCGCGCGCTGTTGTACACGGTCATCGCGGTGTTCGCCGCGATTTTCGTGTGGACATCGTGGGGCAAGATATCGACCATCGTGCTGGATGTCGTCATCTCGATATTCATCGCGCTGGCGGTCGAGCCGCTGGTGGTCTCGATGGTGCGACACGGCTGGAAGCGCGGCCTCGCGTCGGCGGTGAGCCTGATCGGCCTCGCCGTGATCGTCATGGCTTTGCTCACGCTGTTCGGCAACATGTTCGTGCAGCAGCTGATCTCCATGGTGAAGGGGCTCCCGTCGATATACACGGAGATCGTGGACGCGGTGAAGCAGTACACGTCGTTCGACATGCCGAAGATAGAGAACCTCGGCATGGAGATATTCAAGAACGTGCAGACGTCGTGGATCACCGATTTCGCCGGTCAGGCGTTGACCACCACGATGGGCGTGTTCAGCTTCCTGTTGAATCTGCTGACCGTGTTGATGGTGACGTACTATATTTCGGCCGCGGGCCCGAAGATGCGCCGCAGCCTGTGCCAGTGGCTTGGACCGAACACGCAGCGCCGTTTCCTGCTCGGCTGGACGGTGGTGCAGGAGCAGATTTCCGGCTTCCTGTTCTCCCGCTCCATCCTGGCCGCCATCAACGCCACCTGCACGGCCGTTTTCCTGGAGATTATCCACGTGCCATATTGGCTGCCGCTGGCGTTGTTCTGCGGCATCGTGTCGCAGTTCGTGCCGACGGTCGGCACGTATATCGGCGGCGCGCTGCCGGTGCTGTTCGCCTGGGGGTCGAATGGCCTGTGGTACGGGGTCGGTGTGCTGGTGTTCATCATCGTGTACCAGCAGATTGAGAACCTGATTCTCTCGCCGAAGGTCTCGCAGCGCACGATGGACCTCAATCCATGCGTCGCGTTCCTCGCCGTACTGGTGATGGGCGCGTTGTTTGGCGCTCTGGGCGCGTTCCTCGCACTGCCGGTCACGGCGAGCATGCAGGCCATCTTCAAGGTGTACACGAAGCGCTATGCGCTGGTGGAGTCGCCGCTGATGAGCGATCCGGTGCCGGGGAAGAAGTCCAAGGTCGTGGAGGGCGCCGAGGCGTTCAGTGAGCGCGTGATCAAGCCGATGAGCGACCATATGCCGCGCGCCGCCAAAGGATCGAGTGCCCATGTGCCGATCAGCGACGAGCTACGTGCGCTGCGCGACCAGATATATGACCTTGACGAGGCCAACGAGACCGAGGATTCCGAAACGATTGCCATACCGAAGGACGTGCTGTCGCGCAGCGTGCGCGAGGGGGCGAAGTCGGGCAACGCCGTGAAATTGCGCGGAGTCGGTGACGGTACCGCACAGGCGCATGGCGATGATGGTAGCAGCGACGGCTCTGCAGAGCCCGGCGCCGCGAAGACCTCCTCCGATAGACCGTCCGACAGCGAATCATCCGGCACTGCCGCGAAGCCGGCAGCCGACCGTCCCGCAAAGACCGCCCGCCCACGCCGTGGTGACGGGTCTACCGACAATCCGCGAAGCAGGTGGCGCTGATGGCATTGCTGACCGTAATCGACGTGCTTATGATGGTGGTGGGCGGCGTCGGCATCATCTACCAGGCCATCTGCGTCATCATGTCTCTGTTCTCCAAGCCGGTGCACTTCCCGGACGCGCCGATGGACAAGCGCTACGCCGTGTTGATCTCCGCGCGCAACGAGGAGAACGTCATCGGCAACCTCATCGACTCGCTGCACAACCAGACCTATCCGAGCAAGCTGATCGATATCTGGCTGGTGGCCGACAACTGTACCGATCGCACCGCCGAAGTCGTCCGCGAGATGGGATGCCATGTCGTCGAACGCCACGACACGGAGCTGATCGGCAAGGGATACGCGCTGTCGTACCTGCTGAGCACCATGATTGACTCGGGTGTGGCCGACGACTACGATGCCTATTTCGTGTTCGACGCCGACAACCGGCTCGACCGTCATTACGTCGAGGAGATGAACAAGGCCTTCCAGTCCGGTTTCCGCATCCTGACCAGCTACCGCAATTCGGTCAACCTGGCCGACAACTGGGTGTCGTCCGGTTCGGCCCTGTGGTTCATCCGCGAGTCGCGATTCCTGAACAATTCGCGCATGATCCTCGGCTCCAGCTGCCATGTGGGCGGCACCGGATTCATGTTTTCTCGCGAGGTGATGCGGCGCAACAGGGGATGGAAATTCCATCTGCTGACCGAGGATCTGGAATTCACGATGGACTCCATCCTGCACGGCGACCGCATCGGATACTGCGGCACCGCCATGCTGTACGACGAGCAGCCGGTCACGTTCCAGCAGAGCTGGCGTCAGCGACTGCGCTGGAGCAAGGGATTCCTGCAGGTGTTCCGGTATTACGGCATGGCGCTGATCAAGCGGGCCGTGCGTGAGCGTGATTTCTCATCCGTCGATTTCACCCTGCTGCTATGCCCGTTCACGGTGCTGGGCGTCATCCGCATCGTACTGGGACTGCTGTTCGTGGCGTTCGGATTCGTGACGTGGCAGAGCCAGCTCAGTGCGATTGCGGGATGGGCCTTTGACATCGTGCTGGCGGTCGTGACGATGATGGCGCTGGCCGCATTGACGATCGTCGCGGAACGCGACCACATCGGCGCCACCAACAAGGAGCTGTTCGCCTATGTGCTGAGTTTCCCCATCTACATGCTCAGTTACATGCCGATTTCGTTCCAGGCCATCTTCTCCAAGGCTCAGTGGAAGCCAATCGTGCATAAGGGCTGAGCGGGTTTGGGCCGTGCTTCGACCGGCGTTCGGCAGCGATGTCTGACTCCGCCGGCCGGGCCGATGCTGGCTGCCGCCGGCCCGTCATCGATCTGCGGGATGATTGGTCTATACAGCTGCATGGTCTATGCTTGAGTCATGAGTATAGACAATCAGCCGCAGATTGGCGGTTTTCCCGCGCGTACGGCATCGTCATCCGTCCCCTCCCGTCCCGCGGTTGCGACACTGCCGCCGCCCGACCCGCGCGCGGCGGTCTCCATTCGCGGCCTGTACAAGCGCTTCGACCGCAAGATTGCGGTCAACGGACTGTCCCTCGACATCCCGGTCGGCTCGTTTTTCGGCCTCGTCGGCCCGAACGGCGCGGGCAAGACGACCACGCTCAACATGGTGACCGGCCTGCTGGTCCCCGACGCCGGTACCGCGATGATCCTCGGGCAGGACGTGTGGCAGGACGTCAACGCCGCCAAACGTGAGATCGGCGTCATGCCGCAGCCCGACCAGATATTCGACCGGCTCACCGGAATGCAGCTGCTGATCTATTCGGGCATGCTGCGCGGCATGAAGCGCGATGTGGCGCACAGTCGCGCCGGCGACCTGCTGAACGCCTTCGATCTGGTTTCCGCCGCGGACACGATGGTGTCCGATTATTCCGCGGGCATGACCAAGAAGATCTGCCTGGCGTCCGCGATGATTCACAGCCCGCGCATCCTGGTGCTTGATGAGCCGTTCGAGTCGGTCGACCCGGTGTCCAGCGCGAACCTCAAGGACATCCTCGCCGAGTACGCGTCCACCGGCGGCACGGTCATCATCTCCTCGCACGTGATGTCGCTGGTGGAGAAGATGTGCACGCACGTCGCCGTCATCAACGCCGGGCAGGTCCGCGCGGCGGGCACGATAGAGCAGGTGTCGGCCGGCGAGGACCTTGAGGAGCGGTTCCTACAGCTGGTCGGCGGCCGGCATGCCGCGGCCAAGCTGTCGTGGCTCGACGGCGGATACGCGGCGAACGGCGTCGCCCCTGCCGACTCGTCTGCGCCCACCGCCCCGTTCCCATCGCCCGAGGAGTCATGATGGAAGTCGCTTTGACCATGGTGCGTCTGCGCTGGGCGCTCACCCTTGCCACCCTGCGCAAGTCGACGTGGCAGACCATCGGCTATGTGCTCGGCATCGTATTCGGCATCGGCGCCCTTGTGGGAGTCGGCGCTCTCGCGTGGTTCCTCGGCGGCCCCGTATTCGATATGGCGGGTCATCACATCCCTGCGGGGTGGATGTACGGGGTGCTGCACGTCGCGGTGATGTACGGGTCGACGTTCGCCGGCTTCATCATCCTGTTCATTCAGTTGATGCTCGTCGGCGACGGCTCGACCATGGCTCCGCACCGGTTCGCGCTGTACGGCATTCCCGACCGGAAACTGCAGCTCGGCATGCTGCTCGGCGGCCTGAGCGGTCTGCCTGCGATCTGTGGCACGCTGGCGCTGATGCTGTGGTCCCTCGCATACCGGTGGATGAGTGTGGGCATGGTCGTCATGCAGCTCATCGCCGCCCCGCTGGCCATCATCACGATGATGTCGCTGGCCAAGCTGGTCATTTCGGCATCGACGACGCTGGTGCGCTCGAAACGTGGCAAGAACGCGTTCTACCTCATCGCGATGATCGTGTTCATTGTGCTGTGCCAGCTGCCGAACATCATCGACAACCCCGCCGATTCCGGCAGTCTGTATGATTTTCCGTCATTGACGGATCTGAGCGTGGCCGACGCTCTGAGCTGGACCCCGTTCGGAGCCGCGTTCCAGTTGCCGTACGACCTATTGACCGGTAACCCGCTCCTGTTCGTGGCGCGTCTGGCGATCCTGGCCGTCACGTGGGTGGTGTGCTTCGTCGGCTGTGTCTGGTGCCTGCGTCATGACCGCGTGACCGCGGGTGCGCCCGAGCGTGCCGCGAAGGTCCGCGGCATCGGCGCGTTCGGCTGGATGCCGGACAGCACGTCCGGCGCGATGTCCGCCCGTCTGCTGACGTATCTGCGCCGCGACCCGCGTCAGATCCTGCTGTTCGTGATGCCCGTCCTGTTCGTGGCGTTGTTCGCGCTCCAGTCGCGTGGCATCACGATCGTGATCTGGCAGGGTCTGATCTGGGGCGGATGGATGATGCAGATGACCGAGGGCAACGGCCTGGCATACGACGGCCGCGGTTTCACGATGGAGGTGCTGGCCGGCGTGCGCGGCTGGGACGACCGTCGGTCCCGCATGCGGGTGTTCGCGTCCATCAACGTGATATATATGGTGGTGCTCGGTCTGGCCTGCTTCGTGTTGACCGGCGATTGGCGCACGGCTGACGGCCTGCTCCTGGGCGTGACGTTCATCTGTCTGGCGTTGGGTGTCTCGTTCAGCAGCATCGGCGTCGCGGAGATCACCAACTGCTCGCTGATGTATCCGGTGCCGTCGATGGACAAGCCGTTCTCCACACCGCAGGGCCGTGCCGTCGCCCAGGGATTGTTCCCGTTCGTGCAGCTTTTCGGCTGTCTGATTCCGATGCTGCCGACGATTCTCGTCGCGATCGTGCTCGTTGTGGCCGATATGGGCGGTTGGCTATGGGTCATGGCGCCGGTCGGTCTCGCCAATGGCGTGGCGGCCATGGTCATCGGTTCATGGCTTGGCGGTAAGCTGTTGGATGCGCGCGCGATCCGTGTCGTCCAGACGTTGGATTCGTTCGCGTCGCTGCAGCGCTGAGCCGGTTCGGGCGGCGCCCTTGCGGCGATGATGTAACGTCTGTCTAAGGAGTTCGCTCGTGGCATCAAAGGCTGCGGCCCGACATCATATGATTCGGCATCTGCCGATGACGCGGCGTACCGTCACCGTCGCGGTGTCCGCCGTCGTCGCCGTTGCGGTGATGGCGGGGTATTTCGTGGCTGACATCTATGACGTGGCACCCGGCATCCTGACGTTGCGGGGAGTGGACAGCGTCGCGATTCCCGACCCGCAGGACGCGCTCACGGGCGGCACGGTCGCCGCCGGCGTCGACGCGTCCATGCCCGTCGACGCCCAGGCCGCGAAGACCATCCTCGACGAGTTCTCCGCCAGCGAGGGCGTGGGCAAATCCTTCTCGCTGGCCATCGCGGACGGCAAGGGCAACATCGTAGCCGAGCATGACGCCATGATTCCCCGCCAGCCCGCATCGACCCTGAAGACACTGACCGCGTTCGCGGCGGCGACCACGCTGGACATGGGCTCCACGCTCGACACCAAGACCTATCTCATCCAGGGCGACGACAACCGCAAGACCGTGGTGCTGCAGGGTGAGGGCGACATGCTGCTGTCGGACGGGGAGAGCGATCCCTCGCACATCAACGGCCGTGCCGGGCTGGGCACGCTGGCGCAGCGCACCGCCGAGGCGTTGAAGCAGCGCGGCATCACGCAGGTCGACCTGCTGTACGACGATTCGCTGTTCGGGCAGGATCGTACGCCGGCTGGCGTCACGGAAAACAACGCGGAGCACCGGTACTATACGGCGATCTCCACGATGGCCGTCGACGGCGGACGCACCTGGACCGATATGGTCAAGCCGGCCAATCCCGACGATTCCAGCCAATACCCGGTGCTGTCCCAGCAGCCTGCGCTGGACGCGGCGACGACCTTCGCGAAGCGGCTCGCCGACAACGGCATCACCGTGATGTCCGGGCCGACCGCGGGCGCGGCGCCAAGCGGCACTTCAGCGCTGGCCTCGGTCAGCTCGGCGCCGCTTAACGAGGTCATGGCGTTCATGCTGAGGCATTCCGACAATACGCTAGCCCAGCTATTCGGCCGTCTGACGGCGCTCAAGCGTCAGGCCGGCAACAGCATCAAGACCGACACGCAGGCCGTCGCCGACACGCTCGCCGAGCAGGGCATCGACACGTCCGGCCTGCAGATGGCCGACTGTTCCGGTCTGACGCCAGGATCGAAGGTCAGCGTGACCACGCTGATCGAGATGCAGGAGCGCAATCTCACCGCCGGCATCGCCACCGCGGCGGCGGAGGGACTGTCCATCCCCGGCCTGGTCGGCACGGCGAGGAACCGTATCGTCACCGGCCCGGACAACGGCCTGTTCCGCGTGAAGACCGGCAGCCTCGACGCCGTGACCTCGCTCGCCGGCAACGTGTCCCGCGTCAAGGGCGGCGTGCTGTCGTTCGCCGTGATCGTCAACGACCCGGAGAACCAGTGGTCGGCCATCGAGGCGATAAACGTGATGGCCGCCAAACTGGCCAAGCTGTAAAGGTTTCGACCCATGCCATATACCGCTGTGATGCGTGCCGCGATCGGCCGGATGCGATCCATGCTGGTCGATCTGGGACTACCCAGGCAGGATCCGCGCTTCGCCGAGCACGGCGATCATACCCCCGCGCCCGATGCCCCGCTGGTGCTGGTGGCCTGCTCGGGCGGTCGCGATTCGATGGCGTTGGCGGCGGTGGCCGGCATCGTGTGTGCGTCGTGGGGCATCAGATGCGGGGCCGTCGTGGTCGATCATCGGCTGCAGGAGCATTCGGATGAGGTGGCTCAGTCGGCGGCACGGCGATGCTGCGGGCTGGGGCTCGACCCGGTCGCGGTGGTGCCGGTCGAAGTGTCGGGGGACGGTCACGGCGTCGAGGCCGCGGCCCGCGACGCGCGATACCGTGCGCTGGCCGATACGGCCCGACGGGAATCGGCCGAATGCGTGTTGCTCGCCCACACCGGCGACGACCAGGCCGAAACCGTGCTGATGGATGTGTTGCGGTCCTCCGGACTGGATTCGCTCGCGGGGATGCCGCGGATCGTCGAGCGTGACGGCGTGCGGTTCGCCCGCCCGTTCCTGCGTCTGACCCGCGCGGACACGACCGGCATCTGCGAGGACCTCGGGATCACATGGTGGGATGACCCGACCAACGGCGACCATATGGCTGCGGACGAACCGTTGCCGGACGATTTCCCGCTGCGCTCGCGCGTCCGCCACACGCTGATTCCCTATCTGAACGCGTTCGCCGGCGGCGATATCGTGAGCAGGTTCTGTGACGGTGCCGAACTCGCATCCATCGAGAAGTCGTATCTCGACGGTATCGCGGAATCGGTTGCGGCGCACGCGGTGACGTTCGCCGGGGATTCGTGCGGGAGCGTCGACGGAGACTGCGAGCTGTTGTGGATCGACGCGAAAGCGTTGGCGCGGGAGCCGCGGGCGATCAGATTGCGCGTGATCGCGCACGCGCTCGCGGCGGTCGGCATCGAGGCCGGGTTCCGTCACGTCGACGCCGTCGACCGGCTGATCTCGCAGTGGCACGGTCAGGGTGCCGTGGCACTTCCCAGCGGTCATTCAGCATTTCGTCGGAAACACGTCATTCGCGTGTGCCAAGATGGTCTCCATGCAAATCGCTGATGTTCAAGACGAGATCGACCATGAGCTGATCACCAAGGCTCAGATCGCAAGCAAGATACACGAGGTGGCGGCGCAGGTAAGCAAGGACTATCAGGGGCGTGACCTGCTGCTGGTCGCGGTGCTCAAGGGTGCCGTGAACACCATCGCCGCGTTCTCGCAGGCGCTGAGCATTCCCGTGCAGATGGATTTCATGAGTCTTTCGAGCTACGGGTCGGGCACCGAATCGAGCGGGACGATCGCCATACGGCAGGACCTGTCCTGCGATGTCCGCGGTCGGCACATTCTTATCGTCGAGGATATCGTTGATTCAGGGCGTACCTTGGCATGGCTCGTCGAGGAACTCAAGCGCCGCGGCGCGGCGTCGGTGGAGATATTCGCGCTGCTGGAGAAGCCGTCGCGCCGCGAAGTGGACGTCGACGTGCGGTATCGCGGCTATGAGATTCCCGATGAGTTCGTGGTCGGGTTCGGCCTGGACTATGACGAGCGATTCCGCAATCTTGACTCCATCGCCGTGTTGAAGCCCGAAGTGTATCAAGGAGAATAATCAGGTATGAGCTATCCTCAAGGCCCTCAGCAGATGCCGCCGAGTGGCAATGGCAACCGCGGCAACGGCAATCCGTTCAAACGCAATTCGCCCAACGACCCCAACGGCAACCAGAAGGGAAACAACTCAGGCGGCCCGCAGCCGTTCTGGAAGTCCCCGTGGCTGTGGGGCGTGCTGCTGGTGGTCATGGCGGTCGCCGGCTTCCAGCTGTTCGCCGGCGCCGGCACGCAGACCATCGACACCAAGGACGGCTTCGCCCTGCTCAAGACCGAGAACGTCGCGTACGCCAAGATCATCGACAACAAGCAGCTGGTGCAGCTTGAGCTGAAGAGCAACTTCACGAAGACCGATCCGGACACGAACAAGCCGCACAACTACGGCAAGAAGGTGCAGTTCTACTACACGTTCGCGCAGGGCGCGCAGGTCGTGCAGGCGGTCGAGAAGGCCGACCCCTCCAAGGGGTGGACCTCTAACATGCAGCAGACCAGCATGGTCAGCTACCTGATCAGCTCGATATTGCCGTTCATCATCATGATCGCCGTGTTCTGGTTCCTGATGAGCCGCATGGGCGGCGCGTCCGGCATGTTCGGCATGGGCGGCAAGAAGAACAACGGCAAGCTGCTCGAAGGCCAGACGCCGTCCACCAAGTTCTCCGACGTGGCTGGCGAGGACTCCGCCGTGCAGGAGGTCGAGGAGATCAAGGACTTCCTCAAGGATCCGTCGAAGTACAAGGCCCTGGGCGCCCGCATCCCGCGCGGCGTGCTGCTGTACGGTCCTCCCGGAACCGGCAAGACGCTGCTCGCCCGTGCGATCGCAGGCGAGGCGGGTGTGCCGTTCTATGCGATGGCGGGCTCCGACTTCGTCGAGATGTTCGTCGGCCTTGGCGCCTCCCGCGTCCGTGACCTGTTCGATGAGGCGAAGAAAAACGCCCCGGCCATCATCTTCATCGACGAGATCGACGCCGTCGGACGCAAGCGTGGTTCCGGCATGAGTGGTGGTCACGACGAGCGCGAGCAGACGCTGAACCAGCTGCTCGTCGAGATGGATGGCTTCGACAGCGACACCAACCTGATCATCATCGCCGCGACCAATCGCCCCGACGTGCTCGACCCGGCATTGCTGCGCCCCGGCCGCTTCGACCGTCAGGTGTCGGTGGAGGCGCCGGACCTCGAAGGCCGCGAGGCCATCCTCAAGGTGCATGCCAAAGGCAAGCCGTTCGTGCCGGACGTCGATCTGCACATGGTCGCCGTGCGCACGCCGGGCTTCACCGGCGCCGATCTGGCCAACGTGCTCAACGAGGCCGCGCTGCTGTGCGCCCGTGCCGGCGCCCAGCTGATCGACAACCGTGCCATCGACGAGGCCATCGACCGCGTCCAAGCCGGCCCGAAGCGTCAGTCGAAGGGCATGGCCCTCAATGAGCTGCGCAACACCGCATACCACGAGGGCGGCCATGCACTGGTCGCCGCCGCACTGCACAACACCGATCCGGTGACCAAGGTGACGATTCTGCCGCGTGGCCGTGCGCTCGGCTACACCGCGGTCATGCCGACCACCGACCGTTACTCGCAGTCGCGCAACGAGCTGCTCGACCAGATGGCGTACGCGATGGGCGGACGCACCGCGGAGGAGGTCGTGTTCCACGATCCGACCACGGGCGCGTCGAACGACATCGAGAAGGCGACGAAGATCGCCCGCACCATGGTCGTGGAATACGGCTTCTCCTCGAAGCTCGGCGCCATCAAGTGGGCCGACACCGACGACCAGAGCGCCGATTTCGATGGTCTTGCGCCGCACAAGTACTCCGAGCGCACCGCCGAGGTCATCGACGAGGAGGTGCTCGGCCTTGTCGAGACCGCGCACACCGAGGCATGGAACATCATCAACGACAACCGCGATGTGCTCGATGAGCTGGTTCGCCAGCTGCTCGTCAAGGAGACGCTGAATGAGAAGGAACTGGCCGCGATCTTCGCGAACATCAGGAAGGCTCCGGAACGTCCGGTGTGGCTGTCCGACCAGCGCCGTCCCGATTCCGACAAGCCTCCGGTGGAGATTCCGGAGTCGCTCAAACGTTCCGTCGGCATGAAGCCGGGGGAGCGGTGATTTCGTGCCCGTGCGCCCGACTGTCCCGCAAAGGGGCTCGCCGGGCGCACGGGCGTTTGCCGTTTGACGGCAAACGGTGTGCCTGCCCCGGTTCGGCGGGCATGACGACTATATAAGTGGTGAGGGAAGCTGGAGGATATATGGCGATTGACGAAGAGGGCGTGCGCAAGGCCGTACGGCTGTTCCTGACTTCGATCGGCGAGAATCCCGATCGCGAGGGTCTGCTGGAGACGCCTGACCGTATCGCACGTGCCTGCGAGGAGATTTTCTCAGGGCTCGGACGCAGCCCGCAGGAGGTGCTGTCCAAGCGTTTCCCGGTCGAGACCGATGAAATGGTGCTGGTGCGCGACATCGAGCTGTTCTCGGTGTGCGAGCATCATCTGCTGCCGTTCCACGGCGTCGCGCATGTCGGCTACATCCCGTCCAACGGGCAGGTCGTCGGATTGAGCAAGCTCGCCCGACTGGTGGAGCTGTACGCGCGTCGCCCGCAGGTGCAGGAACGCATCACCCAGCAGGTCGCGGACGCGCTGATGGAATACGCGGACGCCAAGGGCGTCATCGTCGTGACCGAATGCGAGCACATGTGCATGGCGATGCGGGGCGTGAACAAGCCCGCGTCGCGAACCATCACATCGGCGGTCCGCGGCGTGATGCGCACCCCGGCCACCCGTGCCGAGGCAATGAGTCTGATCATGGCCAAGCACTGATCCGGCTCATCGCCGTGACTGGTCGGCATCGCCGCCGTTTCGGCGATTGACGGAGAGGAGAATTCATGACTGAACTGCAGCGGTTGCATGATACCGACTGCACACTGCTGATGGGTGTGCTCAACATCACCGAGGACTCGTTTTCGGATGGTGGCCTGTGGCTGGATCCGGGCAAGGCCCGAGACCACGGCGACGACATGCTGCATGCGGGAGCCGACATCATCGACATCGGCGCGGAATCGACGCGCCCCGGCGCCAAGCGCGTCAGCGAGAAGGACGAGCTCGACCGTGTGACCGGTGCCGCGAAGGCGCTGATCGCCCACGGAGCGGTCGTCTCCATCGACACCACACGCTCTGCCGTGGCGCAGGCCGCGCTGGATGAGGGCGCGCAGATCATCAACGACGTGTCCGGCGGACGACTGGACCGAGATCTGCCGCACGTGGTGGCCGACCATGACTGCCTGTACATCGTACAGCATTGGCGTGGCTGGCTGGCCGGGTCGAAAGGCGGCGCGGCGCCGGACGCCGACACCTCGCACTACGAACACGACGTGCTCAAGGACGTGTATGACGAGCTGATGTCTCAGGTTGATGCGGTGCTCAAGGCCGGTGTCGCCCCGGAGCGGGTCATCATCGACCCTGGTCTGGGATTCTCCAAGCCCGGTATCGAGCATAATCTGCCGCTGCTCGTCGGACTGGATCTGTTCAAGCGGTCGGGATATCCGGTGCTGATCGGAGCCTCCCGAAAGCGGTTCGTTTCGGCGGCGTTGAACGATGCCGGCATCGGCGAGCCGACGATGGACGACCGTGACAATGCCACCGCCGCATTGTCGGCCCTGTGCGCGGAACACGGCGCCTGGGCGGTCCGCGTGCATGACGTGCGCCGCAGCCGCGCCGCCCTGACAATCGGCTCCCTCTGGCGACAATACCAAAACTAACCCTTCTCCCTCAGCCGGAGGGCCGTCGGCGAAGCTGACTGGGGTGGTCACCCACCACCAACCTAAACGAAAGGACGCAACCGTGGACACGATTCGCCTCACCGGCGTTCAAGGCATGGGCACGCACGGCGTGCTGGACTACGAGCACCAGCGCGCGCAGCCCTTCATCGTCGATGCCGTGCTGCATCTCGACCTGTCACGTGCCGGTTCCAGCGATGACCTGCATGACACGGTTGATTACGGGCGCGTCGCCAAACGGATCGTATCCGTCATCGAAGGCGAGCATGTCGACTTGATTGAGCGGCTGGCGGCTCTCATCGCTGACGCCGTGATAGCCGACCATCCCGCAGTCCAAGGCGTAACCGTCACCGTGCATAAGCCCAAAGCTCCGATCACCGTGCCGTTCGCCGACGTGAGCGTCACCATCGAGCGATGGCGGAGCGGACGGAATACGGACGGCAAAACTGGTCGAGCTGATGAAGGCCGTGTCACGCCCATGCACCACGCCGTGATCGCACTCGGCGGCAACAAGGGCGACGTCGCGGCGTCGATGCGGTCCGCGATCGCGGATATCGACGGCCTTGAAGGCACACAGGTGACTGGGATATCGCCGTTGTACCGCACCGCCGCATGGGGCATGCCGGATGGTACCCCGGATTTTCTCAACGCTGTCATCGAGGTCACGACCGAGCTGGACGCGGCGAGTCTGCTTGGCCGCCTGCAGCATATCGAAGTTGCTCATGGACGCACGCGGGAACAACATTGGGCGTCGCGCACACTGGATCTTGACATCATCGATGTCGATGGCCTCGTCAGCGAGGACCCGAATGTGACTTTGCCGCATCCGCGTGCGTGGCAGCGGGCGTTCGTTTTGGCACCGTGGCTGGCTCTTGATCCGGCCGCCCGGCTCGCGGGCCCGCACGGGGGAGAGATTGCCGATTTGCTGCACGAGGCCGGTGACCGCGAGGACGTACATCGCATCGACGACAGTTGGATGACCGGCATGGCCGACGATGCCCCGGTGCAGCCGTCCGGCAGCGCAGCCGACATACCGCAATTCGATGGAACCGTCGACGGTTCGGCGCGGAAACCGGGCGACGGCGATACCGCTACCGTTCAACCGGCCATACATACGGCCGTCATCTCGATGGACAGTCGCAGTAACGAGGCCGAAACCCTGTTCCGCACGGCGATTGTCGCATTGGAGGGCATTCCCGGTGATCAGGTCGAGGGCATCTCACCGCTGTATCATGTGAGCCATCTGCATGGGTCGGATGCCATGTCGGCTGTCATGCAAATGACGTGCCGGATGGACGCGAAGGCGCTGATTGCCACGCTCGGTTCCGTCGAGGAGTCGTTGAACGGGGATGTCGACCTCGATCTGGTGGATATGCCGGGAACGGTCTGCGATGAGCCGGACTGCCGGGTGCCGTGGCCGTCAGCCCGCACCCATGCTTCGGTGCTCGCACCGTGGATGGACATGGACCCGCAGGCGCGGCTCGGCGGCGACCCGGTGTCGTATCTGCTGGCCATGGCACCCGACGCCGACCGTGTGGGACTGCTGTCCGACACTTGGATCGTAGGGAGTACGGAATGAAGATACGTCGCACCCCATGGTGGCAGTATGTCGTCGCGCTGCTGCTCGGTCTGATCGCGGGCTGTCTGCTTGTGCAGGTCAGTGAGTCCTCGGGGCTTTCGTTGTTGGGGGCGCCATGGTTCGTGTCCGTGGTGCTCCTGTTGCTGGGCATTGTCGTGCTGGTGATGGCGCTGCAGGTGCATCAGTACGCCACCACCGATCCGCAGAAGCGGGCCCGACTCAAGCCGCTCGACCCGACCAAGGCCGTGTACACGCTTATGCTGTCGAAGGCGCTGGGGCTGACCGGCGCTGCGCTGGCCGGCTGGTATGTCGGGCAGATTCTGCTGGTACTCGATCATATCGAGGCGGATTACTATGCGACGGCCGTGACGCAATGCGCCGTCGCCGCTGTGATATGCCTGGCGGACATGGTGATCGGTATCGTCGGCGAATGGCTGTGCCAGCTGCCGCCCATGGAGGGCCCGGAGAACCCCAAGATGAAGGCCGCCAAACGCCGCCGCGGCATCGCCTCCGCCACCGCCAAAACCCGCCACTAAGCCCCTTCCCGCTGGCGGGAGGTGCCGCGTAGCGGCTGAGGGTGGTCCGGTGCCAATCAGGACCACGGATCCCGCACTCTGATCACCGGCAATCTCCGTGCCCCTTCAATAGGTGAACACCCCCGTCCGCGATAAACGGGGGTTTCGCAGGTGCAGGAATAGGATCGCCATGGAGAGAGCATGGAATCCGCGGTTCCGCTGATCGGAACGCACATTCTGTGATGGGCCGTATCCGAGAGGGAAAAGCATGAAGTTCTGCATGCACTGTGGGCAGTGCACTTGAAGCAGGCGCTAAATTCTGCGCGAAATGTGGAACCAAGGTCGAGAATGCCGTACCGGTGTCTGGCCCGGCTGCCCAGACCGGTCCGGCAGTTCAAAATGGCACACCAATGACGGTCCAGCCTCATTATCAGCCTCAGCCTCAGTACCAGCCGCAACCGGGATACCGGCCGCAGCCGCAATTCCCGGCACCGAACCAGTCTCAGCCCCAGCCTCAATACCCGCCGCACTCATCGTCCGTGGCCTCACTGCTGTGGCACGCGAATCAGGGCCTCCTGCGCCATCGCGGCGACGAGCTCGCCGTCCTGCGTGTACACTTTGGCCACGCCCAGTCCACGCCCGTGCGCGGCGGTCGGCGTATCTTGCACGTACAGGTGCCACTGGTTGATGTCCACGTCGCGATACCACCACATCGAATGGTCGATCGACGCGTACGAGATGCCAGGCGTCGAGATGCTCAGCCCCGCCCTGCGCAGCACCGGTTCCATCATCACCTGATCGCAGCCGAGCGCCAGCATCGCCCGATGCATTACCTGCGGCACGTCCACCACGCCGTCGGCCTTCATCCACACCAGCTGCTTGCCTGAGTCGTGCGCCGCGCTGTCCTTGTCGGCGCCGAGCATGATGGTCGGCGTGACGTGGCGGATGTCGAACGGCGACTTCTTCGCATAGAACTTGGCGAACGGCGATTTGTCGGCATATGGTTCCATCAGCTCCTTGGCACTGGTGAGCGTTTCGGGTGCCGGCACGTCCTGCGGCATCGTATCGGAGAACTCCACTCCGGACTGCCCCTGTTCCTGGAAGCTTGCGATGGCGGTCAGGATCGGCCCTTCGGACTGCGTCACGTTGACCCTGCGCGCCGAGAACGATCGGCCGTCCCGCAGGGTCTCCACGTCGAACAGCAGATCCTGGCGTATATCGCCCGCCGCGATGAAATACCCGTGCACCGAATGGGGGAGCCGGCTGGGCGAGACCGTCTTCGATGCGGCGATCAGCGACTGCGCGATCACCTGCCCGCCGTACACGCGTCCGGTGGGGAAGTACAGGCTCTCCCCGCTGATGTAGGTGTGTCCGCGGTATTCGGAAGGGTCGCCCAGTCTCAATACCTTTACCAGATGATTCAACGGTGTCGTTCCGTCTTCGTGCGTCATTGCCGCTCCCTTCCAGTGACGTGCCGGGACGTATATCATGCGGTATATATACGGTCCGTTTATATGTTCATGCTTTCGCTCGGCTCCCAGCCGGTTTCGGTACTCACAGCAGTGTAGCGTGACCAGGTAAATTCGGTCGGCCGGTTTTGTAACGAGCGTAAGCCGATGATGAACGCGATGTGACGTGGAATATGGGTGCCGGGCGTGGAAAAGGCTGGAACGCAAGGCGACATTCATGCATCTTGCTAATTTTGTTAACACAGTGTACGTTTAATCGGTGATGATGTTGTGACGGCTTTGTCTTGCTTTGCCGGCTCGGCATCCATTGGAGACGATGAAGCTCTCCTGTCATAACCGCAACAAGAGAATAAAGGAAGTTTCAATGGAGAAAAGCTCCAATAGACGTTTCGGTGTGCGTACCGTTGCGGCCATTGTAGCCGGCCTGATGGTCGGTGGCATGTGCACCGCGATGACGGCCAGCGCCGCCGACGATAGTGCAGCCGGGTACAGTGCCACGGCTCCCGTGAATCTCACCCGCCCGGCCACCGTCCCGAGCATGGACGGCTGGACCGACGGCACCGGCGCATGGACGCTGGGTGAAGGCACCCGCGTCGTGTCGAGCGATGCACTGGCCGCGCGTGCGCAGAGCCTGGCATCCGAGCTGACCAAGTTCACCGACGTGGACATCAAGGCCGCGACCGGTTCAGCGACGGGCAAAGACATCTCGCTCACGTTGGATGCATCGAAGAAGGCCGAACTGGGTGATGAGGGATTCAAGCTGAACATCGGCTCGAAGGGCCTTGAGGTCATCGGCGCGACCGACATCGGCGTGTTCTACGGCACCCGTTCCGTCTCGCAGATGCTTCGCCAGGGCCAGCTGACCCTGCCCGCCGGCACGGTCGCCACGAAGCCGAAGTACAAGGAGCGCGGCGCTACGCTGTGCGCCTGCCAGATCAACATCTCCACTGACTGGATCGACCGTTTCCTGTCGGACATGGCCGACCTGCGCCTCAACTACGTGCTGCTGGAGATGAAGCTCAAGCCGGAAGAGGACAACACCAAGAAGGCCGCCACATGGTCGTACTACACGCGCGACGACGTCAAGAAGTTCGTCAAGAAGGCGAATAACTACGGCATCGACGTGATTCCGGAGATTAACTCCCCGGGCCACATGAACGTCTGGCTGGAGAACTACCCGGAGTACCAGCTTGCCGACAACTCAGGCCGGAAGGATCCCAACAAGCTCGACATCTCCAACCCGGAGGCCGTGAAGTTCTACAAGACGCTGATTGACGAATACGACGGCGTATTCACCACGAAATACTGGCACATGGGCGCCGACGAGTACATGATCGGCACCAGCTTCGACAACTACAGCAAGTTGAAGACGTTCGCCGAAAAGCAGTACGGAGCCGGCGCGACACCGAATGATGCGTTCACCGGCTTCATCAATGACATAGATAAATACGTCAAGGCCAAGGGCAAGCAGCTGCGCATCTGGAACGACGGCATCGTCAACACCAAGAACGTCTCCCTGAACAAGGACATCGTCATCGAATACTGGTATGGTGCCGGCCGCAAGCCGCAGGAGCTCGTCCAGGACGGATACACGTTGATGAACGCGACCCAGGCCCTGTACTGGTCCCGTTCGGCGCAAGTGTACAAGGTCAACGCCGCAAGACTGTACAACAACAACTGGAACGTCGGAACCTTTGACGGCGGACGACAGATCGACAAGAACTACGACAAACTGACCGGTGCGAAGGTGTCCATCTGGCCCGACAGCTCGATCTACCAGACCGAGAACGAGGTCGAGAAGGAGATCTTCGACGGCATGCGCTTCATCTCACAGATGACCTGGTCCGATTCCCGCCCGTGGGCGACGTGGAACGATATGAAGGCGGACATCGACAAGATCGGCTACCCGCTGGACATCCGCGAATACGACTACACCCCGGTCGATGCCGGCATCTACGACATCCCCCAGTTGAAGTCGATCTCCAAAGGTCCGTGGGAGCTCATCACCACGCCTGACGGCTACTACCAGATGAAGGATACAGTGTCCGGAAAGTGTCTTGCGCTCTTCACCGGAAGCAAGCATCTCGATGTCGTCACCCAGGTCGGCGCGACGCCGGAACTGCGCAACTGCGCCGACGTGTCCGTCGGTCAGGATCAGCGCGACACCGCCAATGAGCGTAACACGCAGAAGTGGCAGATCCGCGCCGACAAGGATGGCAAGTACACCATCTCCCCGGCGCTGACGCAGCAGCGTCTCGCCATCGCCACCGGCAACGAGCAGAACATCGATCTGGAGACCCATCGTCCCGCCGCTGGCACCGTCGCTCAGTTCCCGGCTGACCTGGTCAGCGACAACGCGCTGTTCACGCTCACCGGCCACATGGGCATGTCCGCCACCGTGGACTCCAAGACCGTGAACCCGGCCTCCCCGTCCAAGATCACCGTCAAGGTGAGGGCCGCATCCAACGCGAACACCGGTGACGTCACCGTCACCCCGGTCGTGCCGGAAGGCTGGGAGATCAAGCCCGGAAGCGTCAGCCTCAAGTCGATTCCGGCCGGCAAGGCCGCCATCGCCTACTTCAACGTGGTCAACACCACTGGGACGGGCGACGTCACCGTGCAGTTCAAGCTCACCAACACCAAGACCGGTGAAGAGCTCGGCACCACCAGCGTGGCGCTGACCGGCAGCCTGACCAAGGACGTGGAAGCAAGCGACTACGCGGCGAGCTCTCAGGAGACCACCGGCGAGCATGCTCCCGTGGGCAACGCCTTCGACAAGAACGCAAACACGTTCTGGCACAGCAAGTACTCCAACCCCAGCGCCAATCTTCCGCACTGGCTGGCGTTCAAGGCGTCGCCCGGCGAGGGCAACAAGATTGCGGCCATCACCCACCTGTACCGTCAGGACAAGCTGAACGGCCCGGCCAAGAACGTCGCAGTGTACGTGGTGGCGGCCAGCGACGCCAACAGCGTTGCCGATGTCACCAACTGGGGTGAACCCGTCGCCACGGCTGAGTTCCCGTACACCAAGGAACTGCAGACCATCGCGCTGCCGAATACCATTCCGTCCGGTGACGTGTACGTCAAGTTCCAGATCAACGACGCATGGGGCCTCACCGAAACCAGCGCAGGCGTCACCTGGGCGGCTGTCGCCGAGCTGGCTGCGACGGCCAAGGCCACTCCGGTCGAGCTCACCGAGCCCGAGCAGCCGAAGGACAACCCCGAGGTGACGGAGACTCCGGAGGCTACGGGTGTGACCGTTTCTGGCGATGGTGTTGCCAATGGCGCGCTGTCGCTGAAGAAGGGCACCACCGCGCAGCTGACCGCGAAGGTCGCGCCGGATGACGCGGACCAGGCGGTGACGTGGGCCTCCAGCGATGACAAGGTCGTGACGGTCGACAAGACCGGCAAGGTGACCGCCGTCGCGAAGGGCGTGGCGAAGGTGACCGCGACCACGGCGAACGGCAAGTCCGCCTCTGTGACCGTCACCGTCACCGAGGACTCTGAGGTGCCCGGCCCGACTGGCCCGACCGAGCCGACCAAACCGGGCACGGAGAAGCCGACCACGAAGCCGAACGACGGCAAGCTCAGCGCCACCGGCGCCGACACGGCGGTGCTCGCCACCATCGCGGCTCTGTTCGCGCTGGCCGGCGGTGCGGTTGTCACGGTTCGTCGCCGCAGCGTCCGCTGACGCTGATCGGTTCTGACCGATCAATAGCCACAGGAGGCCCCTCACCAACCGTGAGGGGCCTCCTCGTATATGTTATGCGCCATGGTCTCGCCCCCCCCCCCCGGCGCTGCGCGCCACCTCCCGCCAGCGGGAGGATATTTGGCGAGGGGCCGAAAACGCGAGAAGCCCCCTTGCGGGGGCTTCTTCATGACTTAATCAAGTGTCACACGCGGGTCAGCTTCTTGTGCAGGCGGTGCGGGCGCGCTGCGTCCTCGCCGAGGCGGGCGACACGATTCTCCTGGTAGGCCTGGAAGTTGCCTTCGAACCAGTACCACTTGGCTGGGTTCTCGTCATCGCCCTCCCACGCCAGGATGTGCGTGGCGATGCGGTCGAGGAACCAACGATCGTGGGAGATGACCACGGCGCAGCCGGGGAAGCCGAGCAGCGCGTTTTCAAGGGATTCCAGCGTCTCGACGTCCAGATCGTTGGTGGGCTCGTCGAGCAGCAGCAGGTTACCGCCCTGCTTCAGGGTCAGGGCCAGGTTCAGTCGGTTGCGCTCACCGCCGGAGAGTACGCCGGTCAGCTTCTGCTGGTCGGAGCCCTTGAATCCGAAGCTCGCCACATAGGCGCGGGTCGGCACTTCGACGCCGGCCACCTCGATGAAGTCGAGTCCGCCGGAGACAGCCTCCCACAGGTTCTTGTTCGGGTCGAGGCCTTCACGGTTCTGGTCGACATAGCTGATCTTCACGGTGTCGCCGATCTTCAGCTCGCCGGATGTCAGCGGCTCCAGACCGACGATGGTCTTGAACAGTGTGGACTTGCCGACGCCGTTCGGACCTATCACGCCGACGATGCCGTTGCGCGGCAGCGTGAAGGACAGGTCGTCGATGAGCACGCGGTCGCCGAAAGCCTTGTGCAGGTGCTCGGCCTCCAGCACCACGGAGCCCAGACGCGGGCCGGCCGGAATCTGGATCTCGGAGAAGTCGAGCTTCTTGTTGTTGCGCGCCTCGTTCTCCATCTGGTCGTAACGCTCCAGACGCGCCTTGTTCTTGGCCTGACGGGCCTTGGGCGAGCTGCGCACCCATTCGAGCTCGTTCTTGAGGCGCTTGGCGAGTTTGGCGTCCTTGGCGCCTTGGATCTCCAGACGCTTCGCCTTCGTCTCCAGGTACGTGGAGTAGTTGCCCTTGTACGGGTACAGGTGGCCGCGGTCGACCTCGCAGATCCATTCGGCCACGTTGTCCATGAAGTAACGGTCGTGGGTGACGGCGATGACGGCGCCCTTGTACTGGTGCAGGAACTGCTCCAGCCACAGAATCGACTCAGCGTCGAGGTGGTTGGTGGGCTCGTCGAGCAGCAGCAGGTCGGGGGCTTCGAGCAGCAGCTTGCACAATGCCACACGGCGACGCTCGCCACCAGAGCACACGGAGACCGGGGTGTCCATGTCGGGGCACTGCAGCGCGTCCATGGCCTGTTCGAGCTGTGAGTCGAGATCCCAGCCGTTGGCCGCGTCGATCTCGGTCTGCAGCTTGCCCATCTCGTCCATCAGCGCGTCGAAATCGGCGTCCGGGTTGGCCATCTCCTCGCCGATGGCGTTGAAACGCGCGACCTTCTCGGCGATCGGGCCGAACGCCATCTTGATGTTCTCGCCCACGGTCTTGGTGTCGTCCAGCGGCGGCTCCTGCTGAAGGATGCCGACCGTGAAGCCCGGTGTGATGTAGGCCTCGCCATTGCTGACGGTCTCCAGTCCGGCCATGATCTTCAGCAGCGTCGACTTGCCCATGCCGTTCGGGCCGACCACGCCGATCTTCGCGCCCGGCAGGAAGCTCAGGGTCACGTCGTCGAGGATCACACGGTCGCCGTACGCCTTGCGAGCCTTGATCATCTGATATACGAATTCTGCCATATAATACCTAACCATTCACTAAACGTTGAAGTTCCAACGTTTTGCGGGACCCGGACCCCGTAATGACACCAATGGAAAACGACGCGACCGTTTACGGGGGTGTCCCGGACGGCCCGTTGTGCGTCATTCGCTGTTGTGGTTGTCCCGTGTCATCGCCGGCGCCTTGGTCCTACGCAAAAGCACCTTGTGGATTATCCCATATCCCATCGTCATGCCGCAACGGTGGATCTGCAATCGGGTTTACGCGTTTTTGCGTGGGCCGAGGGCGTTTACATGGGTGGTTCAGTATCCGGCCTTGATGGCGGTGATGGTGAGTTCGCCGCGGTTGGTGTATCCGAGTGCGGCGAAGATCTCGGATATGTAGGAGCGCACGGTGGCCTCGCTCAGGCCGAGCCGTTTGGCGATGGTCTTGTTCGGCAGCGCCTGGATGAGCAGGTCGAACGTGGCGCGCAGGTGGTTCGGGAGACGCTCCACTCGGTCGCGGAAGGCGTCGTATCCGGGGTCGTTTCTTCCGGAGTATAGATAGCTGTCGGCGAGAATACTGGTCGGGCGCGGTCCGAACACCGTGCATCCCGCGTGTGCCTGTTTGATCAGTTGGACGAGTTATGCGGAGGGGATGTCCTTGGTCAGGAATCCGCGCACGTTCAAGGCCAGTGATTTGGCGAGCGATTCCTCGTGTTCGAACACGGTGAGCATCATCACCGCGACCGACGGGTAGAGCCCGGCCATCTCCTTCGCGGTCGCCGGCCCGTCGAGGACGGGCATGTCCACGTCCAGCAAAGCCACGCCCAGTTCCCGCCGGGACCGTTCGGCCCCGTCCATGAACTTCCTGACCGCGAAGCCGACGACGACCGCGCCCACGGACAGCGGGATGTCACCGACCATGCGGGCAAGCCGGACCCATGGTTTCGATACCGATAAACATCAGGGTCGAATCCCATCGCCAATCAGTGTCGGACAACGGGAATCCCGTGGTTATAATTGGATTACATCGTCGAAGGGTGCCTGTGACGAGTCGAGGTTCCTGTGAAGAGTCGAGGGAGAAATCATGAGAACGGTGAACAAGAAAACCATGACCATCGTCGGCGTGCTCGCGGTTGTCGTCGTTCTGTTCTGTGCCGCGTTTCAGATTGCCTCGGAGAACCAGGCGAACGCGGAATATGCGCGGGAGCAGGATGACGCCCTGACGCATGACGTCACACCGATCGCGCAGCTTGGTCCCATCTCCCTGGGCGACAATAACGGCGTTCGCGAGCTTTTCGGCGCGCTGCCTCTGCATAGTGTGGACAGGAAATACGAGATCGACGCGGAGCATGAGTCTCTGACGATCAACTACCTTGAAGTGGTTGGGGATATCGGGGTCGATGACGTGTGGCGGGACCTGATCTACAACTCGGTCGTGTCCATGGCATCCATCCCCAACCTGTCGGACATCACCTACAACTTCGTCGGCGACGGCTACTCCTTCACGCGCGAGGAAATCGAAGACGTGTTCGGAAAACGATTGCCGGACCTGCTCGCGTCGTCCGGGGAATGGCAGACCGAGGTTCGGTCCCGATTGGCATCTCAGAAATTCTGCCAGCAGTTCTACGCATAGGAGAAAAGAAAAGCCGGAGGAATGCCCCTAGCGGAATCTTGTGCTGCCTGTGCGCGCCATACAATGGAACATAACGGTGACCGTGACTGTGGAATGAGGTGGGTGCGGTGTCGGGCGATTGGCTCAATGATCGGGTAGAGGATGTTGCCTTGGCTGTTCATTCCACGCAGATGGAGGGCGGTGCCGTTTCCGTCGCTTTCATGGATGACGCCAGGGATTATGCGAGAGGCTTGATCGATCCCGCCGAGTTGGTGGCCCGCACCCGGCGACGCTATGGTCTGGACGCGGCATGACGTACCTCCGCGCCGCGCATGATCCCTCTCTGATTCCCGGCACCGATGTGCTGAGGAATCTGGCCGGTGCGTCGAGTGCCGTGGAATTGGCCACCGTCGAGAACGATCTGTGAACGGCGCGTTCCATCGAGCTGCATCGAAGCCTTCCGAAGGCCGAGGGCACGCTTGCGCAGTTGCAGTGGATTCATCGCCAGTTGTTCCGGGATGTGTATGACTGGGCCGGCGAGATTCGTGTCATCGACATGGCGAAGGGTGATGGAGAGCCGTTCCAGCCGCTGGAGCTCTTCGACATGGGAGTGATCTACAGCGAACGGATGCTGCGAGAGGACAACCTGTTGCGGGGATTGCCGTTTGAGACGTTCATCGACGGTTGAGCGTAAGCTACAACAATTTCAACATCCTCCACCCGTTCCGTGAGGGCAACGGCCGCGCCCAACGAGTGTTCTGGGACGTCGTGGCCCGTGACGCCGGATGGCATTTCGACTGGGGATTGGTCGGCAGACGCGAGAATGACCCGGCCTCCATCGCCGCCATGCGGTCGAACGACCTCGGGCCTCTGGAACAGATGTTCGCCCGGATTACCAAGCCTCCTGCCGAACCATTGGCGACCGGTGTCCGATTCAGTCATCTCATGGACGGGGAATATCAGGAGCAGCCCAATGTCGGATACCGTCTCAGCAAGGGCGACTATCAAACATTGCGGGTGAAATACTCGTACCAGATGCCTCAAGAGTGATGTCAGTTGGTGTCGGCGCATCCCATCGCGCTGATTGCGGTTCATGCCGCTGCCCGGCCTTGGAATGCGAGCCGGGCGACATTCTCAGATACGATCCCGACGCAGGGGAGTAGGCGAGATGTAGCTCGTGGGTTGTGCCGCTGGGGGGGCGATTCCGTCCAATTCCTCACGCTTGGCATTGCCGATGTGTTTGCTGATCGTCGTGATGCCGCGTCCGAGTAACGGGACGAGCTGTTGCCTTGTCGTCCACACCGCGTCGCTGCAGAATGTGATGGGATGCGAGGGTGCTCGTGTCGGAACTCGGCAGCCGTGCCCTATTCAGTCGCGTTGACGGTTCTGAAGAGTTGCGGCTCGTATCGTTGAAGGTCGTCGAGTAGGTAGCGCGCGTCGAGTTGTTCGATGCCGTAGGAGCCGTCGGCCACCTGTTGGCTGAGTTGGCTGGAATAATAGAGTTTCATCGCATCGGCGGCTGTCATGTCGTATTGGTCGGCTATCAGCGCGATGAGATCGGATTCGAGATGCTCCTTGCGTAGCGTTTCGAGCTTCGTCAGTGTTTGTGGCGTGATCGTCATTGTTCCACCTCGTAGGTCTCGACGTATCGCAGGGCTGCGATCGACCGGGGTGTGAGGAAGCAGTACTGGTCGTTTCGTTCGTAGAAGGCTAGGGCCTGCAGGGTGCGTTCCATGTCCCATAGCTCACGCATGTACATGTCTATGGCCGCGTAGACCTTGTCATCCGCAACGCCTCCGATGATGAGGTCAGTTCCCAGGGGAGGCTGTCCGCCCCGACGACAGTTGCATACGAATCGAACCCATTCGGCGTCGTTCTCGTTGAAACGCAGAATATGGAGATTCGCCGTTTCGTCGAATTCGTACACGTTGACCAGCGCTTTGCCATGCGAGCGCAATGAACGTCGCAAGGCCCAGCGTTCCGCCTGCTTCGGATAACTGGTGGCGTAGAACCCCGAGCCGAAATCGAGGTTCTTGCGTGAGTGGATGGCGTCGGGCTTTTCGATTGTGACGTCGGAACCGTGGTACAGCCTCATATGCAGATTCCCTGCTCGCGCACGTAGTCCGTCAGGTCGTTGACGAGGTATTCGCTGCCGAGTGTGTGCAGCATGTCGTAGCAGGGGACAAGGTAGCCGTCGATAGCGTTGGCCTTATCGAGAATGCGATAGGTGTCGGGCACGGACTTGCCCCAATGCTCGGCGAGCCGATACAGCATAAACGTGGAGAAATCGATCTGGCTGCGTTCGAGCTTCGTCATGTCTCGCCTCCTTGCCTCATCGAAAGTGAATGAATCTTCCGTGGTGTGGAATGCCGTCGCGTCGGCATCGCTTACATCGATTCTAGCAATGCTGGGTCTCGGATTAGCGACAGATGACACAAACTTGACACAAGTGACGATCCAAGCCGACCATGACACACTTTTGTGCCAGCGGACACGCCAAGGAAACGTTGAAATAGCAACGATCACGAAGGCTGACCCATCTGAACAATAAACTCAGCCATATAATACCTAACCATTCACTAAACGTTGAAATTCCAACGTTTTGCGGGACCCTGATCCGGTAATGACACAACCGGTTTCGGGGGGTGTCCCGGACGGCAGTCATTCGTGTCATCCGCCCGTCCGTTTTCCGTGTCGCCACGGCCGTTCCGGTCCACGCAAAAGCACCTTGTGGATTATCCCATACGCCATCGTCATGGCGCAACAGCGCGAACGCGCGCATGCGGCGTGTCCTGACGCCGTCAGAATGAGGCCACGGGGGGCTAGCGTTTTCAGGGTATGGAGGCGGGGTTGCCCGTCGTCCTTCGATGAGAATCCCGGGGGACCTGGGGGAAAGGGAATGTCGTGAGGCGTTTCGGAAAGGCCATGGCGGCGTTGGCCGTGGCCGCATGCACATTGTTCGGGGGCGTCGCCACTGCGAACGCGGCGGATGTAACGAATAAGGACAATCCGATCACGTCGTCCAACGTGAGGGTGTCGGATGTGGGAGCGCAGACGGCGAACGTGTCGTTCGACTACAAGATCGACCCTGCGCAGGTGGACGAGATCAAGGACGTGTGCTTCTCTATCGAGGTGCAGCGTATCACCGACATCACCCCGATAGAGAAGGCGCAC
The DNA here is from genome assembly GCF_001025135.1 of Bifidobacterium bifidum ATCC 29521 = JCM 1255 = DSM 20456. Classification (NCBI taxonomy): domain Bacteria; kingdom Bacillati; phylum Actinomycetota; class Actinomycetes; order Bifidobacteriales; family Bifidobacteriaceae; genus Bifidobacterium; species Bifidobacterium bifidum. The sequence goes on along the minus strand of NZ_AP012323.1, from coordinate 1,690,089 downwards.
TCAAGTGCGAATACCATCGGGGGTACTGGATTCCCATATGCAGCACGGGCGTTTCCGATGATGAGCTGACCGCAGGCTCGTACGACAGCATCTATGGCTTCCATGGCGATAAGGAGTACAAGGGCGTCTTTAACGACAATGACCTATCGACTGATGGGAGCAAGGTGGCTTTCAAGGCCTCTGGCCAATGGTTCGCCAGGTATTTCAACAAGAACTCCTGGAATGGCAAGGCTTCCGGCAGTTTTGGTTTCCCATTGATTGGCTTGACTCCCAACACCGCGTATACGAACAACGCAAAGGGCTCTGATTTTCCTTCGTACCCCTATCAGGAAGTCGTTCAGGACACGTCGAACGAATTGCTGCGTAATGGCGTGCATGTGAAGACCCCGGTGGATATCCGGCAAGTCGCGCTGTACGCGCAGCCCATCTACAAGGATTCCAATACCAAGGTGAGCCATTGGGTGGAGGACAACGAGAACGCGTTGAAGTTCGTCCCTGATTTCACGACGAAGTCCGTCGCGGCTGCGAAGCCTGCTGAGACGTTGCCTGATAAGACTGACGTGAAGGCTGCGGTTGCCGGTGGCAAGGTCGAGCCGGGCAAAACCGCCCGCGTGTACATCGATAACCTGAAGGATGAGGCGAAGGGCAAGCCGTCCGACAGCAACAGACCGGCTGCAACCAGGCCGTCTGCAAGTGACAAGAAGGCCGATTCCAAGAACGATGGCAAGAAGCAGGGGTTGGCCAAGACCGGCGTTGACGTGCGGTCGTGGCCGGTGCGCTGGTCGCCCTGGCCGTGCTGGGTGCCGGTTTTACAGCGGTGAGGAGGATCCGCTGCTAAACACGTAGCCGGTTTGCCGAACCACTGACATCAGGGGTGGGCATGTCCTTTCATGGCATGCCCACCCTTTCGTCGTATGCGGGCTGAGTGTTTTTATGCAAGCGTCTGTTGGAAACGATGCGGGATATGGCGGTTATTTTGCTTGTTTGCGGCGTAACGCTTTGAGGTAGTTCTGTTTGAATGAGCGCCAGTCTCCGAACATTTTGTGATCGGTTTCGGTGTTTTCTCCGGCTTTGAATTTCAGCGCGGTCAATTCGATGGTGCACATGAGATCGGCTGCTTGTTCGAGGCGGTAGTCTTTAGGGTCGGCTTTGCGGTAGATGACCGCTTCCTTGGAGAGTGCATAGCCGATGGATGCCTTCAACGCGTTGGTAACGACCTGCTGTCCGTTGTCGTAATAGATCTTGATGGTGTCGTACGACTGGAATCTGTCGAGGTGTGTCAGCAGATAGTTCGCCAGGTCTCGCCGCAGCTAAGCCTCGAAACGACGTTTGTCGTTGTCGAACTCGCTTTTGCGGTGTGCGAACGTCACGTAGGTGAAGGGCAGATTCCGTGCGAGGGTGAAGAACGCGACGAACAGGCGCTTGCGGTCGGCCATGCTGAGGGTCTCGTAGTCGGCGTGCCCGTTGAGCAATGGTCCTGCGTGGAAGGGAATGTCTGGCAGTGAGGCATCCGCGAGGTGTTGCTCATAGCGTTCGATGTGGGGCATGACCGGTTCTGACTGGTCATGGAACACGAGCGTGATGAGATAGTACTTGGAGAGTTTGCCCCATTCGCCGGACTCGTCGACCATGATGCTCAACTCGCGCATCGCCGGCCTCCCCGGATGAAAAAGAAGTGCCGGGGGAATACCCCCGGCGGCTTGGAGCCTTCCTTATTGCTAAGAGAAAGCAAGCCTAGTTTACTGGTCTTGTGTGATGATGTCAATCCGTTCTCTGGATTCAAGGGAGGCGGTGATGGTCACGGGTGGGCCAACGATGGTTTCTGGTCTGGGGTGAAACGATGAGGTTTCTGATTTTGATTGAAGCTTGTTTCGGTTTCGCCGTTGGTTCGGGGATTGGTCTGTTGAGTAGGCTGTGCCCGTGGCTGAATGGGATAGGTATGCATTGATGCTTACTGTGTTGACGTGAATCAGCGGAGCTGCGGGCCAGGACATGTGTCTAGTGTCATCCGTTCCGAACGCAGTGAATTGCATGATCATCTGAATGGAATCCGACTGATTGATGACACAATAGGTGACACAGTCTTGACACAAAACGCTCGGGAACCACCGGGTTGGTTCCCGAGCGTTTTGTGTCAGCGGACACGCCAAGGAAACGTTGAAATAGCAACGATCACGAAGGCTGACCCATCTGAACAATAAACTCTGCCATGGTATGCAGTTACTCCTTAAAGGGGTTGGGATTCCGCCGTTTTCTGGTCTGTGCTTTTGGTCCGCGCATGCCGGCCGTTCCATGCGGTGCCCGTCCGCATGTCGGTCGCGGGCATGCCAAACCACCGCATACCATGGTATCGGAAGGGCTGGAGTGGGGCGTGGCGCCCCAATCAGGGGAAATAATGGCCGTCAGGATAGGTAATGGTCGTATGGAATCGGAGTGGTTGGAACGCAAGCGCGGCCCCGCGGAATCAGTATGGCTGCGCGAGAAATCTCATGGGAGTGCGGCGGGGTCGCCACGTTCATCATCTGCCCGTTCATCGTTTGCACGTTCATCCCCGGAGAGAGCGCCGGTATTTGGATATTGCGCATCGTGATTTCACGGCTCGTTCGAGTGGCCATCGCGAGAAGGCGACCATATGGCCGTGGAACGATTTGAGGTCGATAATGCGCGCATACGTCTGGCCGGTGCCAGGCCTGTCCCGTACAAGACCTCGGAACGGGTCATCGAGGACGCGGACCTGTTCGACCAGGTGTTTCCTCACCCGACGGTCGCCGTGGATCCCAGCGGCGAATGGATCGTGTGCGATCCCGACGGCCGGCTTCCCGATAAGTGATTCGGTCCGTCTGCAGTGTGCCGACGAACCCATGAGCGGGCTCGTCGGCGGGCTGATATGTCAGTGGTTTTCGACGGGTGGGCGTGATTAGTGGGTTTCGCCCATGATGTCGGTGGCATCCTCATCGACGCTCACTGCGGCTTCGATCGCGGCCTCGATGGCCTTGGCCATTGTCGCGATTTCCATGGTGGGCGTGCCGTTCGGCTTGCCCACGCCCTGCGCGGTCGCGTACGGCACGTGGATGAAGCCGCCCTTGACTCCGGGGAACCTGCGGTCGAGCAGGTACAGCACGTTGTACATGATGCTGTTGCACACGTAGGTGCCAGCCGTGTACGACATGAGCGCCGGGATGCCGCTCGCGTTGATGCGCTTGACCATGGTCTTGACCGGCAGCGTGGCGAAATACGCGGTGTCGCCGTCCTCGCGCAGCGGGGTGTCGAATGGCTGCTCGCCGTCGTTGTCGGGGATGCGGGCTTCGGCCAGATTGATCGCGACCTTCTCCACGGTCACGGCCGAACGGCCTCCGGCCTGACCGATGCACAGCACGTAATCGGGCTTCTCGCGTTCGATGGCCTCCTCGACCACCATGGCGCTGCGCGTGAACACGGTCGGAATCTCCAATTTGACGACGCTCACGCCCGCGATGGACTCGGGCAGCAGCTTGACCGCTTCGAATGCGGGATTGACCGGCTCGCCGCCGAACGGATCGAATCCGGTGACCAGGATCTTGCTCATAATGGCTCCTTTGCTTGAAATATACGGATGGAATACGGTGTCACTGGGCGATGAGCATGTACACGATCTGCACGACGATCATCACCATCGCCGGCAGCACCTGCTTCTTGATCACGCCCATGCGGTCCTTCATGTCGAGCATCGCAACGGGCACGATGTTGAAGTTGGCCGCCATAGGCGAGCACGAATGGCGCGCCGATGCCCACGGTCATCACGGTGATCGCGGCGAACGCGTTGCCCATGATCATCGTGAACAGCATCATGCCCACGCCGAACACGATGATGCCGATCGTGACGTTGCCCTTGGGAATGATGCCGCCGACGAGCGCAGTCGCCACGGCGGACACGATGATGATCAGGATCGCATCGAGCTTGAGGGCGAACCCTATGATCACGATGACGATTCCCAGCAACACGAGATAATTCGGTTCCATATGGAAATCCTTCCTGCACTGTACACGCATGAGGTCGTGGCGGTGTGCCCGAGGCGTGTGAATAGGACAAATCTACGATTATAGGGCATCGCACATGCCGGGGGAAGAGACGGTGGTGGATGGCCACCGGCGTAAGTGGTACGGCCGCAGGTTCCGCGGTATAGTGACGGGTCTCAGCGCATCGTCGAGAAGACGATGACTGGTGGGGAAGGCCGGAATGAATTTCGGCATGACGTTGGCGTCGTTGCCGGCGCTGCTGGCGGCGGCCATTGTGGGAGAAGCAGGGCAAGACGGGCGTGTTCGTCGCCTCCGGCGGACAGGGGAGCGACGAAGTGGTGTCCGAAGCCGAATCGATGCGGCGGTACCTGACGGAAAGCCGCCATGTTCCCGCCGACGCGGTGCTCATGGAGGACCGTTCCACCACGACCATGGAGAATCTTCGTTTTTCGAAGGAGATCATGGATGCGCGCAGCGGCGTGCAATCGGTCCCCGGGCGCCGGGGCCTCGCCTACCGTTGCGCGCTGGTCGCCAGCGATTACCATGTGTTCCGAGCCAGCGAATACGCGCATCATATCGGGCTGAAGGCGGATGGGGGCGGCAGCCATACGCGTGGCTACTACTGGCCCACGGCGTTCATCCGGGAGTTCATAGCCGTTACCAAGGCGCATTTGTGGCCGTACTGTGCGCTCGCCCGGCCGGGCATTGACCGGTTGCCGTGTGCGACCGGTCTTTATCGGGCGCTTGGCCGCGACACGCCCATGGTCGAGTAGTCCTGTATTATATTCTCTTGTGCCTGATGACGGCACGAACGGCCCCGTAGCTCAGTTGGTTAGAGCGCCGCCCTGTCACGGCGGAGGTCACCGGTTCAAGTCCGGCCGGGGTCGCTTTTTCTTTTTGCTCAGCTTTTTCTCCGCATTGCGGCTGATCCCATCTTCAATTACGGGTCATGGAACGGGAGTATCATCAAATCAAACCCGGGGCGGCACAAGGAGCGATGGCGATGACGGGACTGGATGAAGCGCGTCCGACGCGACGCAATAACGAGCGCACGGTCGCAGGGTGCCATCGCATGATGCGCCGCGCCGATCGCGAGGTGACCGATTGCGAACAGATCGAGGGAATCATCGCCGCATGCCGTATCGTGCATGTGGGCTATGCGGATGCCGAGGGACTGACGATCGTGCCGCTGAATTTCGGATACGAATGGCAGCGGCGCGAGGGAGCCGGCACCGGCGACGAACTGGCCGGATTGACCCTGTACATCCACTCGGCGTCGATCGGCCGCAAACTCGACGCGATCCGGGCTGCGGGAAACGCGTTGGATGTGGCGTTCTCGATGGAGACTGATTGTGAGGTCATCGCCGGCCGCACCCCGTGCAACTGGGGCGAGGCGTTCAAGTCGGTGATCGGCAACGGCGTGGCCAGCGTGATCGACGACCTGGACGAGTGCCGCAAAGGGCTGCGGCTGCTGATGGGGCAGCAGGCGGGCATGCCGGATATCGAGTTCACCGATCAGCAGGTGCGCAGCGTCACGGTATGGAAGATCGAAGTGCGCCATCTCACCGCGAAGATCCACGCCAAGCCTGAGCCGCGGAACGCGCGGCGTCAAGCTGCCGGTGAGTGACACTGCCAAGTTGCCGGCCGTGGTTGCTGCCAATGGGCTGTTCCGCGGCGTCACTGTGCGCGGGTACCGTCACGCTGCGAGGGCACACGCAGCGTGACGGTACCCGGAAAGCATTGGAAAACAGGGATTTTCTTGATGTGTCACTGTGCGTGAGGGCGCGCACGGTGACGGTACCCTCGCACAGTGACGCAATAACCCACGCACGGTGACGGCGCACAGCCAAGGCACAGGCGCGGGATATGCGCGAATGGGCCTGTGAACCTCCGACAGCAGCCTTTACCTCACGTCGAACGTGCGGCGGAGCCAGTCGAAGGCGAGCCGCGGCCAGATCTGCACTGCCGGCACGACGTTGTTGAGGTCACCCTCGCCCGGCGAGCCGGCACGCGCGGTGTCCACGGTGGCGAGCGACAGTCCATGCCCGCCCTGCGGGAACAGGTGCGCCTCGATACTGACCCCGGCGTCACGGCACGCCTGGATCATCAACAGTGAATTCTCCACAGGAACGGCCTGATCGGTGATGGTGTGCCAGATGAACACCGGCGGCATGGTCGCGTCGACATGCTTCTCGATCGACAGCAGCTCCAGCAGCGACGCATCGTCTTTGCCGTCACCCAGCAGGTTGTCGAAACTGCCGCGGTGCGCGAACCGGCCAGACGTGATTACCGGATAGCACAACAGCAGCGCGTCCGGGCGCACGGCAGCCGGATCATATCCGGCGTCGCGCAGCTCGGCATCGCTGGAAACCGTCGTCAGGTTCGCGGCGAGATGACCACCGGCCGAAAACCCGATGGCCGCCACGCGCCCGGCATCCACATGCCATTCGTCGGCATGCTCGCGAATCATCGACATCGCTTCGGCCATCTCCAGCAACGCCACCGGGTACCGGCTTGGCACGCAGGAGTATTTCAGTACGAACGCCTGATAGCCGGCCGCGAGGAATTGCAGCGCGACCGGTTCGGATTCACGGTCGGATCCGATAGCGTACCCGCCGCCGGGAATGATCAGGATCGCCGGCCGGCGCCGGTCCGGATCCATCTCCGGGCTGTTGTCGATCACATAGCCGACGAGTTCGGCCCGCGAGCCGTCGATGCCGTCGATGACCTGGGTGAAATGCTGCATGGTCTCCCTTTCCTGTCGTCGCTCGGTCTGGCGCGAGCGAGGATTCGCCGCGTCCTCTACCAGCATGATACGCGCACGACACGCGGATGCGACTTATGCGGATTTGCAAATCGTGCTACGGTGACGGCTGTTTCAAAACCGCATGACATTCGTCGAATCGGCTCGCCCGATGCCAGTCATGCGGTTTTTCGTTGCCGTCGCAGGTCCGGACGTTAGGGACTTCTCGACGTGTACGCAGGGCCCGGCCGTGCGCGCCGCTCGCTCGACGGTGACGGGAAGAGTACAAGAGAGGTCATGTTGTCCGCGATCCAGACAACTTCGAAAGAAACAACCCTGCAAGAACACGCGGCCGCAGAACACGGCTCTGCACATGATATTCCCGCCGAATCCCCGAAATTCAGGCATCCGCACAAGGTGATGCTGGGACTGTACATCGGCGCGTTCCTGGGCATGCTGTCGGAAACGTCGATGAACATCGCGCTGCCCGATCTGATGGACGAGTTCTCCGTGCCATCCGGCACCGCCCAATGGATGGTCGTCGGCTATATGCTGGCCGTCGGCGTGGCGCTGCCGTGCGTCGGCTTCCTGCTCAAATGGGTCAAGGCCAAGACGCTGGTCATGGTGGCGTCAACTGACCGTTAGTTGCGCGCCGCCGAGGGCGTCCGAATGCAGCGTCCAGCGGATGGATGCTGCGCACTCCAGGAATCCCTCGTCGTGAGAGACGAGCAGCAGCGCGCCGGGGTATCCGGCCAGCGCGTGGGCCAGCGCCTGAATCGAATGCAGATCCAGATGGTTGGTCGGCTCGTCCATCACGATCAGATGCGGGTGATCTCGCAATCCCAAGCACAGCAGCAGCTTGCGCAATTCGCCCGGCGACGGGTTGCCACCGGCGAGGAGGCGGCTTGGGTCGACGTTGAGCTGCGCGAATGCCGACAATACATCACCGCGGTCGGTGGGCGTCAACGCCGTGAGCCGGCGCATCGCCTCCCGGGCATCCTGATCCGTCGTGTTCTGCGTGATCGTCAGCCGGGGGAGCGGGATGCCGGAATACTGCTCCCGCATCGCGATCGTGCGCAGCAGCGTGCGGACCAGCGTGGTCTTGCCGGTGCCGTTCGGCCCGCTGATGCCGATCCGGTCATGCGGTCCGACGGTCAGCATCGGTATCTTCAGGCCCGCTGTCTCCGATATCGCTGCCGCGCCGACTCCATCCGGCGATTGCGGCGCGTACGGGATGATCTGGGGCTCCAGCCGCACAAGCTCCCGTCGGTTGCTTGATTCGGCATCCATCCAGATGTCTCCGTCATAGCGCTTCGTGGCGGTGACGACGGCTGCGGCCCGTTCCCGGGCGGCGGTCGCCTGTGCGTCGATGCGGGCGCTCGCGGGGCCGAGCCGGCTGGGGTTATGGTTTTTCTTGATGCGACTGCGCGCGTCATGGTCTTTCGGATTCACGAGCCGGTGCGCTTTGGCCGCGCCGGCTATCTCGCTCGTCGCCGCCCGTCGGCGCTGCTCCTTGACCGCGTCGATGCGCGTGGATTCGCGCCGGGCGTTGCGCGCCATGCCTGCCGCCGCCGCCCGCTCCCGTTGCGCATCCATGGATGCCGCGGAGTAGTTTCCCGGCCGCACGCGCACCACGGTGATGTTACGACCGCGCACATGATCTCGTTCGAACAACGCGCAGCTGCTCGCCGCCGCGTCAATCAAGGCCACGTCGTGCGAGACGAGGATGCCGATGCCGTCATACGAGCGCAATGCCGCGATGATGCGCTCGCGGGTCGGCCGGTCTACGTGGTTCGTCGGCTCGTCCAGCACCAGCACGTCGGGATCGGTCGCCAACGCACATGCGATCTGCAGGCGTTTCGCCTCGCCGTCCGACAGGGTGCCGGGCCGCCAAGGCCAGTCGTCGCCGATGCCCAGTTCACGGCGTATCTCCATGGCTTGCGGTGACCAGTCGCAGGCGAAGTCCTCCAGATTCTCCGGTGTTTCGTCGGTGTTCTGCGGGCAGTAACCGGTATGCAGGCGGTTCGGAGTCGGCGATATGCGCCCGGCATCTGGCGAGAGCCGGCCGATCGCGAGCTTGGCCAGCGTCGTCTTGCCGATGCCGTTGTCGCCGAGCACGGCGGTCCATCCGCGTGCGAAAGTGACGTCGATGCCGTCAAGCAGCGGCTCCGATGTGCCCGGATAAGTGAAAACGATGTTCGTCAGGGTCAGTGCAGGTATCATTGGGTTCCTTGTTCTCGATGAAATGGGGGAAAACTCACATAAAGCGCGGATGCAGAAACCGGATCGGCGCAATCTCGCCGATGCGGTTTGCGGATCTGTGATTGGTGTGAGTTGCGATCGCGTACGCCGAGGCACGGCTTCGCTCATGAAGCCACTCGGCGACGCTCATCGAGAAATCAAAACGGTACTACCTTTGCAACGCGGCTTTCCTGGCATATCGGAATGCCGCCCAATATGAACAACAGCAAGACTACCACATGCTGTGATGCGGCTGGGCCGGAGGGTGGGGCGAGGGAGGATACGGCGATGCTCGAACGCTGCTGGTGATTCGGCAATTTTCTCGTTGTATCGTGCAAGATTTTTCCGGGACGCGAATAGAACTGCATGGGAGGCCCAATTACTGACTTGTCTAGTATTCGGTATCCTTTGTTTCAAGCAATGAGACAAGTCGGATATTTCATGCCACGAACCGGCAAGAACCCATGTTTTCGACATTTCGTGGCATTTCCCACCGCGAACGCGCATTGTCTTAGGGTGTCGGCCGTTGTCGGTCAAGGTAAACGGGATCTGTGATCCGTGTCCGGTGCGAATCTCGCATAACGGCAGGCACCGCGTTCGGCTTCATGTGAGAGGTGGAGATGAAAGGGATGTGATTCGGTCCGGAGGTCTTTTCGAAGGTCTTTTCGAAGGTCTTTTCGAAGGGGACCTCGTGTACAACGTGCGCATATCGGGCGAATGCGGCAGTTGTGCACGAGGCGCTTTGGGAGACCTATGCATGTAGATGTGTGTCTTGTTGGAATTCCAACGTTTCTGGAATTGCGGTCGGTGTACAACAGTGGATGAAATCGTTGTCATGCACTGTTGTACACGTCTGGCGTTGGACAACGCGTGCATTATGCCGTTTCGCGGGAGTTGTGCACGTATCAGAACCCGTAAGCCCGCGTGCGGTTCATGTTGGGATGTTGCACGCGTCGCGATTGCGTCTGATCGTCATCTCTCATCGCGCGTCTTAGCGCAGTGCCAGGTTGGCGGCGCCGATCAGGCCGGCGTCCTGCCCGGCGGTGGCGGCGACGATGCTCGCGTGGCCACGGTATGCGCTGCCCTCCAGGAACCGCTGGTAGTTGTATCGCGCCGGCTCCAGCAGGATGTCGCCGACCGCCACTACGCCACCGCCGATCACGAAGACGTCCGGGTCGAGCACCGCGGCGGTGGCGGCCATCGCGCGGCCGAGCCATTCGCCGATTTTGCCGAAGGCGTACAGGCCGAGCACGTCGCCCTCCTGTGCGGCCTGCGAGACCATCGGGCCTTCGAGCTTGTCGACGTCGCCGCCGCACAACTCCATCAGGCGTTCGGCGTCCTGCGGGCGTCGGCGCACGGCGGACTTGGCGAACCGTTCCAGCGCGCTTCCAGACGTGTAGCGTTCCGCGCAGCCGCGAAGCCCGCATCCGCAGGTGTCGCCATCCGGCACCATCGGCAGGTGTCCGAGCTCCGCGGCCATGCCGAACGATCCGCGGTACAGCCGCCCGTCGATGACGATTGCTCCGCCCAGTCCGGTACCTACGGTCAGCGCGACCATGTTCGAGCTGCCCTGGCCCGCACCGTGCACGTATTCGCCCCAGCCGGCGCAGTTGGCGTCGTTCTCGACGACGACTGGCACGGCATGGTCGATGAGCGCGCCGATGTGCTCGGACAGGTCGTAGTTGATCCACGCGGGGATGTTCGCGGCGAAGGTGAGGGTGCGGCGGTCCGCGCCGACGTTGCCGGCCGCGGAGATGCCGATGGCCTGGATGTCGTCGTGGCCGGCGGCGACGGCCTCATGGTAGATGTTGGCGATGTGGTGGTTGATGGCGTCGGCGTCCATCGGTGTGGGAACGCGCCAGCGATGTGTGATGGCATCGTTTTCATCGCATACGGCTGCGGCGATTTTGGTTCCTCCGATATCAATGGCTAGCGTGGTCATGAGATCTCCTGTGATGTTTGATGGTGAGTAAGTATGGCAGATATGGTATCGAGCCGGTATGACCATTCTGCCGGGCGTGTTTTGCCTGGTGTATGTACCCTGTATACCGGGCTTTACGGGGTGACGTGCCGGATCGTGCATCATACCGCTCCTGTGCTGAGAACGGTGTCATCTACTCAACGAACCCAACGGGCAGTCGGTCGGCACCGCACGGGAATGCGATGTAAGCGCGTTCCTCGGCGTCACCACGCCGAGCGTCACCAAACTGGTCAACGACATGACTTCCATCGGACTGCTCGACAAGCACGCCGACCCCTCCGACCGCCGTGCCGTCACACTCACGCTCACGGCGCGGGAACTCGACCTGCGCCGAACCTACGTCGAGGAGTACCACGCGCATCTGGGCGACGTGCTCGCCGAGACGACGGCCGGCCCGATCCCGCGGCCGCAGCCCATCCGCCGCGCATCCGGCCGCATCCGGGTACCGGAAATCAAGGAAAGGACACAATGAGCACATCAACCGCACGCCTGCCCCACGGCGGCAAAGAGCCGGTCGCCACGAAACTCGTCATCGTCGTGGTGCCTTTGGCCATCCTGACGTTCCTCGGCATCCTGTCGGAAGCGTCGCTGAACATCGCCTACTCCACACTGATGGAGGAATTCTCGATCAGCGCATCGGTCGTGCAATGGCTGACCGCCGGCTACCTGCTGTTGCTGTCGGTGTCGATCCCCAGCTCGCCGTTCATGGTGCGCAAATTCGCCACGAAGACCCTGTTCATCATGGCGATCGCGATCTTCACCGCCGGCACGGTGCTGGGAGCTCTCGCCCTGTTGCCCGGCGCGGTGCTCGGCGCCGTGTCGGCCACGGTGGTCGGCGGCATGCTGAAGCGTCATTCTGTACCCGATCACTGTGGTTCAGCCGCTGCCGGCCGGGTCGCGTGCCACATGGCAGGCGGATCACCAGATCAACGACCTGCTCACCGATGAGAACCTGGACATGGTGGAGCGGCTGCGTGGCGTCGCCGACGAGCTTGGCACGAACCTGCCGGTCCTGTCGATGGCATGGATCCTGCAGCATCCTGAAATCAGCTGCGTGATCGCCGGGGCGAGCAAGCCCGGCCAGCTGGAGAACAACCTCAAGGCATCCGGCTTCCAGATCCCCGTCGACGCCATGGCCGAGATCGACCGCATCACCGGCTTCCACCGCTTCGAGCGCCACGTCGGCTGACGTGATTGGGCTTCCCCGCTGACTGATGCCGGCTCGCGAAGCGGATCCGGGAGAGCGTGTCCGAGAATGATTTTGCGAGCCGGCTGAGCGAAATCGATGATTGATCAGAGCACGGCGTCCATGGCCTGCCTGAGGTCGGCGATGATGTCATCGGCGTTTTCGATGCCGCAGCTCAGGCGTACCAGGTCGATGCCGACGCCGGCCTCCTCAAGCTGCTCCTCGGTGAGCTGGCGGTGGGTGGTGCCTGCCGGGTAGAGCGTGCAGCTGCGCGCATCCGCCACGTGCGTGGCGATCGAGATCATCCGGAAATGGTCGAGCAGCGAGGAGACCGTGTCGCGCCCGCCGGGCACGCCGAAGGAGATCACGCCGCACGTGCCGTTCGGCATGTACTTGGCGGCCAGCGCATGGTTGCGGTCGCCTTCCAGCCCCGGGTAGCTCACCCATGAGATGCGCGGGTCGGCTTCGAGGAACCTCGCCACGGCGAGTGCGTTGGCGCAATGGCGTTCCATGCGCACGGCCAGCGACTCCAGGTGCATGCCCATGATCCACGAGTTGATCGGCGCCGGCGTGGAACCGAAGTCGCGCATGAGCTGCGCGGTGGCCTTGATGATGTAGGCGGCCGGGCCGAAGTCGGTGGCGTAGGTGACGCCGTGGTACGAGTCGTCGGGCGTGGTCAGTCCCGGGAACTTGTCGGCGTGGGCCATCCAGTCGAAGCGGCCGGAGTCGACGATCGCGCCGCCCACGCAGGAGCCGTGGCCGTCCATGTACTTGGTGGTCGCGTGCGTGACGATGTCGACGCCGTAGTCGAACGGGCGGCAGTTGACCGGCGTGGGGAACGTGTTGTCGACGATGATCGGCACGCCGTGGTCGTGCGCGGCGGCGGTGAACTTGTCGAAGTCCAGCACGATGAGCGCCGGGTTGGAGATGGATTCGCCGAACACGGCCTTGGTGTTCGGCCGGAACGCGGCGTCCAGCTCCTCGGGCGTGCAGTCGGGGCTCACGAACGTGCATTCGATGCCCATCTTGCGCATCGTCACGTTGATGAGGTTGAACGTGCCGCCGTAGATCGCGGACGAGGCCACGATATGGTCGCCCGCGTTGCAGATGTTGAACAGGGCGAAGAAGTTCGCCGCCTGGCCGGAGCTGGTGAGCATCGCGGCCGCGCCGCCTTCGAGCTCGCAGATCTTGGCGGCGACCGTGTCGTTGGTCGGGTTCTGCAGACGGGTGTAGAAGTAGCCGGATTCGGACAGGTCGAACAGTCGGCTCATCTGCTCGCTCGACGTGTACTTGAACGTCGTGGCCTGGATGATCGGGGGAGTGCGGGACTCCCCGTTGCCCGGCTGGTATCCGCCTTGGACACAGGTGGTGTCGATGTGCGTCATAGTGCTCTCCTTCGCGCTTGAAACCGCTTGGCGTGCATGGGATGCATGCGTGATGTTGACGTGATCAGACCATTGTAGTGCGTGTCGGCGCGTGCCAGGCGGCCGGGGCGTCGCGTGTGAAGGGGAGCGCGTAGAATCGATGGCATCACGGGAGGCCGCCATGGGGAACATCATCGATGACATCCGCGCGAACGAGGACACGTTCGCCGACCGTCCGTTCAACGAGGTCGACAGTCTGGCGCTCGCGCAGCTGTCATACGCGCGGATGCCCGTCAACGTGCCGAGACTCGATGCGGAGGCGACGGACGTCGACCTCGCCATGGTGGGCGTCAGGGACCTGCTGCGCGCGGAATGCTATGACGACATGTTCGGCAAGGTGTGGTCGCCGTCGATGAATGTCGACCTGTTGCGGGCGATGTGCGAAAGCCCGCGCTGGCGGGATCTGCGCGTCGGCGGCTACGTGGACGAGTTCGACCCCGAGACCACCAAGCAGTTCTCCGCCTGCGTGTTCGACGTCGGCGACGGCTCATCGTACGTCGCGTTCCGCGGCACCGACAGCACGATCGTCGGCTGGAAGGAGGATTTCGCGATGGCGTTCCGTCGTCCGGTCGCCGCGCAGGAGTCCGCCGCGCGGTATCTGGCCGACATCGCGGGGCGCCGGGACGGCCCGCTCATGGTCGGCGGCCATTCCAAAGGCGGCAATCTGGCGGTGTATGCGGCCGCAAACGCGCCTGCCGCGGTGCAGGAGCGCCTTATCGCCGTGTTCTGCCATGACGGGCCGGGCTTCGACGCCGACTTCTTCGATACTCCCGGTTATGCGCGGGTCGCGCCGCTCGTCGACAAGTCGGTGCCGGAATCGTCGATCGTCGGCATGCTGTTCGAGATGCGCGAGCATGTGGAGGACGGCTATACGATCGTCTCCAGCGACGGCGCCAGCATCATGCAGCATTTCGCGTTGAACTGGCAGGTCGAGCGCGGCGAGTTCGTGCACGCCGGCGGCCTGTCCGCGAGCTCCCGGTATCTGGCGCGCACGATCAACGGGTGGATGGCGAAGTTCGATGACGAGCATCGCCGCCGGTTCATCGAGAACCTGTTCGCCGTCCTCGAGGCCGGCGGGTATGACACGTTCGGCGAACTCACCTCGCATTGGACGCAGTCGTTGCCGGTCATGCTCGCCGCCGTCCGCGGCATCGACGCCGAGGACCGTGACGTGATGGCAGACGTACTCAAGGGGTTCGCCGCGACAGCCGCGACGTCGGTGATCGCGACGAAGCAATGACCGCCGCCGTGACGGCGGTCGCCCGCGCGGCGGCGACGGGGAGGCGGCCAGGCGCATGCGCGGCGCCGGGTACGCCGTATTGAAGGACCCCGACAGGCTGACCGCCGGGCAGTCGGAGGCGTTCAACAACAGGATCAAGGTCACCGTCCGCATGGCCTACGGCTTCCACCGCGTCACCAACCTCATCGCCCTGGTCATGCCCAGATGCGGCGGACTCGACATCCGACTGCCACAACCCGTAATCTAACCCACAAAAACATCAGAAGCCTCAGAGAAGATCACCGTAATCCATGGGGGGGGCGGTGGAAGGGGGCTGTTATGTCGGAACGTACCTGCAATATCGCGGGATGCCATAATCCTGCGGAAAGTAATGGTCTGTGCGCGCACCATTTCACGCGGGCGCTGGTGTACGGGCAACTGCGCGTGGCCAATCATGCGGCGTCCTTGTCGGGCGCGGTGCCGCGCGGGGAGGCCTGAGCACTCGGATCGCTGTAGCGCGGGCCATCGTGCGACCGCGTCGCGCATCGTGATTCATGTCCGCTATGTTGACGAGCGGCTGCGGGCCGTGCCGCTTTGACGTATTCTCCCTGAGTCGGGATGTCCATATATGCGGGGAGTTGATGCGGTGGTGATTGCCGGTTTTTCGCTGATGACGATGCTGCTGATCCTGCTGGCCGGCATCGGTGCCGGATTCGTGGGATATGCGGTCGGCGCGTCTTCGCTGGTATCGTATCCGGCCCTGCTGGCGCTGGGTATTCCGCCGGTCCTCGCCAACGCGAGCAATACCGTCGGCGTGATCGGCACCGGCATCGGTGGCGTGCTGGGCGCCCGCAAGGAGCTGCGCGGGCAGCGGCTGCGTTCCATCACCTACGTAAGCATCGGCGCGGTGGGAGGCGTCGCCGGCGCTGCGCTGCTGCTCAGCCTCGACCCGAAGATCTTCGAATTCGCCGTTCCGCCGCTGATCCTGTTCAGCTCGCTGATCATAGCGGTCAATCCGCGCGGCCGCATGCAGGCGCGGCAGGCCGCGGCGGACGTCATGGCCCAGGCCAGATCCCTGACGACGCCACAAGGGCAGGGGAGCGACGGCGCGCCCGCGTCGGCTCCCGCATCGACACAACCCATGTCCAAGGACCCATGGTGGATATGGCTCGGCGTCGCGTTCGTGGCGGTATACAGCGGATATTTCGGTGCCGGTGCCGGCACGTGCGCGCTCGCGGTGCTCGACGCAGGCAAGATCGGTCCGTTCCATCAGATCAATGCGCTCAAGACGCTGATCGGCACCGGTGCGAACATCAGCGCGTCGGTCATCTTCATCGTGCGCGGCGTCGTGGACTGGCCTGCGGCCATCCTGCTGTGCATCGGCTGCTTCATCGGCGGATACATAGCGTCGCCCGTCACTCGCAGGATCCCGGCCCGGATCATGCGCATCGCGGCTGTGCTCGCCGGCATCGTACTCACCGTTGATCTGGCGATGAAAACCTACCTGTGACGAATCGGAAGCCGTCGAATGCGACAGTATCCGGCATAATATCGTATTTCTCCGTTCAGAGAGTTTTCAGAAAAGAGCCAGACAAGATTCGACGGTCGTGACGTTCTCTCTTAGCGTCATGATGATGACCTCCGGCGACTTCACGCTCACCGGATTCTCGTCGGACACCGCCATCGCCAACGCGGCGAACGGCACGTTCACGATGTCGTCCGGCGAAGTGTTCGGCTATGGCGAGTCGGACAACGGCAAGGTCATCATCTCCAAGGCGCTCGCCGACTTCAACGACTTGAAGGTCGGCGACGAGATCACCGTCACCAACCCGTCCGACACGTCGACGACCTACACGTTCACCATCAGCGGCATCTACAAGAACAGCACGTCCAGCAACACCAGCGCGATGGGCCCGATGGGCGGCACCTCGCAGGACGCCGACAACGCGATATACACATCCGTCTCCACGCTCAAATCGCTTGGCTTGGACGCCGACACCACCGCGAACGACGATGACAACAACACCACGACCCAGCTGGGCTACACCTACATGCTCGGCAGCGCCGACGACTATGAGACCTTCGCTTCCGACGTCCGGAAGGCCGGACTGGACGACACCTACACCGTGCAGTCCGCCGACGTGGAGAACCACGAATCGAGCCTCGTGCTGCTCGACAGCCTCGCCAAGTTCGCCCTTACGCTGCTCATCGTCGTACTGGCGGTCGGTGCGGTCGTGCTCAATCTGTTCAACATCCGCGAACGCAAATACGAGGTCGGCGTACTCACCGCCATCGGCGTGAAGAAGGTCAAGGTGGCGGCGCAGTTCGCAATCGAGCTGCTGATCGTGACGATGTGCGGTATCGCGCTTGGCGTGGCCGGCGGGGCCGTGGCGTCGGTGCCCGTGTCGAACCAGCTGCGTCTCCTCGCAGGAGACCCAGACCGCCAGCCAGGAGGAGCAGTTCGGTCGCGGCGCCGATATGGGCGGTGCTCCGGGCAGCAGCTCTGATTCGGGTGGTTCCGGTTCGACTGGTACGAGCGGCGACTCCGGCAGCGCGTCGCCATCGCGCGGGCGCTGAGCTATGGTCCGTCGATTGTCCTCGCCGACGAGCCGACCGGCAATCTCGACATGGCCACGCAGGACGACATCATGGCGCTCGCCCATGAGGAGGGCAAGTGCGTGACCAGTCCAGAAGTCGCCGCGGCCTCCGACGAGGTCTATCAGCTCGCCAAGCTGCGTCGCCGCTGACCGCACGATTGCATGCGACACGCCCGGAATGCGTAGCACAATCGCAAGGTGCGAATCGAAGAACGGCGCAATGGCAATGCATGGCCAGTGACGATTCGATGATTGTGCTACGCACTCCGGGCGTGTCGCACGGTGGCGTGGTGTCGCACGGTGGTGTGGTGCCGTGTGGTGGTGTGGTGCCGTGTGGTGGTGTGGTGCCGTGTGGTGGCACCACTACCGCGCCTTGCGGCCGACCCGCTCCAGCAGACGCCCGTTGAGCCGGATCTGCGACACCAGTATCGCCAGGAAAATCAGCGCGAATCCGGTCGCCGCAGCACCACTGACAGTCTCTCCATAGAACAGCACCGAAAACACCATGCTGAACACGGTCTCCAGGCACATGATGATCGACGCCTGCGAAGGCGGGGTCACCTTGAGCCCGACGTTCTGCATGATCTGAGCCAGCATCGTCGCGCCGAGAAACAGGTAGACCAGGCATGCGAGGACGCCCGGCGCAAGCCATGAGGCGTTCGGCGCCGGTTCGCTGAACGACGCGCCGACTATGAAGCACACGCCGGCCGTCACGAACTGCGCGAACGTCAGCGCCACCGGGTCGATGACGCGGCTCCACTTGCCCAGACACACCAGATTGAACGAAAAGATCACCGCGCACAGCAGCGTCAACAGGTCGCCGGTGCCAATCGTGAGCCCGCCCAGCCCGGACCCGAGCGACACGAAGCCGACGCCGGTCAGGCACAGGGCGGCCGCGACGATGTTGCGCGCCGCAGGGCGCTGCCGCATCAGCAGCCATGAGACGAACGGCACCAGCACGCAATACGCCGAGGTCAGGAATGCGCTGCGGCCGGGTTCGATCATCGTCAGGCCGACCGTCTGGCTGATCATCGTGCCCCAATACGTGAGCCCGGTCACCAGCCCCGGGATGATGATGGATTTGTTCAGATACGGTACGATTCGCTTGCGAAACAGGATAAGCATGATCGTCGACGCGCCGACTAGCCGCAATCCCATCAGCCATTGCGGCGTGACGACACCCATCGCGACCTTGGCTATGGGATAGCTACCTCCCCACAGCATCGCGCAGCACAGCAACATGACCCGCCCCGTCGTCGGGGACAGTCCTTTCTTCATCGTTGAACCTCTCTCAATGAGTCGATATGGCATTGGCGCGCATTGGCACGTCATCGGCGGCCCGATAACATGGTAATAGCGAAACCGCCGCGCCGCGCCGCGTCCGGCCCGGCATCCTGGGGAGGGGGTGCTGATATGGTAGACACTCCGTCAGAAGCCGCGTAAGTGATCGGCTTCGTTGTTGAAAGGCTATTGTGCCGAAACGTCACCATGATTTCGCGGCTGGTTCCGCTGCGCGTTCCGTTATGCATACCGATACGGACACTGTTGATATAGATGATATCGATGCCGCCCTTGATGCTTCCGCAGATGACAAGGAGCAGGATGCCGCTCCGACGTTCGCCGAGCTCGGCGTGCCCAAGCCGCTGGTGCACGTGCTCGCCATGGACGGCAAGGTCACCGCGTTCCCGATTCAGGCGGACACGCTCGCCGATTCGCTGAACGGCGTCGATCTGCTCGGTCGCGGGCAGACTGGCTCCGGCAAGACGCTCGCATTCGCCATTCCGCTGGTCGCCCGCCTGAGCGAGCACAGCGTCACCGAAGTGGCCATGAAGGAATTCGAGCAGATTCGCAAGGCGTCCGACGAGAAGGCCGCGCGGGAGCAGGCGTCCCTGCCGCGTCCGCGCGGATTGGTGCTCGCGCCGACCCGTGAGCTCGTCAACCAGATCGACGAGGTGATTCAGCCGCTCGCCGAGGCGTACGGCATGAGCACCGTCACCGTGTATGGCGGCGTGAGCTACGCCCGTCAGGTCGCGGGGCTTCGTGCGGGCGCCGATATCGTCGTCGCTTGCCCGGGACGTCTTGAGGATCTGCTGCGTCAGGGCAAGCTGTCTCTGGACGCCGTGGAGATCACGATTCTCGACGAGGCCGACGAGATGGCCGACATGGGATTCCTGCCGCCCGTCACGCGTCTGCTGGAGCAGACCGATTCGCGCGGTCAGCGTATGCTGTTCTCGGCGACGCTCGACCACGGCGTGGACGCGCTGGTCAAGCGGTTCCTGCCGGATGCGAAAGTACATGCGGTCAGTTCTGTCGTCTCGCAGGTCGACACGATGACCCATCACGTGTTCGAAGTGTCGCAGGGCAACAAGCATGAGGTGATTCGTCTGCTGGCCAGCGGCACCGGCAAGCGCATCCTGTTCACGCGCACCAAGTTCCAGGCCAAGAAGATGGCGAAGAAACTGATCGACGAGGGCATTCCCGCGGTCGATCTGCAGGGCAACCTCAGCCAGAAGCAGCGTGACCGCAACCTGTTGGCGTTCGAGAAGGGCCTGGTACGCGTATTGGTTGCCACCGACGTGGCCGCTCGCGGCATCGACGTCCATGATGTGACGCTGGTCGTGCAGACCGATCCGCCGGCCGACCCCAAATCGTTCCTGCATCGTTCCGGCCGCACTGCGCGCGCCGGCGAACAGGGTGACGTGGTGACGCTCGTCCTGCCGAATCAGGCCCGCAGCACTCGCCAGATGATGAAGCGCGCCGGCATCCGAGTCAAGTCGGTGGCAATCACGCCGGCGTCCGAAGATCTGACCGAGTTGGTCGGCGAGCACGCGCCGGTCGTCGAGGGCTGGTCGCTGGACAAGGCGCTTGAGGCTTTGCGCCGTTCCGAGCGCGCCGGCCGCTCCGATCGCAAGGGCGGTCGCGGTGGTGAGGCGCGCGGCGGGCGGGGACGTTCCGGCCGCAAGTCCCGCGCCCGTGGCGGCGAGCATGATTTCTCCCGTCCGTCCGCACGCCGTGACGGCCATCGTCATGACGGCGCCGAAATGGAGGGCCGCGAGAGCGCCCAATACCGGTTCGACCATCGGGACGAATCGCAGATGTCGATCATCGGCGAGGGCAAGCCGCACGGCAAGCGCAAGCACACCACCAAGCGGGACCGTTTCGACGGATACGGGCGCTCCGGCTTCGATGACGGCCGTTTTGACGACCGGCGTCAGTACCGTGACGCTGAGGGTCGCAAGGGCGGCAAGAAGCGCCGCGGCAACGACTTCGGCGACGATTTCAACACGCCGTTTGACGGTCGCGAGGCCGATCGCCGCAGCAACCGTCGCAACGGGCGTTTCCACGACACGTCGTTCGAGGACCGCAAGGGCGGCTCGCACAACAACGACGGTGACAACCGTCGTGACGGGCGGAACCGCAGGAGCCAGAGCGGGCCGAACCGTGCCACGCGCAAGGCCGCGGGATTCCGCAAGTCGCACGGCAAGCGCAACGCGGCGCCGTTCCGCCGCGGTCGCTGAGTAATCATTGACCGGCCGGGCGTCGGCGGCATCGACGTACCTGTCGATACTGCCGACGCCCGGCTGTCATATATGACCTGTCGTATATATGACCTGTCTTAGCCGTGCCATGACGGGTGACCAAGGTGTGGATGCTCGCCCCTGACTAGCTGCGTTCGGGGGTTACAATGGGGGCGTCGATGTGAGCAGTCGGGGAGGTGCGCGATGGCAAAGCATATGCGCCCGCCGCGGCGCAGGACGGGACGTATCCTGCGCGGCATCGTGACGCATGCCGGCGGTCGTGTCGGCCCTCGTCGGCGGGCGAACCCGCCTGGCGGCCGAATAATATCCACCCGTGAGCTGACGTATGTGCGCCGCCGTCTGACGGTGCTGATCGCGATGTTCTCCGTGGTGACGATGGTGGTGCTATTGTCCGTGCGCGGGTGCTCGAACGATGGCGATGGCTCGTCCGGCAGCGTTTCATCAGCCGGTGCGGCCCGGTCCGGTGCCACGGTCGACCCCACCGACGGCAGTGCCGCCGATGACGGCTCCTCCGACGAAAGTTTCTCCGACAAGTCGGGGTCCGGCAGGGTTCGTTCCCAATCGGCGTCTCGGAGCATGTTCAAGGCGGCCATGCCGGCTCCGGCCCAGCCCGAACGCGACCTGACTGCCCAGGCATCCGCCGCGCTGGCCGGTGTGTTTTCCGGCGCGAGATATTCCGTCTCCGTGGTCGATCTGAGCAATGCCGGCACACTCGTCGACATCGACTCCTCCCAGGTGTTCGCATCGGCGAGCACGTACAAGCTGTTCGTGGCGCATTCGATGGTGACGGCCGTGGAATTAGGCGAGATGACATGGGATTCGCCGCTCAACGGCATGACGCTGCAGCAGTGCCTGACCACGATGATCGTTGATTCCGACAACGAATGTCCCAAGGCATGGCTGATGCGCGATAACGGCGCCGGCTACGACAAAGTAACGCAGCAGGCGAACGCGCTCGGCGCGAAGAACACGACATTGCATTATCTGGACGTGCGCACGACATCGGCCGATCTGGCGCTGATCCTGACCAAACTGTATCGGGGCGAGATCTGGAACGACGACGACCGGGACATGGTGATCGGCCTGATGAAACGGCAGCAGTACCGCAGCGGCATACCGGCCGGCATCGGCGGCAACGGAACCGTTGCCGACAAGGTCGGATTCCGCGACTCGTACCTGCATGATGCGGGCATCGTATATTCCGGCAAGGGCGACTATGCGTTCGTCATCATGACTTCCGGCTCGTCGTGGACGGCGATAGCCAACGCCAGCGCCGCGCTGTATCAGCTGCTGTGAACGGTTGCCGCCGGAGATGGTGACGGCCGCCGGCAGATGCGGCGGCCGTATGAATGAATCGGTTTTTCAGCGGTTCTCGACGCTGATGCGCTGCGTGAGCGCGTGCGATTCGCCGGGAGCGAGCTCGATGGCATACTCGCGGCAGGCGGCTGCCTCGATGGCTACGAAATCGCGCCATTCGCCGGGCTGCATGTCGCCGATTTCGGTGTCGGCCGCGGTTCCCGGGTTCCATGTGACGGTCTGCTTCGTGCCATGGGCCTCGATGACGATGACGCGATCCCATGCCGGGTCATCCAGACGCAACGTGTCGGTGGAGTAGTAGATGCGGTCGACCGTGGTGCCGTCGAAGGTCACCGGCTCATCGGGCTGCACGCGGGGAGGGTACCCGGCGACCGTGGCGTCGAGATAGTCGGAGCCCTCCAATCCGTGTAGGCTCACCTGGGTCAGGTCGCCGACATGGAAGTGCGTGTGCAGCGCGGTCTCATAGCGCAGCGGCTCGGTACCGTCGTTGGTGATGGTCAGCGTCATGGTCAGCTCCTTGCCGACTTCGATGTCGTAGACCGCATGGAACCGCGGGGAGGCCCCGGAATGCAGCTGGGCGAGCAGTTCGGGCGTCGCGTCGGCGTCGGACAGCGTGTATCGGATGCGTCGGTCGTCGGTCGCGTCCTCGTCCACATGCCAGACAGTGGTGCGGGCGAACCCGTGCTTCGGCTTCTTACCGGCGATTTCGCCATGCTCGAAACCGAGTGCGAACCATGGCAGTACCACGGGCACGCCTCCGCGGATCGGTTTGCCCAGATAGACGGCCTTGGGCTGCCATACGGCGGGATGGCCGCCCGCGGGCGTCCAGGAGAGCACGTGAGCGCCGAAATCGCTGATCTGCGCGGCACCGTCTTCATTGGCGACGTTGCGAATAGTAAACGTAGTAATCATAGATCACAGTATATGCCGATGTCGGCCTTTGAAAATACTTACCTTGGTCATAGCTGTTTTTTATATAAAATGTTTGAACACCTTTGAACACTTTATGATGAAATACCGAGATTCTGAAAAGCAAGCCTGTTATTCTTCCTCTTATTGACATTGTGAAACAGACAAATCGGGATTTGTGGAGGTAAAGAGAATGATTACAAAGCATGTTGTTGTGCTACCTTATGATAAACACTGGGCGCGGGATTTTTGTGAAATCAAGAGTGAAATTCAGGAAGCTCTTGATCAACTGGCTCTTGCGATAGAACATGTTGGCAGCACTTCAGTGCATGGTTTATCAGCGAAACCGATTATTGATATTGATGTCGTCATTAAAGATTACTCCATGCTTGACGCTGTAATCTCTGCCTTAGAAAGAATCGACTATCACCATGAAGGAAACCTTGGTATTGCCGGACGGGAAGCATTTAAATATGAAGGCAAAACCCATTTGCGGAAGCATCATCTATATGTATGCCCGCGAGATTCTGAGGAACTGAAAAGGCGTATTGCTTTCCGTGAATATTTGCGTTCTCATCCGGAAGCTGTGCGTGAATACAGTAGAATTAAAGAAGAAGGCGCTGCGCTCTATCCATTTGATATTGAGAAATATATCGAACATAAGTCACCGTTTGTCGAAAAAATCTACTCAGAAATAGGGATATGACAAATTTCAGTTTGTATGCAACAAACGTTTGAACACTTTTTGAACACCGCAACCGTGATGAAGTCTTCAAAGCCCCTTTCTATCAGTATTTGAGATTAAGTAAAACGGTTCGATTCCGGTCTGCGGCATTGATGAAAAGTGAGAGAAACGTTGAATTTACAGCGTTTCTCTTATTTTTATACGAAAAAACAGCTGTTCTTTACTCAATGCTCTGTCAACGGCGAAGTTGGCGCGGATTCACTGCATGCTGGACATCGGAGACTGATATGAAAAAAATAATCGACGGATCAATCAGCCGACCGGTCTGGCCGCTGATGAATACCGTTGCTGAACTGTGATTGAAAGATATATCCGTATGCCTCAGGCATATGACATGAGTTACGTGAGGAGCTGTTACTGATGAAGCAGTCAAACGTCATCAAGGGCACGCTCGCCGTCGTGGCGCTCGTTGCGGCGCTGGTGGTAGGTGTCGCCGTGCATATGCATTCCGTCGGCTCTCCGACCGCTGGCCACTCGACGCAGAATACGGCGAAGACCGCGACAGAGACCACGGCGAAGACCGCCGAGTCCATCACCGCCGACTATCCCGGCTACTCTTCCGCCGAAGAGGGCGTCAAGGCCGCCGGTCTGGTGGTCACCGGTGTCCCGCTCGACTCGCGCGAGCGCATCCTGTATCCCGAGATCGATTTCACGTCCGGAACGCCTGAAACGAACCCGCAATACGGGCTGACGGAGGACGACATCGACATGGACGCGCTGGGCGTGCCGGAGACCGTCACCCGGGTGCGTGTCACCAAAGTCATCAAGGGCGACGCGAAAGTCGGCGACATCATTGAGGTCGCGCAGGTGGGCGGCGTCGACAAGAGCGGCATCGTTCGACGCGAGACGTCAACCACGCTGCTGAACGAGGCGAAGGCGAGTGGCACCGCCGAGTTCCTGCTGCTACTCAACGAATATGACGTCGTCTACAATGCCATCAACCCAATCTCCGGAGTGCTTGGCGTCGATACCGACGGGCACGTCACCGCGTTGAAGTCGTCTGGCGAGTCCGGCGGCATCGGCGAATCCCTGAAGGAGTACATGAACGCCGTCTCATGACGGCTGGTCCGGGATCATCCTGAAAACCGCGGCCCCGCTGGCCGCATTCCGATTCACATGCGGAATGCGACTGGCGCGGCCGCGCTGTCCATATATATCCGCCAAATGTTCGCTTTCAGAGTGGCTGGTCACATAGTGGTTGCCCGATGCATGCATAGTGAGCGATTTCTGTTTCCTCGCAGCGCGAAAAATGACGACGCGGGACTACAGTGACACGGTGATTGCCATATCCGGCAAGGCACAGTCGTTGGGAAAAGAGGCGAAACATGGGCAGTGGAAAAACCATGTTGGTAAGTGAAATGGCGCAGGCGGTCCTCAAAGAGGACGCGCCGGTGTGCATCGAAGCCTTCGACGGATCGACGTTCGGGCCGGAAGACGCCGACCTGCAGGTCCGGGTCACCAGTCCTAAGGCCATCTATCAGTTGGCGAGCAACCTGAACGAGATCGGTTTGGCCCGCGCATACATCCTGGGCTACTTCGACATCGAAGGACTGGACGTGGCCGACCCGTATCCGCAGCTGCGCAAGCTCGTCGAACTGGCATCGTACATCCGAAAGCCATCTCCGCTCGAACTGGCGCGCATGGGGGCGGCCGTTCTCAGCCACGGCTACCACAAGGTGGAGGTGCCGCAGTCCGAAGGCCCCTCGAAATTCGAACGCATCAAGTCCGGTCTGTTCCCGCACACCGAAAAGGCCGACTCCGAGACCGTCAGCTTCCATTATGACCTGTCGAACGAGTTCTACGCCGACTTCATCGGACCGTCGATGACGTACACGTGCGCGGTGTTCGACACGCCCGACATGAGCCTGGATGACGCGCAGCGCAACAAAATCGACCTGGTGCTCGACAAGCTGGACCTCAAGCCCGGCGACCGCATGCTTGACATCGGATGCGGCTGGGGCGCTCTGGTCATCGCCGCAGCCAAGCGCGGCATCAAGGCACTGGGAGTATCGCTGTCGCACGAGCAGATCGAGTACGGTCAGGAGTGGATCAGGCGCGAAGGGCTGGAGAATCTGGCCGAGCTGCGCGTGATGGACTACCGCGAAGTGCCGGAACGAGACTTCGACGGCATCACCTCGGTGGGCATGATGGAACATGTGGGCGCGAAGAACTACCGCCACTACTTCGATGAGATGTTCAAGCTGCTCAAGCCGGCCGGCCGCCTGCTCAACCACCAGATCACGATCTCCAAGGACAAGCCGAACAACCGGCCCGGAACGGACGAGTTCCTCGACCGATACATCTTCCCCGACGGCGACCTCGCCTCGCCCGGGTTCATCGAGTCGGCGCTGCACGACGCCGGCTTCGAGGTCGTCAACCAGGAGAACCTGCGGCAGCATTACGCGCTGACGCTGCATCATTGGAACGCCAATCTCAAGGCCAACTGGGCCGACGCCGTCAAGCAGGTCGGCTACGAGCGGGCGAAGGTGTACGGCCTGTATTTGGCCGCGTGCGAGTTGAACTTCGAGCTCAACGGCATCCAGGTGCACCAGTTCCTCGCCGTCAAGCCCGACAAGGAGGGGCTGCCGAAGGGCAACTGGTACCCGCTGCGTCCGTGGTGGGCGGCCTGAGCCGTTGAACAAACGGCGGATTACCGGTACAGCGCCGGCTGCTCGTTGAGCGTCACGGGGATGCGCCCGCCGTGGTGCAGGCTGTCCAGCGCGGCGTCGGCAACCACGTTCGCCACATAGCCGTCCCATGCGGTCGCCTCCTTGCCGCCCGGCTGCCGGTCGGCCTCGATATTCGCGAAGAACCGGTCGAACTCGCGGTCGTATGCCTCGATGAATCGGTCGAACCAGGCGGACGAGATCGCGTGGCTGATCTGACCGGCCTTGCGCACCTCCGGCGTGGCGACATCCGGCAGCGAGATGATGCCAGACTCGCCGACCAGGCGGCATTGGATGTCGTAGCCGTACTGGCAGTTGACGTTCGCCTCGGCTGTGGCGAGGGCTCCGTCGGAGAACTCGACGATGGCCAGCTGCGGTTCGCGCAGGGACTCCCCGTTCGGGTTGAGCGTGTTCATCCGGGCGAACTTCATCTCGACGCTGGTGATGTCGCCGTCGAACATGTAATGCAGCACGTCGAAGTTGTGGATGAGCGTGTCGTTGATGACGTTGTCGGTGCCGTAGTAGCTCGTGGATGCCTGCGCGTTGTAGTGACGCATGCCGGCCATCAGCAGGGAGCCGATCTGTCCGTCGCCGACGAAGGTCTTCATCGCGTCGTAGCCGGGGTCGAAGCGCCAGTTGAAACCGACCTGAATGGTTTTGCGGCCCTTGGCCACCTCGGCTTCGACGACCTTCCAGCTGTCGGAGCCGTTGATGGTCATCGGCTTTTCGGTGAACGTCGGCTTGCCGATCGCGATAGTGTGCAGCAGCGGGTCGAGATGCACGTCGTTGCGGCTGGCGATGACGACGGCGTCGACGTTCGGATCGTCGATCAGTGCATCGGCCGAATCGTAGATCGTCGCGTCGAGGCGGTTGTCTTCGATGGCCTGCTTCGCGTTGCCGAGCACGGTGTCGTATACGCCGACGACCTGCGCGTTGCCGCACTTGTCCGTGATCCGACGCACGTGGTCGCGGCCCATGGCGCCGCATCCGATGAAACCGACATTGATCATGGTTGATACTCCCTTGTTGACTTGTTGATGGTTGATGGTTGATGATGCGCGGGCGGCGGTCATGCGTTCTTCGTGATGCCGATCAGGATGCCGCCGAGCGCGATGAGAATCATGCCGGCGATGACGAACGCCATCTCCTTCTTGGTCTTCTTCTCCTTGAGAATGAACAGGCCGCCCAGCGTGGCGACGATGACGTTCATCTGCGACAGCGTCCAGCCGACCGCCAGACCGTTCATCTCATTGGACAGCATCACGGTGAGGTTCGCGGTAGCGAACAGGGCGCCGGTGCTCATGTTCATCCAGCTCTTCTTGCCGAACACGCCGATTTCGGGGTCCATCGCGTCCTTGCCGCTCATGCAGAAGGAGATGATTGTCGTGCCGAGCACCATGAACACGGCCTGCGGGAACAGCATGTCCCAGCTGGAGACCGAGAAGAACTTGCCGGCGGCGGCGTAGCTGGTATACAGCAGTGAGGAGATCAGGGTGATGAGCAGGCCGCGCTTCAGGTTCGACGGACCCTTGTCCTCGCTCTTCTCCTGGAAGGCGGTGCAGGCGACGCCGACGATGATGACGACGAGCGCGCAGATGCCGAAGCCGAACTGCCAGCCGTGCGTCCATTCATGGAAGAACAGCGCGCCGAGCAGGGTGGTGAACACCAGCTGCATGCCAGTGGACAGCGGCATGGCGCGGGCCACGCCCAGATAGTCGAAGGACTTGATCTGCAGTATCTGCGCGATGCTCCACGGGATGCCGTTGATGGCCGCGGCCGCGATCAGCGTCCACGACCAGTTGATCGGGTGGAAGATCAGCACCACGATACCGAACAGCAGCGTGGTGAGCACCATGCCCATCTGCTTGTTGGCGGTGGTGCCGCCGACCTTCTGCATGACAATGCCCTGAAAACCCCAGCCGAATGCGGGGACCAGGGCCAAGAGGATAGGCCACATGTTCGTATCCTTTCATCGCGCCGGCATGACACACATCCGTGTCTGTCATGATGGCGTTAACAACATTGTTTCAAGTCCGAGTCTAAGCGTCGGTCGCGGGAAAACCGGGTGCCGATGCGGTCGGTTCGCGCCAAATATCGGTAAGAACGCGCCACTTTGCCCCGCCGATGGTTCAGCGAATCATTCTCAATAAGAAAAGTGTGAGGAATGCGCACAGTACCGAACAAAACGAACACAGAGAAATCCGCGTCATGTGGCCGATATCCGACTCCTCATGTTCGTTTCGCCGGCCAGCGGGCTCACACGTTTTCCGTCGGACGCAATTCGGTGCGCAGAAAATCCTGACGATACCGACTCGGACTGACTCCGAACGCGGCGGAGAAATGCTTGCGCAGCGAATCCGCGTTGCGCAGTCCCGTTCTCAGTGCAATCTGCTGCATCGGCAGATCGGTGAGCTCCAGCAGTTCCTTGGCGGCGTTCAGACGCTCCGTCAGCAGCCAGGTGCTCGGCGGCACCCCCATGACCTCGCTGAACCGGCGCTGGAACGAGCGCGTGGAGGAGTGGGAGGTCTGCGCAAGCGTCGTCAGCGTCCAGTCATAACTGAGATGCTCGCGGACTCTGCGGGTCAGCGCGATGATCTCGTCACTCTGCCGGGACGGTCGCGGCAAGACGGATGGAGCGCCGTCGCTGCGCCGGGTGGCCACCGAACGGGGGTAATGCATCATCAGCATGTTCGCCTCCGCCGTCGCCAGGGACTGCCCGGCATGTTCGGCGAGTAGCGCGATGCACAGGTCGAGACAGATGCTGCCGCCGGCGGACGTCCAGATGCGCTGCTTCGCGTTGTGCGTCAGCAGACGGTCCTTCTGCACCAGCGCCTTGGGAAACTGCGCGGCCAAATCGTCGAGGAACGGCAGGTGCGTGGTGCATTCCACGCCGTCGAGCAGACCGGTCCATGCCAGCGCGAACATGCCCGTGCACATGGCCGCGATCTCCACGCCCTCGCGGTGGGACGCGACCAGCCAGTCGCGGATGGCGAGCGCGTCGGCGGGATCGGCTGTGAACAGCCGTGCCTTGGCGTCCCTGGTGCGCCTGTCGGTGGCGATCTCATGCGGGTTGGCGAAACCGGGGATGATGATCAGATCAGGTTTCTCGTGGTAGTCGCGCAGCGCGGTGGTGGCGATGGACATGCCGTGGTCGAGTGCCTTGGAGCTTGCATTCGCGATGAAGTCGATGACCGGACGGTCGGACGAGCCGTACATGACGGAATCGTCGTCGAAGATCTGGATGATGGAGATGACATCGAACGCCCACATCGTGCCGGGCAGCGGTACCGCAATGCGCATGTGCGTTCCTTTCCGCGTGTCCCGGCCCGATTGCCGGCCCTGCCGACATGATAGCCGTGGCAGACGATGGGCGGTTGGGAGGGTGTCGCAAGTCCGATGGTCTGCTATACAATAGTACGGTTGGCCTATTCGCCAACGTGGGGCTGTAGCTCAGTCGGTTAGAGCATCGGACTCATAATCCGCCGGTCCAGGGTTCAAGCCCCTGCGGCCCCACTGAAATCCATGCCTCGGCGTATACTTCCGTAGGTTCCGGTTCACGCCAGCCATCGGGGCGCGGCGACCCGGGTCCCCCGAATCCCCTAGGAGACAAAACCATGCAGCAGGGTATCCATCCTGATTATCATGCCGTTGAAGTCCTGTGCTCATGCGGCAACACCTTCGTCACTCGTTCCACCTACAAGGGCGACCACATGACGGTCGACGTGTGCTCGAAGTGCCACCCCTTCTACACCGGCAAGCAGAAGATTCTGGACACCGGTGGCCGCGTCGCTCGCTTCGAGAAGCGTTACGGCAAGAAGACCAAGTAGCGTATCTGACGCCAGTCCCGCACGGGTTGGGCGCGCTTCGGCGCACCCGCTCGGGGGACTGGCGTTTTTGTATCTGTAATGGCGTCGCGACAGCGATGATGACGCGGTGCCGACCGTTGTTACTATCCGGAAGGACAAGCCAGACATGGCAGTCGAGCAGTTCCCCGCGGCACAGACCGCGTTGGAGGAATACCAATCCATCGAACAGCAGATGGCGAGCCCCGAGGTGGTGACGAACCCCGATAAGATGCGCAAGCTGGGTCGTCGTCATGCCGAACTCGGCGCGATTGTATCCGCGTATCAGTCATACACGGCCGTGCGCGACGACCTTGAGGCCGCGCGCGAGATGGCGGGGGAGGATCCCGAATTCGCCGATGAGGCCAAGCGGCTCGAAGCCGAGCTGCCGGCGGCCGAGGAGAAGCTGCGGAACGCGCTGATCCCGCGCGACCCCGATGACGCCCGGGACGTCATCATGGAGATCAAGGCCGGTACGGGCGGCGAGGAGGCGGCGCTGTTCGCCGGCGACCTGCTGCGCATGTATCTGCGATACGCTGAGAAGCGCGGCTGGGCCGTCACCGTGCAGTCCGAGAACACCACCGAGCTCGGCGGCGTCAAGGACGTGCAGATCGCCATTCGCGCCAAGGGCACGCCCGCGCCGGAGGACGGTGTGTGGGCGAGCCTGAAATACGAGGGCGGCGTGCACCGCGTGCAGCGCATCCCCGTCACCGAATCGCAGGGCCGCATCCAGACCTCCGCGGCCGGTGTAATCGTGTTCCCCGAGGCCGACGAGGACGACGACGAGATCGAGATCGATCCGAAGGACCTGAAAATCGACATCTTCATGAGCTCCGGTCCCGGCGGACAGTCCGTGAACACCACGTACTCCGCCGTGCGCATGACGCACATCCCCACTGGCATCGTGGTGAGCATGCAGGATGAGAAGTCGCAGATCCAGAACCGCGCCGCCGCGTTGCGGGTCCTGAAATCGCGCCTGCTCGCCATGAAGCATGAGCAGGAGGCCGCCGAGGCCGCCGATATGCGCCACTCGCAGGTGCGTTCGCTCGACCGTTCCGAGCGCATCCGCACCTACAACTTCCCGGAGAACCGCATCGTCGACCACCGCACCAACTACAAGGCGTACAACCTCGACGCCGTGCTCGACGGCGACCTGCAGGCCGTGATCGACTCCGACATCCAAGCCGACGAGGCCGAGCGGCTCGCCAACCAGCAGTGACCGGCCATCGGCGGGGTCAGAGTGATGGTTCCCTGGGGAATCGCACCCCCATTGATGTCTCTGCGTCGCTAAGTGCGCGCCGAAACGACAAGTGCGCGCACTTAGGAACGGAAAATCCGTGGTTTGCGTCGCTATGTGCGCGCGTACTTCGTTTCGGCGCGCACTTAGCGACGCAACGGCGAATATGCCGGCAGACGCCCCGGTGCGAAACGCCGTGATATGAACGCCCTGAGACGATGAGCCACCAACGAGCGGAAGGACACCATGACATCCGAATCCATCCATGACGTGACAGACGTGATACGCTCCGCGGCGCGGACGCTGCATGACGCCGACATCGACACGCCCGAGCATGATGCCAAGTTGTTGCTCGCCGAGGCGTGCGGCCGCGACCTGCGCGACATAGACAAGGCGATGTTGATGGGGGAGCCTCTGGACGGCCTGCCGCACGAGCATGCGAGTTTTGATGCCCCGGATGCCGGCGACGCGAGCTCCGACAGCTCCGCCACTGCGGGCGATGCCGTCACCACGGCGCTCGCCCGATTCCACGCCATGATCGCTCGGCGGGCCGCACGTGAACCGTTGCAGTACATCACAGGCCATGCCCCGTTCCGCTACCTCGATCTGGAAGTCGGTCCGGGCGTGTTCATCCCGCGCCCGGAAACCGAGACCGTGGTGCAGGCCGGCATCGACTGGCTCACGCGCGAACGGCTGTCCACCCCGCGTATCGTGGATTTGTGCGCGGGCAGCGGCGCCATCGGACTGTCCCTGGTCACCGAGGTGCGCGGCGCGCAGGTGTGGGCGGTCGAGAAGGTGTCGCGCACCTATGACTGGACGATGCGCAACTGGCGGAGGATATCACGTCTCGACCCGCTGGCCGCCGATAATTATCATCTCGAGCTCGGCGACGCCACCAGCGGCACGACGCTGGCCCAGTTTGACGGCACCATCGACATGGTGGTCACGAATCCGCCGTACATCCCCGAAGCGCAGATCCCCGAACAGCCCGAAGTGCGCGACCATGATCCGAAGGCGGCGCTGTATGGCGGCTCCGCCGACGGCACGCTGATACCGGAGCGGATCGTGATGCGAGCGGCGGGATTGCTGCGCCCCGGCGGCGTGCTGGTGATGGAGCATGACATCTCTCAGGGGCCGCGGCTGGTCTCCTTCGCACAGGCCAACGGGTTCGGCCAGGCTTATACCGGCGACGACTGGACCGGCCGGCCCCGGTACCTGTTCGCGGTCAGATCCTGACCCAGGATCTGATGCCGTGGCCGGGCCGAGCCGGCGCCGATCACGCAGCCCTCGCCGATCGTCACGCCGCCGACCACCGTCACATTGCCGCCGAACCAGCAGTTCGACCCGATCACGATCGGCTTGCCATACTCGTAGTCGTAATACGACCCGTCAGCCGCACGCCGCACGTTGCGGTCCTGGAACCGGATCGGATGCATCGGCGGCAGCAGCTCGTCCAGTACCGCGGCTCGGCCGGCGTGGTCTCCCCGAGGCAGCGCGTTGAACCGGGTGCACAAGTCGCCTGCGCGCTCTCGCATAGCGGAGAGCTCGGGGTCGGCGGGATTGTAGAGTTTGCCGGCGAGCATTTCCTCGCGCTCGCGGGCGGATACGGTCGTGTCTCTCCGCCGTACCGTCACATGAGGCCCGTCGTCGCCGGCGCCGGCCAGCGCCAAGTCGTGGCGCAATGGTGCAATGGGAAGCCGTGTCCAGGCCGGCCCGCGCGACGCGGGGGAGAGCGAACCCGTGGCGTCGGGCCATGCACCGGCCTACCATCGGTGTGGCAGGACGTGCCATAATACTTGGATAGCGGTATTCGGATACGCGCGGCGGCATGTGACCGCCGCGATGGGCGTGATACGCGATACGGGAGGTCTGATGAGTGCGGTTCGCAAGGTGAATGAGGAATCCCTCGCCGAGGCGGCGTCGGTCATCGCAGGCGGAGGCTTGGTGGTCATTCCCACCGACACGGTGTATGGCGTGGCCTGCGACCCGCGCAACGAGGCCGCAATCGACCGCATCTATCAGGTCAAGAGCCGCCCGCGCTTCAAAGCGCTGCAGGTGCTGCTGGCATCCGTCGACCAGTTGGACGGGCTCGGGCTCGACCTGCCGTCGCCGCTGAACCGGCTGGCCGCGCAGTTCCTGCCTGGTGCGTTCTCGCCGATCGCGGTGGCCCGCGAGGACTGCACGCTCGCCACGGTCAGTGCCACCCCGCAGGGCAGGCGTACGCAGGGCATCCGCGTGCCGAATTCGGCCCTGACCCTGCGCATATTGAATGAGCTCGGTCCTCTTGCCGCGTCGAGCGCGAACCGTTCCGGCGACGAAAGCGCGCAGACGGTCGAAGAGGCCGTGCAGGCGTTCGGCGACGATGTGCAGCTGTATCTTGACGGCGGGCCGACGCAAGGCCATGTCGCCAGCACGGTGGTCGCCGCCGACCCTCATGAGCGCGACGGCATCGTCATCCTGCGAGAGGGTGTCATCCCTCAGCCCGTCGTGCGCAAGGCCGTGCACATGAACGGTGGTGGTCTGGGCGCATGAGGATATATCTGCTGATCGCCGCCATCGCAGGCGGCGTCACCTGGCTGGTCACGCCGCTGATTCGCCATGTCGCCATCCATATCGGCGCGGTCGGAGAGGTTCGTGCGCGCGACGTGCACACCATCCCGACGCCGCGCATGGGCGGACTGGGCATGCTGATCGGATTCGCGTTCGCAATGATCTACTCCAGTCGCATCGCATTCACGACCGGACTGTTCGAGAACAACAACCAGGAGTGGGTGATCCTCGCCGGCGCGGTGCTGATATGCCTGCTGGGCATGGCCGACGACCTGTGGGATCTGGACTGGATGCTGAAGATGGCCGGGCAGCTGCTGATCTCGGTGTTCGTGGCGTGGGGCGGCCTGCAGATCATATCGCTGCCGCTCGGCTCCCTGATCACCGCCAGCCCCAGTATCTCGGTGACGATCACCGCGATACTGATCGTCGCGTCGATCAACGCGGTCAATTTCGTCGACGGCCTGGACGGCCTCGCGGCGGGCATCGTCGCCATCGGCGGCGTCGCGTTCGCCGCGTACTCCTACATCATCGCGCGCAATTCGCCGTCCTACGCCTCGATGGCGACGCTGATCGACGTGGCGATGGTCGGCATCTGCATCGGGTTCATCCTGCACAACTGGCATCCGGCCAAGCTGTTCATGGGCGACTCCGGCTCGATGCTGCTCGGGTATCTCATCACCTGCGCGTCAATCGTGATGACCGGCCGTCTGGATCCGGCGTCGATTCATGCCAGCGTGTACCTGCTGGTGTTCATGCCGATCCTGCTGCCGATCCTGGTGCTGTTCCTGCCAGTGCTGGACATGTGTCTGGCGATCGTGCGCCGACTCAGCCACGGGCAGTCGCCGATGCACCCGGACCGTATGCATCTGCACCACCGCATGCTGCGCATCGGCCACACCGTGCAGGGAGCGGTGCTGATTCTGTGGGGGTGGGCGGCTCTGATCGCGGTCGGCTCGATCATGACGTTGTTCTTCAAGGTCCATTATGTGCTCATCGGCTTCGTCATCGCCGTGGTGTTGCTGACGGTGGCGACGATGTACCCGTATCTGAAGCGTCGCCTGCCGGAGATCGCCGCGGAGAACCAGTCGTATGCATCCGCGCGGCGACGGGCACGTCATTCGTTTGACGAAAGCGGTGACGGGAAAAAACGGCGCCCGTGACCTGCCGATGATGATGGTCGAGACCATGTTCGTGTCGCATTCGTCGCATTACGCTCATATAGTGAATGCATGGCTACAAATTCTGAAGCGAATATGCAATCCTATGCTCCTGTCCCCCCGATTTTCTCCAAGCTGGGCCTCGCGTATGACGATGTGCTGCTGCTGCCGAACGAGACGGACGTGATTCCCTCCGAAGTCGACACCACCACTCATCTGACCCGTGAGATCACCATGAAGGTTCCGGCGATCTCCGCGGCGATGGATACCGTCACCGAATCCGAGATGGCCATCGCCATGGCCCGCAACGGCGGTATCGGTGTGCTGCACCGCAACCTGTCGATCGACGACCAAGCGGCCCAGGTCGATGTGGTCAAGCGCTCCGAGTCCGGTATGATCACCGACCCGCTGACCGTCAACCCGGACGTCACGCTCGCCGACCTCGACAAGCTGTGCGGCAAGTTCCACATCTCCGGCCTGCCGGTCGTTGACGAGGAGAACCGCCTCGTCGGCATCATCACCAACCGCGACATGCGCTTCATCCCGTCCGAAGACTACGACCATCTCAAGGTCAAGGACGTGATGACCAAGGAGAACCTCATCACTGGTCCGGCGAACATCTCCAAGGATGACGCCCACCGTCTGCTCGCCCAGCACAAGGTCGAGAAGCTGCCGCTGATCGACGACAACGGCAAGCTCGCCGGCCTGATCACCGTCAAGGACTTCGTCAAGACCGAGCAGTACCCGGACGCCACCAAGGACGAGCAGGGACGTCTGCGCGTGGCCGCCGGCATCGGCTTCCTCGGCGACGCCTGGCAGCGCGCCTCCGCTCTGATGGAGGCCGGCGTCGATGTGCTCGTCGTCGACACCGCCAACGGCGAGGCCCGTCTGGCGCTCGACATGATCAGCCGCATCAAGCGCGACCCCGCCTTCCGCGGCGTGCAGGTCATCGGCGGCAACATCGCCACCCGTTCCGGCGCCCAGGCCATGATCGACGCGGGCGTCGACGCCGTCAAGATCGGTGTCGGCCCCGGCTCCATCTGCACCACCCGCGTGGTCGCCGGTGTCGGCGTCCCGCAGCTCACCGCCGTCTATGACGCCGCCCAGGCATGCAAGGCCGCCGGCGTGCCGTGCATCGCCGACGGTGGCATCCACTACTCCGGAGACATCGCCAAGGCGCTCGTCGCCGGTGCCAACACCGTCATGCTCGGCGGCACGCTGGCCGGCTGCGAGGAGGCTCCGGGCGAGAAGGTCCTGCTGCACGGCAAGCAGTACAAGCTGTACCGCGGCATGGGCTCGCTGGGTGCCATGGCCCCGCGCGGCAAGAAGTCCTACTCCAAGGACCGTTACTTCCAGGCCGACGTCACCTCCAACGACAAGGTCGTTCCGGAAGGCGTCGAGGGCGAGGTGCCGTACCGCGGGCCGCTGAACGCCGTGCTGTACCAGCTGATCGGCGGCCTGCACCAGTCCATGTTCTATGTGGGCGCGCACAACATCGCCGAACTGCAGGAGAAGGGCCGCTTCATTCGCATCACCGACGCCGGCCTGCGCGAGTCGCATCCGCACGACATCGTGATGACCACCGAAGCGCCGAACTACACCGGCTTCCACAACTGATAGGCCGATGCCGATCGGTTCATAGGATTCGGCTCATATGAATATGATGGCGGGCTCCCCTCACGATTTGCGAGGGGAGCCCGTCATCTTGCATATAGGCCCGACCGCGTCGAATCGGCTCCGCCGCCCGCGTCGTGGCGGGCGCGGGCAGGCCTACCGCAGCCGCATCCAGACGGACGTATCCTGCGGCAGCCGGCCGTCATCGGTGAGCGGCGCGGACGAGAGCAGCACCTCGCCGTTGGGCAGCGAAACCGGTGTGGCGCCGAAATTCGTCAGATTCGCCCAACCGTTGGCACGACGGTAGGCGATCACGCCGCCGGGCTGGCCGTCGGCGCCGTCGCGCATGCCGATCGGACGGTTCTCGGGAAGCAACGTGCAACTGGTGTCCGGAGTCTGCATCTCGTGACGCAGCCGCAGCACGCGACGATAGAAGTTCAGCATGGAGCCGTCGTCGGCGTCCTGGATGTCCATGGCGAAATCCTTGAACCACGCGGGCTGCGGGAGGTGTGGTTCGGCGTCACTGACGGCAGGGGAGAACCCGAACGAGCCGGCATGGACGCGCCTCTTGTCGGACGTGTACGTCTCGGGCACGTCGGACGCGACCCAGGGCAGCGGCACGCGGCAGCCGTCACGGCCCTTGGTGGACTGCGCCCGCGAGGTGCGCAGGCCGGAGGGATCCTCGATGCGGTCCCATGGAATATCCGCCACCTCGAACAGGCCCAGCTCCTCGCCCTGATACACGTAGGCCGAGCCGGGCAGCGCCATTTCGAGCATCAGTGCGGCGCGTGCCCGCAATGCGCCGGCCTGGCGATCCTCGATATAGGTGGTGCCGTCACGCAGCAGCCAGTCGTTGGCGATCTGATGGTATTCGCCGGTCGGCACTTGCGGCAGCGCGTAACGCGTGGCGTGGCGCGGTACATCATGGTTGCTCATCACCCAGGTGGACGTCGAGCCCGACATCTCGGCGCACGCCAGCCCCTCGTCGATGGCTTTGCTCATCGCGTTGAAGGTCCAATCCGCCTTGGCGAACTCGAAGTTGAACACCTGCCCCAGTTCATCCGGTGACGCGTACAGGTACTGGCGTTCCGGCCGGACCCATGCCTCGGCGACCGCGAAGCGCGGGGGATCGTAGCGGTTGAACACCTCTCGGCGCCACTCACGGTAGATGTCGTGCACCTCGTCGCGGTCGAGCACTGGGTGGGATCCGTCCGCGGGCATGTCGTTCGTGCTCATCACCACGTAGTCGTCGAGGTCGTCGCGGTCGAGGTCCTTGGCGAGCCCGTGCGCCACATCGATGCGGAACCCGTCCACGCCGTGATCGCACCAGAAACGCAGCGTCTCAAGGAAATCGGCGCGCACGTCCGGGTTCTTCCAGTTCCAGTCGGGCTGCTCCTTGGCGAACATGTGCAGGTACCATTGGCCGTCGTCCACGCGCGTCCATGCCGGACCTCCGAAATGGTTCTGCCAGCGGGTCGGCGGCTCGTCGCCGTTCGGGCCCTTGCCGTCGCGGAAGATGTACCGGTCGCGCGCAGGGGAGCCGGGGCCGTCCGCCAGCGCCTGACGGAACCAGGGGTGCAGGTGGGAGCTGTGGTTGGGCACGATGTCCACCACCACTTTGATGTCTGCCGCATGCGCGGCGGCGGCCAGCCGGTCGAAGTCGTCCATCGAGCCGAGCTTCGGATCCACGTCACGGTAGTCGGCCACGTCGTAGCCGCCGTCCGCGAGTTCGCTCGGGTAGAAGGGCGACAGCCAGATCGCGTCGACGCCCAGCTGCCGCAGATAGGGGATCCGCCCGGTGATGCCATTGATGTCGCCCAGACCGGAGCCGGTGGTGTCCTGGAAGCTGCGCGGGTAGACCTGGTAGACCACGGCTTGCCGCCACCACAGTGCCGGGTCGGTCTCGGCGTCGTGCCGCGTCGTGATAGATTGCGTTTCCTCTGCCATGTAGTCCTCCTGGCCGTATGCATGTACCGCTGCCGTTCCTGCACTGCCGTAATGGCGCGCGGCCGGCCGCGTCCCGAATGTCCAAGATTATATCCGTCCCGTTTCCCCCGAAACGGCGGGTCATGTCGTGCCGCGACACCAAGCTTCCGTCGTGCCCGCGTGTCTTCTTAGCGGCGCTTTAGCGGGGTCCCAATTGGATAGGGCAAGAGCATGACGCGCTGATCGTCGACCGCCGGCTGCCAGACGGCGACGGGCTGGATTTGATTCGCACCCTGCGCGGCTCCGGCGTCACTACACCCGCGCTGATGCTGACCGCGCTCGCGCAGGTGGACGACATCGTGGAAGGGCTGGACTGCGGCGCGAACGACTACTTGACCAAGCCGTTCCACTTCATTGAACTGCAGGACCGGTTGCGCGCGCTGCTGCGGGGGTTCAACGCCCAGACGGCCAGCGTGGTGGTGGGCGACTGGGCGTGCTCAAGCCGCACTCCGGCATCATCAAGGATCCGGACGGCAGGGCCGTGTTGCTCGGGTGTGCGCGTCATCGCAAATGGGCGCAGATCCGCGTGTCCGACCATGGGCCGGTCATCGGCGGCGATCCCGAACGACTGTTCCGCCGCTTCGCCCGGGACGATGACGGCACCGCGCACCAAGGGTACGAGCTCGGCCTCGCGCTCGCCCGTGACGTGGCGAACCGGTATGGGGGGGGGCTCGGTCGCGGTGGAGTCCTCGTCCCCGTCCGGCACTACGATGCTGCTCTCTTTCCCGCTGGCCTGACGGTGCGTCCCCGGTCTGCTATAGCCTGTAACGTTCCCTAGGAAAACACAGCAGGAAAGGCGGCTTGCGATGGTCGACAGCCATGATGCGGAAACGTACAGCGCGAAGGATTCGCGCCTGATCTGGATTGATTGCGAGATGACGGGACTTGACATCTTCGGTGGCGACGAGCTCGTCGAAGTGTCCGTGGTCCCGACCGATTTCGACCTCAACGTGTTGGACGAAGGCGTGGACTACGTCATCAAGCCGTCCGACGCCGCCGTCGCGCACATGAACGACTTCGTGCGCGCCATGCACACCCGTTCCGGGCTCATCAACGAATGGGAGCACGGCCTGAGCCTCGAAGAGGCGGAACGCAAGGTCACCGAATACGTGCTGCGGTTCACGCCGGACGGAGTCAGGCCGCTGCTCGCGGGCAACACCATCGGCTCCGACAAAAAATTCCTCGACCATTACATGCCGGGTCTCATGAGCCATCTGCACTACCGCAGCGTGGACGTGAGCACGCTGAAGGAGCTCGCGCGCCGCTGGTACCCCGCGGTGTATGAGAACCGCCCCGCCAAGAACGGCGGGCACCGCGCCCTCGCCGACATCATCGAGTCGCTGGACGAGCTTCGCTACTACCGTCAGGCGTTCATGGCGCCGGCTCCCGGCCCGAACGAGGCCGAGTCGAAGGCCATCGCCGACCAGATCGTCGCCACCAGCCTGCTGAATAAGTAGCCGGCCGGTCTCGAAAAACAGAAAACGTCACGCACACGACTGAGAGGAACGACACCATGACCTCGAACGATTGGACCGCCATCTGCGACAAGCCGCACGACATCCGCCTGATCGTGGCGGACATGGATGGCACGCTGCTGGACGGCGACAGCAACATCCCCGATGACTTCTGGCCGCTGCTCGACGAGCTGCACGCCAAGGGTGTCGAGTTCGTGCC
The DNA here is from genome assembly GCF_001025135.1 of Bifidobacterium bifidum ATCC 29521 = JCM 1255 = DSM 20456. Classification (NCBI taxonomy): domain Bacteria; kingdom Bacillati; phylum Actinomycetota; class Actinomycetes; order Bifidobacteriales; family Bifidobacteriaceae; genus Bifidobacterium; species Bifidobacterium bifidum. Next base: position 1,649,466 of record NZ_AP012323.1, on the reverse strand, counting down.
GGCTTCCGGCCGCCAGCTCGCCACGCTGCGCTCCATGTTCGCGGACCGCGTCGATGGCGCCATGTCGTATATCGCGGAGAACGGCAACGTCGTGGTCGCCGACGACAACGTCATCGACGTGCACGGGGTGAGCTGGGACATCACGCGTACGCTGATCGATCTGGTGGACGCCGCGGTGGCGTCGGGCTCGCATGACATCGGACTCGTGATATGCGGTCTGAACACGGCGTACATCCAGCGGCAGGACAGGCCGTTCGTCGAGGAATGCTCCAAATACTACAAGGCGCTGCGCATCGTGGACGACCTGCACGAGGTGCTGGAGACCGAGGACGAAACCGTGCTGAAACTGGCGATCTTCGATTTCGGCGACGCGCAAGGCATGGCCGCGGACCTGCTGGGCGATGTGGAACGCACCCATCAGGTGGTGGTATCCGGAGCGCACTGGGTCGATATCATGAATCCCGGAACCGACAAGCGGCAGGGTGTCGTCGCGCTGCAGCGGCATCTCGGCGTCACGCCCGCGCAGACGGCGGTGTTCGGCGACTATCTCAACGATTTGCAGATGCTCGACGCCGGCGAATGGTCGTTCGCCATGGCCAACGCGCATCCGGATCTGAAACGCGCGGCGCGGTACATCGCGCCGGCCAACACCGAGCACGGCGTGCTGCAGGTGGTCCGCCGGCTGGTCTGAGCCCGCAGGCGAGCGATGTCATACGCCAGGGCGCGCGGATCGTGCGTGATGCATGAGCTTAAGGAGGGCATATGCGGCAGTCTGAGGCGCTCGCGATTCTGAACGCCGGCGCGAACGTGTTCCTGACGGGTGCGCCCGGCGCAGGAAAGACGTACGTGCTGAACGAGTTCATCCGGCAGGCGCGCGCAGACGGCGCGAACGTGGCCGTCACCGCGTCAACGGGCATCGCCGCCACGCATATCGACGGCCAGACCATCCACTCGTGGAGCGGCGTCGGACTCGCCAACGTGCTGACGCCAAATCTGCTGAAGACCATCAAGACCCGTCGTCGGCGCAAGATACAGGCGGCCGACGTGCTCATCATCGACGAGGTGTCGATGATGCACGCTTGGCTGTTCGACATGGTCGATCAGGTGTGCCGTGAAGTGCGGCATGATCCTCGGCCGTTCGGCGGATTGCAAGTGGTACTGTCCGGCGACTTCTTCCAGCTGCCGCCGGTCTCCGTGTCCGGGCGCGACCGCGACGTGCTGCCGCCCGGCCCGGATTTCGTGGCGTCCCGCGAACGGTACGCGAAGGCCGGACTCAATCCGGAAGGATTCGTCACCGAATCGCTGGTGTGGGGTGAACTCGCGCCGGTCATCTGCTATCTGACCGAGCAGCATCGTCAGGACGACGGCCGGCTGCTGCACGTGCTCACCGACATCCGCGCCGGATGCGTGGATCAGGATGACCGTGACGCGCTCGTCACGCGGCTCGGTGTGACACCGAAGCCGGGCGAGGTGGCGGTCCACCTGTTCCCCGTCAACCGGCAGGCCGATAATCTCAACGATTCCAGGCTCGCGCGGATAGGCGAGGAGCCGCACGAGTTCCATGCCGAGCAGATGGGGCCGGCCCACCTGGTCGAACGGCTCAAGCGCAACATGCTGGCGCCGGAGTGCCTCGTGCTCAAGACCGGTGCCGCCGTCATGGCACTGCGCAACGACGCCGACCACCAGTATGTCAACGGTTCGCTCGGTACCGTGCGCGGCTTCGCCAACGAGAACAAGGGCGGTTGGCCCATCGTGGAATTCGAGAACGGCAACATCGTCACGATGAAGCAGGCCACGTGGGAGATGATGGACGGCGACACGGTGATGGCGTCCGTGGCGCAGGTGCCGTTGCGATGCGCATGGGCGATCACCATCCACAAGTCGCAGGGGATGACCCTCGACCGGGCGGTGATGGATCTGAGCCGCACGTTCGCGCCCGGCATGGGATATGTGGCGCTCTCGCGTGTGGAACGCATGGGCGGATTGTATCTTGCCGGCGTCAACGAGCGCATGTTCGCGGTTTCGGCGGATGCAGTGATGCTCGACGGCGATTTGCGCGGCAGGTCACAGGCCGCCAGCGCGCGGCTGGGCGACGAGGGCGTGGCTGCGTTCCGGCCGCAAACGCCTCCCGAGGACGAGCCTGCTGGCGAATTCGAACAAGCCGAGCTGTTCTAGTGGTAGCTGCTTTCGGATATGGGACTGTTATTGGGCGGAGGAAGGCATCAATCCCGCGAAAGTCCCATTTGAGATGGTGCTGATGGGACTTTCGCCGGGTAGCGGTGCGCTAGCGCAGCTGTGAGATGCGTTTTCCGAGCGATTGCACCGATTTGAGGCTTGCCTCGTAGCGCGCGGCGGCACCGAATATCCAGCGCAGGTTGCGGGTCGCGCTGTCGGCCATCGGATGGCATGTACGCAGCCATGCGGTGGCGGCCAATGCCGGCAGCAGCACATATGCGGCAATCGCCACGAGGTTTTTCTCAACCATGCGATTGCTGAAATCGGCGATCGCGATGACGGTAAGGCTCAAAGCGCTGATGAAGGCGACGATGATGCGCTCGGCGACATATTGCCCGGGCCGATAAGACAGGCGGCTCCCGCGAGCATAGTGAAGACAGCCGCGCTGACGGCTTCGGACATGTATCTCGGCAGCGTCGGCAGGTCGCACAGCAGCATCAGCGACACGGGCAAAGAGAAAGAGGCGTACAGGGACCATGCGCGCAACGGTTGACGGCCTTTCTGATGAACCGCCCGCAGTGCTATCGTCACGCAGCCCAGACCGAACAGCACCGCGCCGGGCGGCAATGAGCAGAACAAGCCCGGTACCGTGCCGGGTGGCACGTCGGGTGATGGCTCGTCTTCCGCCAAGCCGGGCGCGAACACGGGCGTAGTTGCCGGGGAGGCAAGATGTCCGCGGCCGATTCTCTGACCCATACCGGTATCGACATGTCGCTGGTGACCGTCCTGGCGATGGCCATGCTGGCGGCCGGCATTACCCTCGAACGGCTGCGCCGGATGACGCGATAAGAGCGGCACGGCCGCGAGGCCAATACGAAGGCCGCTCGCTCGGTGAGCTCCGGGTGGGTGGCCTTTTTCAATACTGCGGGTTTGCCGAACTGAACCGGGCCCGCAATGTCCCCGAACGCGAATACCTTGGAACCCATGAGTTCCAAAGCACTTCGAATGTCCACCATGTTCCTGCGCACGCTGCGCGAGGATCCCGCCGACGCCGACACCGATTCGGCGAAACTGCTGCTGCGCGCCGGCTATGTGCGCAAGGCGGCTCCCGGTATCTGGACCTGGCTGCCGCTGGGTCTGAAGGTCCTCAACAAGATCGAGGCCATCGTCCGCGAGGAGATCGACGGCATCGGCGCCCAGGAGGTCCACTTCCCGGCGCTGCTGCCGCGCGAGCCGTATGAGGCCACCCACCGCTGGGAGGAATACGGCGAGAACCTGTTCCGTCTGAAGGACCGTCACGAGGCCGACTACCTGCTCGCCCCCACGCATGAGGAAATGTTCACGCTGCTGGTCAAGGATATGTACTCCTCGTACAAGGACCTGCCGGTCACGCTCTACCAGATCCAGACCAAGTACCGCGACGAGTTCCGCCCGCGCGCGGGCCTGATCCGCGGCCGCGAGTTCATCATGAAGGACGCTTACTCGTTCACCATCGACGAGGAGGGCATGAAGAAGGCGTACTACGACGAGCGCGGCGCCTACGAGCGCATCTTCCAGCGTCTCGACCTGAAGTACGTGCCCGTGTTCGCGATGTCCGGCCCGATGGGTGGTTCCGCGTCCGAGGAGTTCCTGGCTCCCATGGCGATTGGTGAGGACACGTTCGCGCTGGCGCCCTCCGGCAAGGCGTGGAACGTCGAGGCGCTGACCACCCCAGAGCTGCCGGCCGTGGACAGCTCCGCCGTGCCCGCGATGGAAAGCCGTGAAACCCCGGATTCCAAGACCATCGAGGATCTGGTCGCCACCGCCAACCGTCTGTACCCGCGTGAGGACGGCCGCGAATGGACTGCCGCCGACACGTTGAAGACCGTGGCCGTGACTGTGCTGCACCCCGAGGACGATGATCATGAGGGGCCGTGGCGCGAGGTCATCGCCGTGGCGCTGCCCGGTGACCGTCAGGTCGATATGAAGCGTCTTGAGGCGCAGTTCGCGCCCGCCGAGCTGGAGGAATCCACCGAGGACGATCTCAAGGCCCATCCCGAGATGGTGGCCGGCTACATGGGGCCGATGGTCTTCGGCAAGCAGGGCGAGGCCGCGGGCGTCGCCGAACCGGTGCGCTTCTTCATCGACGCGCACGTGGCTGAGGGCACTGAGTGGATCATCGGCGGCGACGAGGCGGGCAAGCACCGTTTCCACGCCGTGTACGGCCGTGATTTCAAGGCCGACGGCACCGTCGAGGCGGTCGAGGTGCGTCATGGCGACATGAGCCCGGATGGTTCCGGCCCGCTGAGCTTCGAGCGCGGCGTGGAGATTGGCCAGGTGTTCCAGCTTGGCCTCAAGTACTCCAAGGCGCTTGACCTCAAGGTGCTCGACCAGAACGGCAAGACTGTGCCCGTGTGGATGGGCTGCTACGGCATCGGTGTCTCCCGCGTGCTCGCCTGCATCGCTGAGACGCATCATGACGAGCGCGGTCTGGCATGGCCGGCCGTCATCGCGCCCGCCCAGGTGCACGTCGTCGCCACCGGCAAGGATGCGGCGGCGTTCGACGCGGCCGAGAAGCTGGTCGCAGAACTGGAGGAGCGCGGCATCGAGGTCATCTACGACGACCGCAAGAAGGTCTCCCCGGGCGTCAAGTTCAAGGACGCCGAGCTGATCGGCGTGCCGCTGATTGCAGTCGCCGGCCGTGACACCGTGAATAACGGAACAATCGAGATCCGCAACCGTGACAGCTCCGATTCCGTCGCCGTGCCGGTCGCCGACGCTGCGCAGACGCTGGCGTCGCGTCTGGACACGCTGCTCGGCAAGTAGTCCGGCTGCTTCTCCTGATCGCTCGAAGTGGGGGGTCTTTCATGCGAAAGACCCCCCACTTCTGCGTTTTATTCCTTCTTCACCCAGCGAAAGTCCCGTTTACGCATGCTCGGATGGGACTTTCGCAGGATGGGGGCCCGACTGGCGCATGTCTGTCACCATGAGGTGAGGGCGGTGGCGGCTAGCATCGGCACGAATATCAGGTCCAATGCCAGGAAGCTGCCCGCGACGCACTGCCATGAAGCATCACGTTGTTCCGCGACGCAGCGGCGTATCGACTTCATTTCTCCGGGAATCCATGCGATCAGCGTCAGGAACGCCAATACCGCCAGCAGGATGTTGGTCTGCTTGTTGCGCAGAAATGCAAGCACTATGCAGATTGCTATGAGCAATGCGACGAATCCCAGGCAGGATAAGACGTACGCGATGATGCGCAGACGATTCATCGCCGTGCCGTTCTGCCTTGCGCTGCTCGCCCCAGTGACAGCGGCCATGATTACGGCAAGCGTCAGGGCGATGCCGGCGGTGATGAGACCGGGAATCCATGTCTGCGGTGAGCTGGAGACATACAGCTGCTCTGCTGCGCGGCCGGTGGTCGAATCGGTCAGTCCCGGCACATGCGGACCGAACGTCAGAAACATGGCGAAGTGTCCGATGGAAGCGCCCAATGCGCTGATGATGAATTGCAGGACGAGAACATTGGCGATGGCGACGATCCAGGGCCGATTGTTGAAGACGCCGCCCAATATCCATAACACGACGCCCCCGGGGCCAAACAGCACGGGCAGAACCGCGATCGGCCACCAGTCGCCCGCCAGGGTGATGCCGAACATGTGCAGATACCATTCCCCCATCCGCGCGCTGTCACGGGTCTGGAATGTATACCATGCCTGTATGGCGGTGAACGCCGCGAACAGTGCCAGCCAGGCGACCGTCCACCATACGGCCCGGTGCATCGAGAACGCTTTGCGGGGATTCCTCGGCATACTCAGGCCGATGAATATGGACAGGAAACTGGTGGGGAAGCCGGTGTCGTGGAATTCGGTTTCCCCGTCGGCGGTGACACGGGTCTGTCGCATCCATGGCGGTTTGCCCATGAATTCTCCTTGCTGTTCGTCTGCGATACCGAACCCAGCATAGCCGGTCATGAATGAGCCGGGGCATTGACGGCGTGATTGTGGATAACCGGTTTTCTATCCACATGCTGTCCACAACACGCCAAAGGGGTAGCCTTCGACCACATTGTCCGAAAACCATGTGATGCCGGCGGGAAATCTGCGATAGTGAGTACACCGCCGAAGGGGGGATCGGCGGTCCAACGTCAGTACAGGGAAGGAAAGGAGGCCGACATGGCCATACAACAGGGGACGGTGACCATCACCGGGTTCGTCATCGATGCCGGTGCCGTTCGGGCGCAGCGGGGGAATCGAGGGATGCTCGTTTCGGATGGGCAGCACGCGGCGGTACCGGGATGGCGGAACCGGCGAATGGCGCAACCTGCCGACCACATGGATTACCGTGAAGGCGTTCAGGACGCTCGCGTCCAACGCTCGCATGTCATTGCACGTGGGGGAGGCGGCGATCGTGACCGGTGTGCTCAGCACGGAGGAATGGACGACCCAGAACGATGAGAGGCGCTCCCGCATCGTTGTGGAGGCCACCAATATCGGCCACGACATCAATTACGGGGTGTCGGAACTGAAGAAGTTCCAGAAATCGGATCGTGACGCCCCGGCGCAGGGGAACGGCACGCCGGCGAATCCCGGCCTGCCGCCATCGCCGGGCGGCGGCACGGCAACGGCGGACACGGGACAGCAGGCGGATGCGCGCCCGGTGCATCCAACGCCGGTGACGTTCGATAATCTGGGCGAAGAAACCCCGACCAATAATCCGCAGGCCTCACAGACGCAGGAGACCTCACAGGCGCAGGAGTTCGGTTCGGGATTCGCCGAATCGCCGCTCGATGAGTCGACGACCGGGGACATGCGGCCGGCGGGAGAAGCCGAATTCCGATGATCTGCCGGCAGGCAGGTGCGGTTCAGCCTGCCTGCCGGCAACGGATTACCAGATGCGTACGCGCTTATCGGGGTCGAGCCACATGGCGCTGTCGGGCGTCACATCAAACGCACGGTAGAACAGGTCCACGTTGCGCACGATGCCGTTCGTGCGGCATTCGGCGGGGGAGTGCGGGTCGATCTGCAGGTATTTCTCGGCGAGCTCGTCACGGTTCTTCGAGCGCCAGATCGAGGCGTAGCTCAGGAAGAAACGCTGCAGGCCGGTCCATCCGTCCATCACCGGGGCCGCGGACAGCGACTCCTCGATAGCCTTCGCGGAGCCGTCCTTGTCGCGTCCCGCGGCCTCGTCGAGCGCGAACGCGTAGGCCTTCAGCGCGATGTTCACGCCGCCGAGGTCGCCGATGTTCTCGCCGATGGTCAGCGCTCCGTTGACGTGCGGCGCCTTGTCCGGCTCGTCGGCGTACTTCTCGTCCAGCTGTGTAGGCACGAAGGCGTTGTACTGCTCGATGAGCGCCTTCGTGCGCTTTTCGAAGTTGGCCTTGTCGTCGGCCGTCCACCAGTCGTTGAGCACGCCGTCACCGTCGTACTGTGCGCCCTGGTCGTCGAAGCCGTGGCCGATCTCGTGACCGATCACCGCGCCGATGCCGCCGTAGTTCGCGGCGTCCTCGGCATCCGGGTTGAAGAAAGGAGGCTGCAGAATGGCCGCCGGGAACACGATGACGTTCATGCTCGGCTCGTAGTAGGCGTTCACGGTCTGCGGGTTCATCAGCCACTCGCCCTTGTCGACCGGCTTGCCGGCCTTGGACAGCTGGAAGCCCCACTCGTAGAGCGCCGCGGCCTGCATGTTCGCCACCAGGCCGGCGTCAGCATGCACGTCGAACGCGGTGTAGTCGCGCCAACGCTCGGTGTAGCCGATCATCGGCGTGAACTTCGACAGCTTCTCCAGCGCCTTGGCCTTGGTCTCCTCGCCGAGCCAGTCGCTGTTGGTGATCGACACGCGGTAGGCGTCGATCAGGTTGCCGACCAGCTGCCCCATACGCTGCTTGGAGCTTTCGGGGAAGTGACGCTTGACGTATTCGCGGCCGACGTCCTCGCCGCAAACGCCGTTGACCAGGGAGACACCGCGACGCCAGCGGTCGCGCTGCTGGGTGGTGCCGGACAGCACTTTGCCGTAGAAGTCGAAGTTGGCGGCGTCGTAGTCGTGGCTGAGCAGGCTCGCGGTGCCGATGATGACGTGCACGCGAGCCCACAGCTTGAGGTCGTCAAGGTCAGCGTTGTTCCAGAAGGCGTCGAAGCCCTTGAGGAAGCTGGGCTCGTGGACGATGGTGTGCTGCAGCGCGGCCGTCAGGTCCACCGGCTGGGTCTTCGCCGCCGGCGTGGCGTCGTAGGCGCCCTGCCAGGCGTCGGCCCACGCCGCGATGTCGAAGTGGGCCAATTCGTCGCTCAGCGTGGCGAAATCGGTCGGGTTGTAGGTCTTCTGCGAGTCGCGCGTGGCGACGTTGTCCCAGTGGTTCGCGGCGATGCGGGTCTCGACATCGAGGAAGCGGCCCGCCTGTGCGCGGGTGGTCTCCTCGTCGCCGTAGCCGGCCAGACGCAGCTGCTTGGCGACCATGTCGACGTAGGCTTCGCGGATCGGGGTGTAGTGGTCCTCGCGGTAGTAGGCTTCGTCGGGCAGGCCGATGCCGGACTGTTCGAGGTGCACGACGTTCGTGTCGGGGTTCTTGGGGTCGCCGAATACGGCGATGTCGAAGACGTCCGGCCCCATGTCGATGGGCTTGAGGGCTCCGATGGTGCGGGTCAGCGCCGCCTTGTCGGCGGCGTGGTCGATGGCGTCGAGGGCGGGCCTGATCGGCGTGGCACCGGCCGCCTCGATGGCGTCGGTGTCCATGAACGAGCGGTACAGCGCCTGCGACTTGGCTGCGGGGCAGTCCTCGTCCTCCAGGATGTCGCGGATCTGGCTCTCGGCGTCTTCCGCGAGCTTGTCGAAGGAACCGTAGCGCGCCTTGTCGTCAGGCAGCCGGTACGTGTCGATCCAAGGGCCGTTGACGAAACGGAACAGATCGTCGGATGGTTTGATAACAGAGGAAAAAGCGGCCGTATCGAGGCCGGACGTCAAATCTGTGGTCATGGTCTCATACTATCCGGGTTCGGTGACGTTCCTTCTGACCTTCCGCGGCCCGTCTTTTCCCATAGCGAACGACACGCAAGGTATTGGACGGAACGGCGGGTTGTGTTGATGGCATGAATTGGACAACTTGTCTAGAATATGGTGGTGACGGTGACGATATCGAAGTGGCCCGCTTCGGATGCCCGCACACGGTTGACGGCAGGCCGCATGAACGGTGAAGGAGTCATGATGAGCACATACGATGGCGGGCCTTTCCCGCACAGCGACGGACATGGCGACAACGGGCGCGGTGACGGCGGACAGCCCGGCGGGAACGAACAGACCGGCCGTGCCGGAGAGCCGGAATACGGAGCCTACGCGCCTCAAGGCCAGCCTGCGGGTCGGCAATACCCGTACGGGGGAGCGCCGCAGGACGGCGCCTCATCCGGCCAATACCAGACGCAGCCAGATGTCGCATCCGACCAGCCAGGCCGCCCGTACGGCCAGCCCTACGCCTACCAGCCTCCGTTCGGCCAACAGCAGCCCGGCCAGCAGCAAGGGCAGGGCGGCTGGGAGGACTTCAGCCCGTTCCGGCTGATCGAGGAGATGCTGCCGCAGAAGGCGAAGAACGCGATCCGCGGCCTGTACGGCATCATCGGCGTCGCGGCGATCGTGCTCGGCGTCGCGCTGCTGATCTGGCCCGGCAAGACGCTCGGCGTCGCGGCCGTCGCACTCGGCATCTACTTCGTGGTCTCCGGCGTGATCCGCATCGTCAGCGCCATCGTCACATTGGGACTGCCGGCCGGATGGCGCATCCTGGACATCCTCATCGGCATAATGCTGTCGGTCGGCGGCGTACTCATGCTGAAGAACGCGGCCCTGTCCGGACAGGCGCTCGCAGTGTTCATCACGATGGTGGTTGGCCTCGGCTGGATGATGGAAGGCGTGATGGCGCTCGCCGAATCATGGCGCCTGCCGAGCTCCGGCTGGGCGGTGCTGTACGCGATCATCTCGATTATCGCCGGTCTCGTCGTACTGGTCTCGCCGGTCTCGTCGATGCTGTTCCTGGTGATTTTCTGCGGATGTGCGCTGATCGTCATGGGTGTTTCCTCGATGGTCCGCGCGTTCAAGTTCGGCCGTCCGAGGCGTAAGTAACCCCCGCACAGTAGGCTGGGTTGCATGATCGAACTGAAAACCGCTAAGGAAATCGAGGAGATGAAGCCGGCCGGTCGTTTCGTCGGCGAGATTCTCAAGGAACTCAAGGCCATGACGAAGGTCGGCACCAACCTGCTGGAGATCGACGAGTACGTGCACAAGAAGATCGTCGACCGCAAGGGCGCCGAATCGTGCTACGTGGATTATGCGCCGGACTTCGGCACCGGCCCGTTCGCACACTACATCTGCACGTCGGTCAACGACGCAGTGCTGCATGGCATCCCGTTCGACTACAACCTCAAGGACGGGGACCTTGTCAGCCTTGATCTGGCCATCAGCGTCAACGGCTGGGTCGGCGACTCCGCCATCAGCTTCGTGGTCGGCAACGACCCCGACCCGAGCGACCTCAAGCTCATCAAGTGCACTGAGGAGGCGCTCGCCGCCGGCATTGACGCGGCCCGTCCGGGCAACCGTCTGGGCGACGTGTCCTCCACCATCGGCGACATCGCCCGTTCGTACGGCTACCCGATCAACTTGGAATTCGGCGGCCATGGCGTCGGCCACATCATGCACGGCGACCCGCACGTCGCCAACGACGGCAAGGCCGGCCACGGCTACCGCCTGCGCCCGGGTCTGGTCATCGCCATCGAACCGTGGTTCCTCAAGACCACCGACGAGATCTACCAGGACCCCAAGGACGGCTGGACGCTGCGTTCCGAGGACGGGTCGCGTGGCGCCCACAGCGAGCACACGATCGCCATCACCGAGAACGGTCCGGTCATCCTGACCACCCGCGACTGACCGGCAACCGGTCGTCCATCGCCCACGGTCTGTATCGGGCGATGCCGTCGCCGCTTTGGCATGTGATGATGTCCACGTGCTGGAGCGGCGTTTTTGGTGGAAACATGCACGCAATATAGTGTGTCCAATACAAGGCACCGGGACGACGAATTCGATAATTTCGACGACTTGACAATTCGAACGACTCAATCAAGGGATTAAGGAGCGTGCATGGCGACAGCTGAACTTCATGTGGATTCGAATCAGTACACGCTGCCGGTCGTCAAGGCTTCGGCCGGCCCGGATGGCATTGTGGTCTCCAAGCTGCGCAACGACGGCTGGGTCACGCTTGATCCCGGCTTCCTGACCACGGCGCAGTGCGAATCGAAGATCACGTTCATAGACGGCAATCGGTCGATCCTGCGCTACCGGGGCTACCCCATCGAGCAGCTGTGCGAGCATTCCGATTTCCTTGAGGTCGCGTGGCTGCTGCGACACGGCGACCTGCCGACGCAGGCGGAATACGACCGGTTTTGCAGCGACATCAACCACAAGACCATGGTGGGCGAGGATTTCCGCACGTTCATGGGCTCGTTCCCCCGTGCCGCCCATCCGATGAGCGTGCTCGCTGCGGCGGTGAACGCGCTTGCGGCGTTCTACCCCGACACCACCGACATCACCGACTCCGACCAGCTGGATGAGGCCGCGAAGATCATCATGGCGAAGGCGCGCACGGTGGTCAGCTACATTTTCCGGCGCCGCCGCGATGAGCCGATGCTCTACCCGGACCTCGCCCGCGGCTACGTCGACGATTTCCTGCGCATGTGCTTCGCCGTGCCATACGAGCGGTTCGATTCCGACCCGCTGTACGTGCACGCGCTCGGCCGTCTGCTCATCATCCATGCCGACCATGAGCAGAATTGCTCCACGTCGGTGGTCCGCATCGCCGGCTCCGCCCACGCGAACCTGTATGCGGCGATCTCCGCCGGCATCAACGCGCTGTCCGGGCCGTTGCATGGCGGCGCGAACGAGGCCGTGTTGCGTCAGTTGAAGGCGATCCGCGACTCCGGCAAGTCCGTCCGCCAGTTCGTGGAGGACGCGAAGGCCGAGGGGCATCGCATCTCAGGCCTGGGGCATCGCGTGTACAAGTCGTATGATCCGCGTGCCGCGATCGCGCGCCTGTATCTGGAGAAGATCATCGCGCGTGAGGACACCCGCAAGCTTCCCGCCGACGAGCGCGCCCTGTTCGACGTCGCGGTCGAGCTTGAGGACATCGCGCTCAACGACGAGTATTTCGTGTCACGTCACTTGTATCCGAATGTCGACTTCTACACCGGCCTGATATACCGCGCGATCGGTTTCGATCCGGCGATGTTCACCACGCTGTTCGCGCTTGGCCGCATCCCCGGATGGATCGCCCAGTACCGCGAGATGCTCGCCGACCCGAACACGAAGATCGGTCGTCCGCGTCAGGTGTACACCGGCGAGGTGGAGCGCGCCTACATCCCCCTGAATCAACGCTGACGGAAGCGGAAAACTGCGCCGATGGCATTGAGCGTTGGCGGGCGGCGTCAGAGACCGCGCGCCAACGCCCAATGCCATCAGTCAGCTCTCTCCGCTCTCAGCAGTCTCTGCGACGCTGCTCGTCGCGCATGTATTCGAAGCACATCTGTGTCTGCTCGGCGTCCGACAGCGCGCGGTGCTCCTCGACGTCGGCGATGTCGAAACGCTGGATCAGGTCGACCAGCCGGTGTCGGTTGTACTGCGGGTACATGCTCCGGCTCATCTGCAACGTATCGATGATGCGGTTCGGCACCGCATGGTGCAGGATGCGCTGCGCCGCCAGGTCGATGAACTTGATGTCGAACTGCATGATGTTGTGCCCGATCATCGCGTCGTCGCCGCACCAGCGCAGGAAGTCGGGCAGCACGGTGTCCAGCGTCGGTGCCGGTTCGAGCATGTCCGGCGTGATGCCGGTCAGCTGCGTGATGAACGGATTGAGGTTGCGCATCGGATTGACCAACTGCTGATAGGTGTCGACGGGCTTGCGGTCGACGACCTTCACCGCTCCGAACTCGATGATGGTGTCCCGATACCAGCTGACACCGGTGGTTTCCAGATCCAGTACGACATAATCGTCGGGCAGTGTCCCGTCGGGCAGCATCGGTGTCTCCTCCCGGCGGCATGAAGCCGCCTCGTAATGGTCGTGGCGAACTCACTACTGTACATCACCATTGCGATACGATTCGCCGTCGTCGGCTTTCCGGTGTCGCAGGCTCCGAAGAAAAGGAAACCCGGCCCAAAAGGGCCGGGTGAGAAGGAGAAGAGAGAGGGGGACAATTGTGGGGTTACCTTGAGTGACCTCGCCGGCTCTTGCCGACAACCTCCATATCACTCCACCATCCTGGAAGCTGTGCTGTGATTGGCATGAATATATGCCGGTACGTTTCCTTCCGGTACGCTGGGAGCCGTTTCCGGATGCGACTTCCAGCGGTATTCGTCACTGCATGGAGATCTCGTCGATGGCTTTCAGCTCCTCGTCGCTGAAGTCCGTGTTCTTCAGCGCCCCGATGTTGTCGATGATTTGCTGCGGCTTGGATGCGCCGGCGAGCACGCTGGTCACGGCGTCGTCGTGCAGCAGCCAGGCGAGCGACATCTCGGCGAGCGTCTGCCCGCGCTGCTTGGCGATCTCGTTCAGGGCCATGATCTGGCCGTGGACGCGCGTCACGTCGTCGGCGTGCAGGAAGCGCGGATCGTGCGCCACGCGCGAATCCGCGGGGATGCCGTTGAGATACCGGTCGGTCAGCAGACCCTGCGCGAGCGGGCAGAACGTGATGAGACCCTTGCCCAGGTGCTTGGCGGTGTCCTTGAGCCCGTTGCGCTCGACGGTGCGGTCGAAGATGTTGTATTTGTTCTGGTTGATGATGAACGGCACGTGCAGTTCATCGAGGATCGTCGCCGCCCGCTCCAGCTGTGGCCCGTCGTAGTTCGACAGGCCCACATAGAGCGCCTTGCCGCTGGCGACGGCCTGGGCGAGCGCGCCCATCGTTTCCTCCAAAGGAGTCTCGGGGTCCGGACGGTGATGGTAGAAGATGTCGACGTAGTCGAGTCCCAGGCGTTCCAGGCTCTGGTCGAGTGAGGCGAGCAGGTATTTGCGGCTGCCCCAATCGCCGTACGGGCCCGACCACATCTCGTAGCCGGCCTTGGTGCTGATGACCAGTTCGTCGCGGTGGGCGGCGAGGTATTGCCGGATCAGCCGTCCCGCGTTCTTCTCCGCGGCGCCGGGTTCGGGGCCGTAGTTGTTGGCCAGGTCGAAGTGCGTGATGCCGTGGTCGAATGCGGTGAGCACCAGGGCCTTCATCTGGTCGTAGGGCGTGATGTCGCCGAAGTTGCGCCAGAAGCCCAGCGATATGGCCGGGAGCTTCAGGCCGCTGGCGCCGCAGCGCTTGTACAGCATGGTGTCGTAGCGCGTCGTGGCGGGCGCGTAGGTGCCGGTGGGTTCGAACATGGGTGCCTCCAGGTGTCGTCGATCGGTCCGATGTCTCCATTGTCACGCTTCAAGTTGGCTTGAGCGCAAGGGCGTCCGGCGTGTCATCCTCGCGGCTACAATGTCGAGCATGGAACGATACACAATCCGCGAGGTCGCCGACATGTTCCATATGGAGCCGTCGACGCTGCGGTATTACGAGGATGCGGGGCTGCTCACCAACGTTGGCCGGACGCCGGCCGGGCAGCGCATATACCTCCAGTGTCATATCAACCGCATGAGGACGATCTGCTGTTTCAAGCACGCGGGCATGTCCATCGAGGACCTCAAGCGGTTCTTCGCGTTCGAGGCCGACGAACCGGAGCATATCGACGACATCGTCGCACTGCTTGAGGACCGTCGCGCCGCCATCGAGGCGCAGCGCAGGACGCCGAAACCGGGCGCCGCCGTGCACACGAGCGTGCCGAACAGGAACATGCCGACCGCGTAGAAGAACAGCTGCCGTGTGGTGAACTTCTGGACGAGGAACGCGCTGATGGGGATCATGGTACCGTTCGTCAGCATGAACACGGTGCTCAGCCATTGCGCAGTGTTGCTGGTGATGTCGAAATCGTGCATCAGATGGGGCAGCGCCGAGGTCATCAGCGTCTGATTGAGGATGGCGGTGAAGCTGCCGACCATCATCACGATGATCGGGACCAGATCACGCTTCGACATGGAATTCGACTGCGCTACGGCGGTATCGGATATGTTCGATTGCATGCATACCTCGCGAGACTCGGGGGGGGCGGCCGATCTCGGCTGCTGCTGCCAGACCGCCGCTGCGGCCGTTCGGCGACACAGCTCCTGCGGGGATTCACGGAAAAACAATGAAACCGCATACTGTCTATCGTCCCTGTGGACAACACGACTGCTGCCGCTCCCGCCGAAAGTCCAGACGCATCTGATGCCAAGCCGCGCCGCCGTGACGGGAACCGCAGACGCCCTCGTCCCGGTACCCGAAACGCTCATAGAAGCCGATCAGGGGTTCCTTGCACGTCAGCACCAGGCCGTCTCGCCCGGCATCGCGCGCGTCTTCGATGACGGAGCGCATGAGGCGGCTCGCCCGCCTCTCCCGTCGGCTCCCGGGGTCGGTGCACACGCTGAACAGCATCTGCCACGCGCCGCGCTCGTCATGCATGGACGTGTCCGCATACATGGCATCGACCAGATCCGGCTCGTCGGTGACCATGCCGTTGATGGCCGCCGTCAGCCGGTCGTCGTCGAACAGCAGCCAGAAATGGTCGGCGTATGTGCGCAACCGGTCGGCGATGGCGTCGCGGCTCGCCGCCTCCGCCGGCGGAAAGCATTCGGATTCGAGCGCTGCCAGCGCATCCAGATCGCTCATATCGGCGTGTCGTATCATCTGCATGGCTTCACTGTAACAGCTCTCTGCCGTGACCGCGCAGTCAGGGAAAACACATGTGCCCGGCCCGGAACGCATCGAACATGAATGTCCGAATCGCTCCGGGCCGGACGCCGGCCGGCATCACGGGGAATCGCTCGCCGGTCAGCGCCGTGACCGCAGCCATGCCCGCTGCGCCGCGATGATCGCGGCGGTGACGGCCATCATCACCACGAACGCCACCGCGAACCATGCCCACATCGGGCCGGTCATCGCAACCACTTCGAACAGGTGCGGCAGGATGAGCAGCGCGAACGGGGCACCCAGCACCATCGTCACGCAGACGAACACGCGGATCTTCGTGAACGGCACGCAGCTCTTGATCACGGCGACCATCGACGCGGCGACCAGCAGCGCGAACATGACCGTGCGGTTCTGCGTCTCGCCGAACGGAGCGATGAGGCTGAATGCGATGATCATGCCGGTGACGACGATCGCGAACGGCGCCGCCTTGCCGAGCGCAGTGGGCAGGAACCGGCCGCGGATGCGTCGCGTGTCCGATTCGAATATCGTCAGGAACGACGGCCACGCCTCGATGCAGGCATCGACAAGCGTGATCTGGATCGGAATGAACGGGAACGGGACGTTCAAAGCCAGGCAGAAGAACGACACCAGCACCGAGTAGATCGTCTTGATGAAGAACACGGCGGCCGTGCGGGTCACGTTGTTGACGACCTTGCGGCCCTCCAGCACCACCTGCGGCAGGTAGGTGAAATCGGAGTCGAGCAGCACGACCTGCGAGATCTGGCGCGCGGCGTCCGACCCGGAGGCGATGGCGATCGAGCAGTCGGCCTCGCGCAGGGCGAGCAGGTCATTCACGCCGTCGCCGGTCATCGCGACCTGATGCCCGGCCCGCTGCATCGCCTGCACCAGCTGGCGCTTCTGCTTGGGGGTGACGCGAGAGAACACCGTGTATCGGCCGGCGACGTCGTCGAACGTGGAATCCGGGGCGTCCGCCGGCACCGAGGTCATGTCGATGACGTCACGCCAACGCTCCAGGCCGGCCTGCCGGGCGACGGCGGCGACGGTGTCGGGATGGTCGCCGGAGATGACCTTCACGTCGACGCCCTGGTCGCGGAAGTACGCCAGCGTCTCCTTGGCCCGCGGGCGGATGTTGTCGCGCAGCGCGATCAGGAACATCGGCTGCAGCGCATCCGGCAGACGCTCCTCGTCCGTCCACGCGCCGGGCAGGTATCCGACGGCGATCAGACGCAGTCCCTGACCCATCAGCGCGGCCGCCTCATCGGGCAGGTTCGCGCCAAGGATGCGCTCCGGGGCGCCCAGGAACACGGTTCCGGTCGCCGTCGCGGCCGACTCGCCCTCCTGCGCGTGGCGAGGCGCGTCTGCCGCACCAGCCGCTGCGCGCATCGTGATGGCGCCCCATTTGCGCTTCGATGAGAACGGGATGATGGCCTGCGCGGCGAAACGGCCGTCACTGGCGGGCGCCGCGGGCTGCCCGGCATCGGCGGTGGAGTCGTCGGCACCGAAATGGGCGCGCAGCGCCGCGATGGTCACGTTGTTGTCCTCGCTGGCGTCCAGGTAGGCGCGCAGCAGCGCGTCGGAATCCTCGGCGGCACCGCGCTCGCCGAGCGGCACGATCCGGTCCACGCTCATGTTGCCGTCCGTCAGCGTGCCGGTCTTGTCGAGGCACAGCACGTCCACATGCGCCAGCGTCTCCAGCGAATAGATGTTCTGCACGAGGATCTTGGCCTTCGCGAGGCGGATCACGCCGGTGGCCAGCGACACGGAGATCAGCAGCACCAGTCCCTTCGGCAGCATGCCGAGCAGCGCCGCGGCGGACGACACCACGGCGTCGTACGTGCCGGAGCGCCGCAGGAACATCGCCTCGACGAACAGCAGCACGCCCAGCGGGATGATCAGGAAGCTGGTGAACCGGGTGACCTTGCGCATCGAATCCAGCAGCTCGGAGTGCACGCGCTTCTCCTGGCGCACCTCGTTGATCAGCGAATTCGTGTAGTTCTCGTCGCCGACGTGCGTCACACGGGCGTACGCGCGGCCGGAAATCACCGAGCTGCCGGAATACAGCTCGCTGCCGGCGGTCTTGTCGATGGAGTCGCTTTCGCCGGTCAGCAGCGATTCGTTGACTTCCAGACGGCCGTCGATGACCACGGCGTCGTTGCAGATCTGCTTGCCGGAATCCAGCACCATGACATCGTCCTTGACGATGTCGCCGGCCTCGATGGTCGTCTCCTTGCCGTCGCGCAGCACCACCGCGTGCGGCTGGTTGAGGATCGTCAGCTCGTCGACGAGTTTCTTCGCCTTGAATTCCTGCGCGATGCCGATGACGATGTTGAGGATGATGATCGCGATGAACAGCATGTTGGAGTACGCGCCGACCGCGAACAGCAGTATCGCTATAGCGAAGTTCAGTGCGTTGAACAGCGTGCAGATGTTCTCGCGCAGTATCGCGCCTGTCGATTTGGTGACGCTTCGCGCCCCGGTTTCGCCCTCGCCTCGCGCGCGGCGTTCTTCGACTTCAGATGTAGTGAGTCCTGTCATGGTTTCGACTGTATGGGAAAACTGCTGAGGGGGGCGCTAAAAAAACGCAAAGCATGCTTGATACACACACTTGACGCGCGAGGGCCGTCACGGTTCCGTCATGTCAAAGCGACGCAAAGTCGTTTGTTGTCGGTTTTATTCCCCATGCTTGCGGTGAATCACGAGGCGCTGGGGGAACGGGTCGGATACAGTGGTGTCATATCGCAAATCATGGAGACATACGACGAACCACCCATGGGTAATAAGGGGAGCATCGTGCTGCAGATCAAGTCGATTTCCAAGCAATACAAGACCGGCGATTTTGTGCAGAAGGCGTTGGATGACGTCAGCCTGAACCTGCGCGACAGCGAATTCGTGGCGATATTGGGCCCGTCGGGTTCCGGCAAGACCACGCTGCTCAACATCATCGGCGGCCTGGACCGGTACGACAGCGGCGACCTGATCATCAACGGGGTCTCCACCAAACGGTACAAGGACCGTGACTGGAATTCGTACCGCAACCACACGATCGGCTTCGTGTTCCAAAGCTACAACCTGATTCCGCACCAGACGATTCTGTCGAACGTGGAGCTCGCGCTGACGATCTCCGGCGTATCCCGTACCGAACGGCGGGAGCGTGCCCGCAAGGCCCTCGAACAGGTCGGGCTGGGCGACCACATCAACAAGAAGCCGAACCAGCTGTCCGGCGGGCAGATGCAGCGCGTCGCCATCGCCCGCGCCCTGGTCAACGACCCGGACATCGTGCTGGCCGACGAGCCGACCGGAGCGCTCGACTCCGACACGTCCGTGCAGATCATGAACCTGCTCAAGGAGGTGGCGAAGGACCGTCTGGTGGTCATGGTCACACATAATCCCGAGCTCGCCGAGCAGTACGCCACCAGAACCGTCCAGCTGCGCGACGGCGTGATCCGCAGCGATTCCGACCCGTACGAGGTCGAGGAGGGCGCGTCCGAGGCACCCGTACACAAGAGGCTGGGCAAGGCCTCGATGTCGCTCGCCACGTCCATCGCGCTGAGCTTCAACAATCTGAGGACCAAGAAGGGCCGTACGCTGCTCACCTCGTTTGCCGGGTCTATCGGCATCATCGGCATCGCCCTGATCCTGTCGGTTTCCACCGGCGTTAACGCGTACATCGACAGCATCCAGCGCGACACGATGACCGCCTATCCGATCACCATCGACTCGCAGACCTTCGACATGACCAGCATCATGGGCGCCCAGGCGGGCGGCAAGGAGACCGGAGGCAAATCGGCGAAGAACGACGGCATCTACCCGGACGACCGCAGCATCAAGCAGGCCTCCAGCCTGACGAGCAGCATCACGAAGAACAACCTCGCCGATTTCAAGAAGTATCTGGACGACCCCAACAGCGAGGTTCGCCAATATGTCGGCGAAACCGGCATCCAATACACGTACGACGTGAAGTTCTCCGTGTTCAGCCACGATCCCGACGGCACGCTGGTCACCGCGAACGGCGTCACCATCGGTGCCAAGTCCGATTCGACATCGAACGCTGCGCGGATGAGCTCGATGGGCCAGTCGTCGAGCATGTCCGACATGACGAGCATGCAGATGACGGTGCTGACCGGCAAGACCGACACGAGCGCGTCGCCCGACTCGTTCCATGAAATCATGCCGGGGGCGAAGGACGATCAGCTCATCAGCAAGGTCATCACCGACAACTACTGCGTGGTCAAGGGCGCATGGCCGACCGGCAAGGACCAGGTCGTGCTCGTGCTTGACGACGACAACAAGGTACCGCTCACCACGCTGTATGAGCTGGGCCTGCTCAAGGCCAGCGACTACACCGACATGATGAACAAGCTCAACGACGGCGAGACGGTCAAGACACCCACCGGCAAGATCGACTACGCGACGGCGATGGGGCAGAAGCTGGCCATGATACCCGCCGCAGACCAGTACGTGAAGGACGCGAACGGCGACTACACGTACATCGGCGACGACGCGGACGCCATCGCAGAGCGCTTCGACTCGGCGGAGCAGCTGAAGATCGTGGGCGTGGTCAAGCCGATCAAGGACGCCTCCGCCACGCCGCTGGCCACCGGAATCGGCTACACCCGCGCACTGACCGACGAGCTGATCGACCATGCGAACTCCAGCGCCATCGTCACCGACCAGGAGAAGGACAAGACCCGCGACGTGCTCAACGGCCTGGCGTTCTCGCCGTTGGACGACGCGGCGAAGGCCGCTGATGCCAAGACCTATGTGGCCTCGCTCGGCGTGAGCGACAAGGCGAACATGGCCAAGGCCGTGATGCAGTCGCAGTCAGCGCAGTCGGCTCAGCCCGGGCAGGCCGGGCAGTCAGCCGCGGGCGGGCAGCGGATGGCGGCGATGAGCGAGCAGCAGCTCGCCGACAGCTTCGACCAGTACATCGCCACCGCCTCGCAGGACGTGCTGGTCAAGATCTACGACCAGTACGTCTCGACCGGCACGTATGACGACAACCTCGCCGCGTTCGGCGTGGTGAGCCGGGACGCGCCCTCGACGATCAACATCTACACCGACAGCTTCGAGGACAAGGACCACGTGTCCAAGGCCATCACCGACTACAACAAGACCGTGCCCAAGGCCGACAAGATCGTCTACACCGATTACGTCGGCCTGATGATGAGCTCGGTGACGACGATCATCAACGTGATCTCCTATGTGCTGATCGCGTTCGTGTCCGTGTCGCTGGTGGTGTCGTCGATCATGATCGGCATCATCACGTACATCTCGGTGCTGGAACGCACCAAGGAGATCGGCATCCTGCGCGCGATGGGCGCCTCGAAGCGCAATGTGTCGCAGGTGTTCAACGCGGAGACCGGACTCATCGGCCTGTGCGCCGGCCTGATCGGCATAGGCGTGACGCTGCTGCTGCTCATACCGGGCAACCAGGTGCTGCACCATTTCATCGGCACCAACGACGTGAACGCCGCGCTGCCGGTGGCCGGAGCGGTGATCCTGGTGGTGCTCAGCATGGTGCTCACCCTTATCGGCGGCCTGATTCCGTCGCGCAAGGCCGCCAAGCAGGACCCGGCCACCGCGCTGCGCACCGAATAGCAGGCGTGATCCGGCGATGCGATACCTATGTGCGCCTGATTCCTTCAAGGAGAGCCTGACCGCCGCCGAGGCGGCACGGGCCATGGCCGAAGGCATCCGCCGCGGCGACCCCGACGCCGAAATACGATGCCTGCCCATGGCTGACGGGGGAGAGGGAACCGCGCGGGCGCTGGCCGACGCCACCGGCGGCACAATGCTGACGGCCAGCGCGCACGATCCCCTCGGACGCCCAGTGCAGGCCGGGCTCGCGCTGCTCGGCGACGGCCGCACCGCGGTCGTGGAGACCGCCGCCGCCAGCGGACTGGCGCTGCTGCGCCCATCCGAACGCGACCCGAAGGCCACGACGTCATACGGCACGGGCGAACTGATCCGGGCCGCGCTCGACGCCGGCGCCGAGACGATCATCGTCGGGCTCGGCGGCAGCGCCACCAACGACGCGGGCTGCGGTCTCCTGCAGGCGTTGGGGGTGCGGCTGCTTGACCATGACGGGCGTGACGTGCGGCCGGGCGGGGCGGCGCTCGCCGAAGTGGAGCGCGTTGACCTAAGCGGCCTGGACAGACGGCTTGGCGACGTGCATGTCATCGCCGCCTGCGATGTGACCAATCCGCTGACCGGCCCCGAGGGCGCCAGCGCGGTGTTCGGCCCGCAGAAGGGCGCGAGTCGCGAAGACGTGACGCTGTTGGACGGCGCCCTGCGGCACGTCTCGTCGGTCATCGAACGTGCGCTCGCTGAACAGGTGCCCGCCGAACGGAATGGCGATGGCGGAAAAGTCGAAGCGGCCGTGGCTGAATCATCGTCTCCTGGCCACCGTTCCCGTCCTGACCACCGTACCCGCACGCCCATCGCCGATCATCCCGGAGCAGGGGCGGCGGGCGGCATCGGCATGG
Source organism: Bifidobacterium bifidum ATCC 29521 = JCM 1255 = DSM 20456 (assembly GCF_001025135.1). Taxonomy (NCBI): domain Bacteria; kingdom Bacillati; phylum Actinomycetota; class Actinomycetes; order Bifidobacteriales; family Bifidobacteriaceae; genus Bifidobacterium; species Bifidobacterium bifidum. The sequence continues at coordinate 1,627,028 of NZ_AP012323.1, read as the reverse complement.
CGCTGCTCGCCGTGCTGCACGCCGATTTTCGCCCGGGTATCGACTTGGTGATCGAGCAGTCCGGGCTGGATGCCGCCGCGCAATGGGCGGACATCGTGTTCACCGGCGAAGGTTCGATTGACGCGCAGACCATGTTCGGCAAGACGCCGGTCGGGGTCGCCTCCGTGGCGAAGCGGCACGGCAAACCGGTGATTGCTATCGCCGGCCACGTCGGCGACGGCATCGAGTGTCTGCACGGGCGCGGCATCGATGCGGTCTTCGGTGCCGCGCCGGGTGCCGCGAGTCTCGATGAGCTGCTGCGCGACGCCCGTGCGAACGTGGCCCGCACCGCCGAACAGGTCACGCGGCTGATGCGAATCGTGCGCTCGCATTAGCCGCGGATACGAGAACCGGAATGGCCGTTTCCCAATGATCGGGGCTTTCGCATCCGCGTTGAGCGCGAGTCAACGATTGGGGTCAGCTTTCGGCCACTGCCTGAATGGCCACGGCTCCGACGAAATTGATCGGCTGGCTGAAGTTCGGCTGGAAGAACAGGTCGGCGCCGGCGAGCTGATCGATCGTGAACCCCGCCTGAATGGCCACGGACACGACGTTCGCCGCCTGCGAGATGTCATGCTTCGACAGGAACTGCGCACCCAGGATGCGCCGGGTGACCGGGCTCCACACCAGCGTGGTCGTCACCGGCGTGGTGGTGAGCATGAAATCGGGGCGGTAATCCTGCGTGATCGTCGTCGATTTCGCGGCGATGCCTCGGCGTTTCGCGCCGCCGGCGGTGAGTCCCGTGGCGGACATCGCCAGATCGTACAACTGCACTGCGCTGGTGGCCTGCGTGCCGGGATACCGCTTCGTCGCGGCGACGATGTTCTCGCCGATGAGCAGCCCCTGCCGCACCGCATTGGTGGCGAGCGGGATGTAATCGTCCGCGCCGGTCGGGTTGTATCGGACCGTGGCGCTGTCGCCCGCCGCGAACACGTCGTCGAGCACCGTGTTGTCCGGCAATGAGGCGCGCATGTAGTCGTCGATGACGATCGCCCCGTTCTTCAGCATACGCAGCTGATCCGCGAACAACGCGGTGTTCGGGCGGAATCCGGCGCCCAGGATCGCCATATCGGCCGTGTACTCGCCCTTCTCGGTGACCACGGTCACGCCGGAGCCCTCGATCCCGTCGCTGCCGGCCGCCGGCCGGAACGCCGTCACCTTCTGGCCGAGCGCCAGGGTCACGCCATGCTCGTCGAACGCCTGCTCCACGTCATCGGTGATGGTCGCGTCGAAATTGTTCGCCAGCACGCGGTCCAGCGCATCCACCAGCGTGGTCTTCACGCCGATTTCGCTGAACTGCTCGGCGATCTCCGCGCCGATGTACCCCGCGCCGATCACGACGGCCGATTTCGCGCTGCCCGCGCGCTCCTTGATCGCCATCGCATGGTCCCAGTTCTTGCACAGCAGCACGCGTCCCGATTCGAGCGCCTCGTCCAGCCCGTCGATCGGCGGCACCACGGGCGCGGAACCGGTGGTGATCACCAGTTTGTCGTATCGGTATTCGCCGACTTCCCCGGTGTTCATGTCACGGGCGCGCAACACCTTGCCGGCGACATCCACATCGAGCACGTCGTGGCGCATGTGCATCGTGGCACCGGCTTCGGCGAGGGCCTTCGGCGACGAATAGAACATGCGCTTCGGGTCGGACACGTGGTCGCCGACCCACAGCGCGATGCCGCAGGAAAGGAACGACAGCGAGTCGTTGCGTTCGAATACGTGGACCGTCCAGTCGGGATGCTGCTTGAGGATGGATGTGGCGGCGAACGTTCCCGCGTGAGTGCATCCGACGATGGCTACGGTGGTCATGGGCGAGCTCCTTTGCTTGGGTCCCTCCGGCGCGTGGATCCCGCCGGCGTCACTCCAGCATATCGCCCGGTTCCGCTGCCGGGGTGAGACCAAATGCCCTGCAGGGCCCGGATGTGACGAACATCACGATGGCCGATGGGTCGTGGCGTCGGTTTCTGCGCGAAGCCATGTCGCACTTAGTCGCGCCTTGGTTGCCGCCAGAACATTCCGTGCGTGTCGCAAATGGCTCTTGCCGGTCGTCAAAGATGCCGTGCAAGTCGTGAAAATCCAGTGTTTGCAAAGGTTTTGAGCATCCTATAAATAATGTGTATGCCGTCCGGGTTGCGAGGCCGCCGGCCGCTGACTACCTTCATAAGGGTCACGCGAGGTTCATCGGGAAACCCGCCAAAAAACCGCAGGGGGTGCTCATGACGAGGTTCAACACTCAGCTGGTCCACGGATTGCCGGTCAACGACAACAACACCGGAGCCGTCAACCCGCCCATCTACAACTCATCCACATACACTGTCGAATCGGTCAACGCCATGCCCCGCTGGGATTATGCGCGCAGCGGCAACCCGACCCGCGACTTTCTGGAAAAGCAGATCGCCCAGCTGGAGCACGGGACTCGCGGCTTCGCGTTCGCGTCCGGACTCGCTGCGATTCACGCGGTGCTGTCCATCTTCAAACCCGGGGACCGCATCGTGGTCGGCAAGAACATCTACGGCGGCACGTATTCGCTGTTCAACGAGTACTTCGCCGAGCGTGGGCTGGAGTTCGACAGCGTCGACACCGCCGACTACAAGGCGCTCGACGCCGCGATCAGCGGGCGCGACAGAGGCGGCCGCGCGGCCAGCGCCGTATATTTCGAGACGCTGACCAACCCGCTGCTGCAGATCAACAACGTCAACCGCATCTCGGCCATCGCGCACCGATACGGCGCGCTGTCCATCGTCGACAACACGTTCGTCACCCCGTACCTGCAGCAGCCGCTCGATTTGGGCGCGGATATCGTCATCCATTCGGCCACCAAATACCTGGCAGGCCATTCCGAGGTGAACGCCGGCCTTGTGGTGGTGTTGGACGATGAGGTCGGCAATGGCATCTACTTCGCGCAGAACCGGTTCGGCGGCGTGCTCGCCCCGACCGAATGCAACGACGTGCGCCGTGGCATCCAGACGTTAGCGCTGCGCATGGAGTGTCAGCAGCGCAACGCGCAGGCCGTGGCGGAATACCTGCTGGCGCATCCGCTCGTTCGGGCCGTGCATTACCCGGGCGTGTATGGCGACCGCAACCATCTGCTCGCCGAGAATGGACTCAAGGGGTTCGGCGGCGTGCTGTCCTTTGAAGTGGTGCCGGGGGTTGACCCGTCCATCGTGCTCGACAACCTGCACGTGTTCCATCTCGCCGTCAGTCTGGGCGCGGTGGAAAGCCTCGCCGAGCTGCCATGCCGCATGACGCATTTCGAGCTGCCTCGCGAGGAGCGTCTCAAGGTGGGCATCACCGACGAGCTGGTGCGTCTGTCGGTGGGCATCGAGGACGTGTCCGATCTGATCGAGGATCTGGGGCAGGGCTTCGACAAGGCGTTCGAGGCGCTGGGCATCGACGGCGTAAGCGGTCAGGTGCTCGACCGGCTGACGACGGAAGTGGCCGCATAGGGTCGCGTACCGTGCCTATCATGCGGTGCGGGCCGTGCGGGCGTTGACGTTCATGGCGATGACGCCCGCACTGTCGTGTCTTGAAGAAATATGGCGGTCGGTGTTCGTTGTTTTGGCGGTCATGCGGATGAAAGGGATTTGGAAATGACTGATTTCAGCACGCTTGCGGTTCATGGCGGGTATAATGCGAACCGCAACGACAATGCGGTCAGCGTGCCCATCTACGCCTCCGCCGCCTTCGATTTGGAGAACGCCGCTCGTGGCCGTGATCTGGCCGCCGGTGAGATATCCGGGTTCGAGTATTCCAGAGTCGCCAATCCGACCGTCGATGCGCTCGAACGCCGGCTTGCCGCCCTGGAGGGTGGCGTCGGCGCGGTGGCGGTGTCGTCGGGCATGGCCGCGGTGTCATACGCGCTGATGTGCGCGGGGGAGGGCGGTGGCCGCATCATCGCGCCGACGAACCTGTATGGGGCGTCAGTCGATGCGCTCGGCGACTTCCTGCCGCAGTTCGGCATCCACGCTGATTTCGTCAAGGACATCAACGACCTGCATGAGATCGAGTCTCTGATCGGTCCCGCGACCCGTGCCATCTTCGCCGAGACGGTCGCCAACCCGAACACCGCCATCACCGATATCCGTCCGCTGGCCGATCTGGCGCACCGGCACGGGCTGGCGCTGATTCTCGACAACACCGTGCCGACGCCGTACCTGCTGCGCCCGATCGAATTCGGCGCCGACATCGTTGTGCATTCGACCACCAAGGGCATCACCGGGCATGGCAACGCCATCGGCGGCGTGATCGTCGACGCCGGACGGTTCGACTGGGCGAACGGCCGTTTCCTGCAATTCACGCGGCCTGAGCAGGTCATCGCCGACATCGACGGCAACCGGCGCAGCTTCTCCGGGGCGTTTGGCTCCGAAGCGTTCATCAGGCGCATCCGCGTCAAATACCTGCGCACGTTCGGTGCCGTGCAAAGCCCGTTCAACGCATACCTGCAGCTGATCGGACTGGAGACGCTGCCGCAGCGGGTCGCCCGCCAGGTCGAAACGGCGACGGCCATCGCCGGGCACCTCGAACACACGCCGCATGTCGTGTCGGTGAATTATTCAGGGTTGCCGGACTCGCCGTATCATGCGCTCGCCGGGAAATACTTCCCCCGAGGCGTCGGCCAGATCCTCTCGTTCAAGGTGGAAGGCGGCGCGGACCGTGTGCGTCGCATCCTCGACGGCGTGAAGCTGTTCTCATATGTGCCAAATATCGGCGACGCAAGGTCGCTGATCGTCGACCCCGCGAACATCACTCACCGCGAGGTGCCGGAATCGTATCGCAAGGCCGCCGGTGTGAGCGACGATCTGATTCGTCTGTCCATCGGTCTTGAGGACGCGGGAGACCTGATGGCCGACCTTGACCGGGCCATAGCCGGCGCATACGGGGAGTAGACGTGGGCATGCCGCCGTCCCGTACGGTGAGACGAAGAAGGGCCACACGGCGAACAACTCTTGAATTCTATGTGAGCTTTCACTGAAAGCCCGTCGTTTTCGGATAGGATGGAATAGACATCGCACCCAAAGTAGGGTGCGGCAACACCAGGCAAGGAGGAATGATGGGTGTTCTGGTGGGAATGACGGGTGCTCTGATCATATCGGGCGTCATCGTCGTCATCGTCCTCGCCGTGCTGTGCGCCTCGATTTTCATCGTGCCGCAACAGCAGGCATACATCATCGAACGGTTCGGCAAATACAATAAGGTCCAGTTCGCCGGCATCCACGCCAAGATCCCGTTCGTCGACCGCATCTCGACGAAGACGAACATGCGAGTCTCCCAGCTGAACGTGCAGCTGGAAACCAAGACGCTCGACAACGTGTTCGTCACGGTCGTCGCTTCGACGCAGTTCCGTGTCAATCCTGAGAACGTCGCCACCGCATACTATGAGCTGCGCGATCCCGCCGGACAGCTCAGGAGCTACATGGAGGACGCGCTGCGTTCCGCGATCCCGGCGCTCAGCCTCGATGACGCCTTCGCCCGCAAGGACGACGTCGCCTTCGACGTGCAGAAGACGGTCGGCGCCGAGATGGCGCGCTTCGGCTTCACCGTCGTCAAGACGCTGATCACCGCCATTGACCCGAGCCCGCAGGTCAAGAGCGCGATGGACTCCATCAACGCCGCGCAGCGTGAGAAGGAGGCCACCCGCCAGCGTGCCGAGGCGCAGCGCATCCAGATCGAGACGCAGGCCGCTGCGGACGCCGAGAAGACCCGACTCCAGGGTGAGGGCCAGGCCAACTACCGTCGTGAGATCGCAAACGGCATCGTCGACCAGATCAAGAGCCTGCAGGCCGTGGGCATGGACATCAACGACGTCAACAACGTCGTGCTGTTCAACCAGTACCTTGATGTGATGCGCTCGCTGTCCGAGTCGAACAACACCAAGACCGTCGTGCTGCCCGCCTCCACGCCCGGCGGCTACGAGGATCTCTACCAACAGGTCACCAAGGCCATGCTCACCACCAACGAAGCCAAGTAACAAGTCCTACTCATCGATAAAGCCCCTCATCGCGAGGGGCTTTTCCATTATGCCCCCGTTGACGGGCTGAGCCGTCAAGCAAACAGCGGTGCTGTTTGTAGGCGAAGAGCGAACGACAATGAGCCAGCGGAACAGTCATGCTTAGCCCGTCCATAATTGCAGGGGCCGAAGGGCTGTCGGCTGAGCCGACTGGGGGTGGTCACCACCCACCGGCGCTGCACGTCACCTCCCGCCAGCGGGAGGTGCGCCGTGTCCCGCTACCGCACTCTCGGCGTATGGCTGACTGCCGAAATCAGTATCTTCTTCAAGCCGTCATACGGCGGATACACCAACGAAAGCGTATCCGGCACCGCGGACTTGCCGACCACGGTCTTGACATGACTGAACTCCAGGAACCCGGCCTTGCCGTGATATGAGCCCATGCCCGAAGCTCCCACGCCGCCGAACGGCAGCCGACTGGAGATCAGATGGCCAAGCGGCAGGTTGAATCCCAGTGCTCCGCAACTGACTTCGCGCTCGAACATCCGCCGTACCCTCTTGCTGCCCGTGAACGCGTAGGCCGACAGCGGGCGTGGCCGGGCGTTGATGAATTCCACTGCGGCCTTCGCGTCGGCGACTTCCAGAATGGGCAGAATCGGGCCGAATATCTCCTCCTGCATCACCAGCGCATCGGGTTTGACGCCCAATAGCACGGTCGGTGCGATGTAGAGGTCATCGCGTCTGGTATTGCCCCCGCATACCGTGCGTCCGGTGGCGGGGTTCTTCGGATCGGGCAGCAGCGCAGTCAGCCGGTCGAAATGCCGGGTGTTGATGATGCGTCCGAAACTGTCGGAATGTTGCGGGTCTGAGCCGAAGAACCGCGTGACGGCCTTGGCGATCTTTCCTGCCAGCGGCTCGATGACGTCGGACGTTGCGAGCACATAGTCGGGTGCCACGCAGGTCTGCCCGGCGTTGATGAACCGCCCCCAGGCGATGCGCCGCGCGGCGACTTCGAGGTTCGCGGTACGGTCGACGAACACCGGCGACTTGCCTCCGAGCTCCAAAGTGACCGGTGTGAGATGCTTCGCGGCGGCGGCCATGACTATCGAACCGACTTTTCCTCCGCCGGTGTAGAAGATGTGATTGAACGGCTGCTCCAGCAGCTTTGTCGTCTCCTGCGGTCCTCCCTGAACCACGCGGAACGCCTGCGGGTCCATGTACCGTGCGATGAGGTCCACCATCACGCCGCTGGTGTGCGGAGACAGCTCCGATGGTTTCATGCACACGCAATTGCCTGCGGCGATCGCGTCCGCCATAGGCTCGAAACTGAGCAGCACCGGATAGTTCCACGGCGAGATGATGAGCGCCACGCCTTTCGGCTCGGCGACTGTCCAGCCGACTGCGGGCTGCAGCAGGTAATGCATCGGCTTGGGATGCCGCGCCGCCCACCTGCCGAGGCGTGGCTTGATGAAGCGAATCTCATCGAGCACCAGCCCGATTTCCATCAGCGCGGTCTCCGCGGCGGGTTTGCCCAGGTCGGCGCGTACCGCACGGGCGATGACGGTGGCATTCTGCCTCAGCATTCGGGCCATCGCGTCGAGTTGCGCCTTTCGCCAGCGCAGTGGCCGGGTGACTCCTGAGCGGAAGGTCGCGTCCAGTTGCGCGAACGCCCGTTGCCGGGCGGCTGCCTGCTTCGTCGTGGTCGCCGCCGCCGTTTCCTTTGTAGTCATCGTCGTCCTCCTGTTTGCATGGTAGCCGAAGAATCCGCGGAACGTAATCGACGATTTCCGCCCTGACGTCGTATTGGAGTTGCATGCTGGCTCCTGCTGGCGGGAGCTGTCGGCGGAGCCGACTGAGGGTGGTCTGGGTCTTTAGGCGGCGATTGTGCCCTTAAGTGCAATCGTTCTCGATGATCGTGCCCGACATATGATGAATGCACCGAACCGGCACATCGCAACCGATCGGTGACGGCTTGGATGGCATAAGATGGGCGCCATGAAGGATTTTCTGATGCGATGGCTGGTGCTGACGGTTGCGGCCGCGGTGATGGTGGTGCTTCTGCCCGGCATGACCGCGGTGGGGCAGCCTCCGATTTTGGGAATCGCAGTGTTCGCGCTGTTCATGGCGCTGATCAACGCCTCGATCAAGCCGGTGACGCAGCTGATCGCGTTGCCGTTTTCGATTCTCACGTTCGGGCTGCTGTATCTGGTCATCAACTGGCTGTTCATGCGGCTCGCCTCATGGTTGGCAATCAGTCTGTTCGGTGTTGGCGTGCTGGTGCACGGGTTCTGGTGGGCGGTGCTCGGCTCTCTCATCATGTCCATTGTCTCGGGGATCGTCGGCAGCATCGTGCGCGATTGAGCGTCGGCGTACATCCGGCATGATGGTCGGATTTCGGGCCTCGCATGATTGCCTGGCCGCGAGCCGACGGCGTTCGCGGACACCCCGGTTCCGTCGGCCACACACCGTGCTAGGATATGCACCGAAGTCAAGGCGATGATCCGTTATCAGCGGGGAGTCTTCGGAAGAAAAGCTTCATGACGGTCGATCGAACGTCGACGGCACGAAGCTGAGTAGAACCGACGGGATCGGCCCGTCACAGCCGAACACAAGCGGTCGCGAGTTTTCGCCGTCTTAGGATGGCCGGATGCGAGCGACAAGCGAGGTGGTACCGCGGTGGCGGTCGGCAGCCTGAGGGCATGCCGCCGATCATCGTCCTCGTAGGCGGGAATGGCCATGACGGCCGTTCCGGGCGGAACAAGGGTTCCGGCCGCGAGGACATCGCCGGCGCATATATGCCGCCGGTGTGGCGAACGGCCGTCTCAATCCCCGTTCTTCCCGTGAATGGTTCGCTATAGCCAGCTCCCGTAGGACCAGTGCAATGCGACATCGAGGAGAGCAATGGTGAGCGAAACCACCAATTCCCACGTGTATCCCAAGGCGAACGAGGGCGGCGAGACCGCCAGCGTCGCGCCGAACCCGAGTTTCCCCAACATGGAGGAAACCGTCCTGAAGTATTGGGACAAGGACGACACCTTCAACAAGTCCGTTGAACGCAACCCTTCCGGCGACCATAGCCAGAACGAGTTCGTGTTCTTCGACGGCCCGCCGTTCGCGAACGGCCTGCCGCACTACGGCCACCTGCTGACCGGTTACGCGAAGGACGTGATCCCGCGCTACCAGACCATGAAGGGCCGCAAGGTCAACCGCGTGTTCGGCTGGGACACGCACGGTCTGCCCGCCGAGCTGGAGGCGCAGAAGGAGCTCGGCATCGACTCGGTCGACCAGATCGAGAAGATGGGCATCGACAAGTTCAATGACGCCTGCCGCGCCTCCGTGCTGAAGTACACGCACGAATGGCAGGATTACGTGCATCGTCAGGCCCGCTGGGTCGACTTCGAGCACGGGTACAAGACGCTGAACATCCCGTACATGGAGTCGGTGATGTGGGCGTTCAAGCAGCTGTACGAGAAGGGTCTGGCGTACCAGGGCTACCGCGTGCTGCCGTACTGCCCGAAGGATCAGACGCCGCTTTCGGCGCACGAGCTGCGCATGGACGCCGACGTGTATCAGGATCGTCAGGACACCACCGTGTCGGTGGCCGTGAAGCTGCGCGACGAGGAGGACGCCTACGCGGTCTTCTGGACCACCACGCCGTGGACCGTGCCCACTAACTTCGCAATCGTCGTCGGCGCTGACATCGACTATGTCGAGGTGCGCCCGACGCAGGGCAAGTACGCCGGCAAGAAGTTCTACTTCGGCAAGCCCCTGCTCTCCAAGTACGAGAAGGAGCTCGGCGAGGATTACGAGGTCGTGCGCGAGCTCAAGGGCTCCGAGATGGCCGGTTGGCGTTACTGGCCGGTGTTCCCGTACTTCGCTGGCGACAAAGCCGAGTCTGAGGGCAACGTGCCGGGGCCCGAAGGCTACCAAATCTTTACCGCGGACTACGTAGACACCGTCGAGGGTACCGGCCTGGTTCACCAGGCTCCCTATGGTGAGGACGATATGAACACGCTGAACGCGCACGGCATCAAGAGCACTGACGTGCTCGACGCCGGCTGCCGCTTCACCGCGCAGTGCCCCGATTACGAGGGCATGTACGTGTTCGACGCGAACAAGCCGATCCTGCGCAACCTGCGCAACGGAGACGGCCCGCTGGCTGAGATCCCGGCCGAGCATCGCGCGATCCTGTTCCAGGAGAAGAGCTATGTGCACTCCTACCCGCATTGCTGGCGTTGCGCCACGCCGCTGATCTACAAGCCTGTGAGCTCCTGGTTCGTGTCGGTGACGAAGATCAAGCCGCGCCTGTTGGAGCTCAACCAGCAGATCAACTGGATTCCTGATAATGTCAAGGATGGTCAGTTCGGTAAGTGGCTCGCCAACGCGCGCGACTGGTCGATCTCCCGCAACCGCTTCTGGGGTTCGCCGATCCCGGTGTGGGTGAGCGATGACCCGAAGTACCCGCGCGTCGACGTGTACGGTTCGTTGGAGGAGCTCAAGGCCGACTTCGGCGACTACCCGCGCGACAAGGACGGCAACGTCAACATGCACCGTCCGTGGATCGACAACCTCACGCGCGTCAACCCGGACGACCCGACCGGCAAGAGCCACATGCACCGTATCAGCGACGTGCTCGACTGCTGGTTCGAATCCGGTTCGATGTCGTTCGCGCAGTTCCACTACCCGTTCGAGAACAAGGAGAAGTTCGAGCAGCACTTCCCGGCCGATTACATTGTCGAATACATCGGCCAGACTCGCGGCTGGTTCTACCTGCTGCACGTGATGGCCACCGCGCTGTTCGACCGCCCGGCGTTCAAGAACGTGATCTGCCACGGCATCGTGCTCGGTTCCGACGGCCAGAAGATGTCGAAGCACCTGCGCAACTACCCGGACGTGAACGGCGTGTTCGACAAGTACGGTTCCGACGCCATGCGCTGGTTCCTTATGTCGTCACCAATCCTGCGCGGCGGCAACCTCATTGTTACCGCTGAGGGCATCCGCGACACCGTGCGCCAGGTCATGCTGCCGGTGTGGAGCTCCTACTACTTCTTCACGCTGTATGCGAACGCGGCCAATGGCGGGGCCGGCTTCGACGCCCGTCAGCTGCGCGCGGACGAGGTGGCGGGTCTGCCCGAGATGGACCGTTACCTGCTGGCCCGCACCCGCAGGCTCGTAGAGCGTGTAGAGAAGTCGCTCGACGAGTTCGCGATTTCTGACGCGTGCGATGCGGCAAGTGACTTCATCGACGTGCTTACCAACTGGTACATCCGCAACACCCGTGACCGCTTCTGGAAGGAGGACACGAACGCGTTCAACACGCTGTACACCGTGCTTGAGGTGTTCATGCGCGTTCTCGCGCCGCTCGCCCCGATGGAGTCCGAATCCGTGTGGCGTGGCCTGACCGGCGGTGAATCCGTGCATCTGGCCGATTGGCCGTACGTCTCGGACGAGAAGACCGGTGAGGCGACCGAGCTTGGCCGTGTGCTGGTCGACGACCCGGCACTGGTGGACGCGATGGAGAAGGTGCGTGAGATCGTCTCCGGCACTCTGTCGTTGCGCAAGGCCGCCCAGATCCGTGTGCGCCAGCCGCTCGCCAAGCTCACCGTCGTGGTCGAGGATGTGGACGCCGTCAAGGCGTACGACGAAATTCTCAAGTCAGAGCTTAATATAAAGGATATTGAGTTCTGCACGATGGAGGATGCCGGTTCGCAGGGGCTGAAGATCGTGCACGAGCTGAAGGTCAACGCCCGCGCCGCCGGCCCGCGCCTCGGCAAGCAGGTCCAGTTCGCCATCAAGGCGTCCAAGACCGGTGCCTGGCACGTCGATGCCGCGACCGGTGCTCCGGTCGTCGAGACGCCGAACGGCGAGGTTGCGCTGGAGGCTGGCGAATACGAGCTAATCAACCGCGTGGAGGAGGAGAACGCCGCCGAGGTCGACGCTTCCGTGTCGGCCGCTCTGCCCACCGGCGGTTTCGTGATCCTCGATACCGTGCTGACCGCCGACCTGGAGGCCGAGGGCTACGCCCGCGACGTGATTCGCGCCGTGCAGGACGCCCGCAAGGCCGCCGACCTGGACATCGCCGATCGCATCGCCCTGGTGCTGACCGTGCCGTCCGCCAATGTGGCCGATGTCGAGCGGTTCCGCGATCTGATCGCCCATGAGACGCTGGCCACCTCCTTCGCGGTGAAGGAAGGTGCCGAGCTGGGCGTGGAGGTCGCCAAGGCGTGATGCCGTGGTGAGCCGACCGTGCCGGCTGCGTGACGCACGGGCGCGTGGAATGCATGAAGTGGTCCTGCCGTTCAACGGCGGGACCTCTTTTGTTGTTCCGCGTTATGCTATAAAGGTTGCGTCAGGTATTTATTCAACTGTTCAATGCGGTCGGCATGCAGTTTTTGAATATGGCGTTTCTTCGCTCTCACATGGTTAAAGATGCATTGTCTTCATCCGTCATGCCGGTTATCGCGCAAATTCATCACATGTTTTAACTTCGCGTTTGGAGTTGGGCATGATGTGAGGAGGATTCTAGTGGTGGTTGCAACGCCTGAAGGTTTTGTGTCGTGGTTTCAGGCTCAACGCCGTGTGATAACCTCAACAACCAACAACGCGACCGCGGAAGGCCACTCAAACTTCAGGTGTTGCAACCGCCACTAGAAATCTGCGGCAACCATGTTGATTACACCCAAACGATAGGCTGGTTGATAGACTAACCGAAAGGTGGTTTGCGTGAGAATCCATATGTTTGTGGGGTGAGCAATGGCTGTTTCCAAAGCCGAATCTCATACGGTCTCGGAGTGTTCTCTGAACAACTTCACGTCCATGGATCCGTTGAACGAGGAATGGTACGAAAATCTGATCATCGATCATATGACGGAAAAACTTGGATATGAGCACCTGTACGGGCCCGATGTTCGCCGCACCGACGATTCGTATCGCGACGTATTCCTTCCTGATATTCTCCCGGATGCGTTGCGACGAATCAACAGAAATCTGCCGGAAGCAGCCGTCGAGGAGGCCATCCGGAAGATTCAGAATGTCGAGATCGGCAGCTTGGAGCAGCGCAACGAGATATTCAATGACTACCTGCAATCAGGAGTCGAAGTGCACTTCTTTGACGGCAAGGAAGAGCGTGATGACATCGTCCGGCTGCTTGATTTCGGCGATCCCGAGAACAACGATTTCCATGTCGTGAACCAGTGGACGTTCGTGGAGTATTCCGAGAAACGTCCCGATGTCATCATTTTCGTGAACGGCATGCCGTTGGTGTTGTTCGAGCTGAAGTCCCCGTCGAGAGAGGAGACGGACGCTTCACACGCGTACCTGCAATTGCGCCAGTACATGAAGCAGATACCGAGCATGTTCGTGCCCAACGTGTTCTGCGTGATGAGCGATATGACCCAGACCAGGGTCGGCACGATCACATCCGACGAGGACCGTTACGTGGCTTGGAAGTCGGCGGACGGCGACTATTCCGGAACGAAAGCCGCGGCATGGAGCACCATGATTGACGGCATGCTCCCGAAGGAACGGCTGCTCGACATCATCCAAAACTTCGTATGCTTCAACGATTCCTCCGAGAAGGTCGTGAAGATCATCGCCGCATACCACCAGTATTTCGCGGTGCGGAAAGCCATCGTCAGAGCGGAAGAGGCCGTCAATGGGGATGGCAGGATCGGCGTGTTCTGGCACACCCAGGGAAGCGGAAAATCGCTTTCGATGGTGTTCTTCGCACATCTGCTGCAGCGTTATCTTGAAAGCCCGACCATCGTGGTCATCACCGACCGCAACGATCTCGACGACCAGCTTTTCGGACAATTCAGCCGCTGCGCCAGGTTCCTGCGCCAGAAGGCGGTCCAGGCCGAGAGCCGCAGGAATCTTCAGGAACTGCTTGAGGGTCGTGAGGCGAACGGCATCATCTTCACGACCATGCAGAAGTTCTCGGACGGCGACGAGCCGTTGTGCGACCGGAGCAACGTTGTGGTGATGGTGGACGAGGCTCACCGCGGCCAGTACGGCCTGACCGAACGGATCAACGCGGACGGTCATGTGTCGGTCGGCGCGGCCCGTGTCGTGCGCAAGGCACTGCCGAACGCGTCCTATATCGGTTTCACCGGAACGCCGATCTCCACGGATGACCGCAACACCCGCGAGATCTTCGGCGACTACATTGACGTGTACGACATGACCCAGTCCGTCGAGGACGAGTCCACCAAGCCGGTCTACTACGAAAGCCGTGTGGTCTCGCTCCATCTTGACGAGAACGCGCTGGGCCGCATCGACGCGGTCTACAAGGAGTTCGCGGACCAGGCCGACGAGGCGAGCGTGGAGAAGTCCAAGCATGACCTCGGCGGCCTCGATGCCATCTTCGACACTCCTGAAACCATCGACGCATTGTGCCGCGACATCGTGGACCATTACGAGAACAACCGCGCCGACGTCCTGGCCGGCAAGGCCCTGATCGTGGCGTACAGCCGGCCGATTGCGATGAAGATCTACTACAGGATCATGGAGCTGCGCCCCGAATGGAAAGACAAGGTCGGCGTGGTGATGACCATGTCGAACCAGGATCCGGAGGAATGGTTCGACGTGTGCGGCGGCACCACGCACAAGAAGGAGATGGAACGCAGGTTCAAGGACGATTCCGATTCCCTCAAGATCGCCATCGTCGTGGACATGTGGCTCACCGGCTTCGACGTGCCCAGCCTGTCCACCATGTACGTGTTCAAGCCGATGAAGGGCCATAACCTCATGCAGGCCATCGCCCGCGTCAACCGCGTGTGCAAGGGCAAGGAGGGCGGTCTGGTCGTGGATTACATTGGCATCGCAGGCGCGCTCAAGCGGGCGATGAAGGACTATACCAGCCGTGACCAGCACAATTACGGCGACATGAACATCGCCGAGACCGCCTATCCGAAATTCCTCGAAAAGCTCGACGTGTGCCGTGATCTCATGTACGGCTTCAACTACCGCAAACTCATCTTCCAGAACAGCAGGGAGGCGCTTGCCGACGCCATCGCGGAGGGAACCGACTGGCTGCTCGATCTGGAACGGCACGAAGACACGGAATCGTTCCTCAAGCAATGCCAGCTCATGAACCAGGCGCTGAGCCTGTGCAAAAGCATGGTAAGCGAAGAGGACGCGCATGAGGCGGCTTACCTATCCGTATTGCGCGTGCAGGTCCTTCGCCTGACCGGACGTGGCTCCGGCGGGGGCAGCGGCATGACGTACACGGAGTTCAACAAGCAGGTGAGCGAGATCCTCCAGCAGAGCGTGCATGCGGACGGCGTGCTCAACCTGTTCGAGAAGGACAGCGTGGAGATCTCCCTGTTCGATGAGGCGTTCCTCCAGGAGGTCGCCGGCATGAAGGAGAAGAACATCGCGATCGAGAGCCTGAAACGCCTCATCAAGGAGAAAGTGCGGGCGTACGGGCGCACCAGCGTGGTCAAGTCCCAGAAGTTCAGCGAGATGCTCCAGAACACGTTGAACGCGTATCTCAACGGCATGCTCACTAACGCGCAGGTCATCGAAGAGCTCGTCAACATGGCCAAGGAGATCATGAAGGACCGCGACGACGCGCAGAAGCTCGGCTTGAGCGACGAGGAGATGGCGTTCTACGACGCAATCACCCAGCCGCAGGCGGTCAAGGACTTCTACGACAACGACCAGCTCGTCTCGATAGCCCGCGAGCTGACCGATGCGATGCGGAGCAACGCCACGATCGACTGGCAGAAGAAGGAAAGCGCCAGGGCCGGCATGCGGCGTGCCATCAAACGTTTGCTGCGCAAATACAAGTATCCGCCCGAAGGCGTCGAGGACGCCATGAAGACCGTCATGGAACAGTGCGAGCTGTGGGCCGACACCAAGATCAGCGAATAGGACGAGCAGGAGGATAATACAAGACATGGCAAAGAAGAAGGACAATACCGCCGAGATCGGCTTCGAGGAACAGATCTGGAGCGCCGCCGACAAGCTGCGCGGCAACATCGACGCTTCCGAATACAAGAACGTCGTGCTCGGCCTCATCTTCCTGAAGTACATCTCCGACAAGTTCGACCAGAAATACCAGGAACTCGTTGAGGAGGGCGAGGGCTTCGAGGAGGACCGCGACGAATACGCGAGCGAGAACATCTTCTTCGTTCCCGAGAGCGCCCGCTGGAAGACCATCGCAGCGGCCGCGCACACGCCCGAGATCGGCAAGGTCATCGACGAGGCCATGCGCCAGATCGAAGCCGAGAACAACAAGCTCAAGGGCATCCTGCCGAAGAACTTCGCACGCCAGGAGCTCGACAAGCGACGTCTGGGCGAAGTCGTGGACCTGTTCACCAATGTGAAGATGGCCGAAAAGGGCGATAGCCGCGACATCCTCGGACGCACCTACGAATACTGCCTGGCCAAGTTCGCCGAAGCGGAGGGCAAGAACGCCGGCGAGTTCTACACACCCGCGTGCGTCGTGAAGACGCTGGTCGAAGTCATCGAACCCTACCACGGGCGAGTGTACGATCCGTGCTGCGGCAGCGGCGGCATGTTCGTACAGTCCGCGGACTTCGTCAAACGCCATCAGGGCAACATTAACGACATCTCCGTGTACGGCCAGGAGTCCAATCCGACCACGTGGAAAATGGCGACCATGAACCTCGCGATCCGCGGCATCGACGCGGATCTGGGCGATCATAATGCCGACACATTCTTCGAGGACCTGCACAAGACCGAGAAATTCGATTTCATCCTCGCTAACCCGCCCTTCAACCTGAAGGACTGGGGAGGAAAGAAACTCGAGAACGACGTACGCTGGCAGTACGGCACCCCGCCGGAGGGCAATGCCAACTTCGCGTGGGTCCAGCACATGATCCACCACCTCAACCGTTTAGGCCGCATGGGCATGGTTCTGGCGAACGGCGCGTTGTCCAGTCAGACGAACAACGAGGGCGAGATCCGCGCCAAGATCGTGGATGCCGATCTGGTCGAAGGCATCATCGCGATGCCGGATAAGCTTTTCTACAGCACCGGCATACCTGTGAGCCTGTGGATCATCACCAAGAACAAGAAGCAGTCTGGCAAGACGTTGTTCATCGACGCGCGCGATATGGGAACCATGGTGTCCCGCAGGCTCCGCGAGTTTACCGATGAGGACATCGCCAAGGTATCGACTGCGTTCGACGCGTTCCGTGACGGCACTCTGGAAACGGAGAGGGGCTTCTCCGCCATCGCCACGACGGAAGATATCAAGGCGCAGGATTACATCCTGACTCCAGGCCGTTACGTCGGTGTCGCCGAAGTGGAAGAAGACGATGAGCCATTCGAGGAGAAGATGACCCGTCTGACCGGCGAGATCGCCAAATGCTTCGAGGAATCCAACCGTCTGCAAGAGCAGATCAAGAAGAATCTGGAGGCCATCGGCTATGGCATGTGAGCAGCTGACGCGTCTAGGTGATGTTATCGAGCTTGAAGATGTCAAGAGAGAGCCGATATCTTCTAGGGACAGAAAGGACAGAAAAGGTTCCTATCCTTATTACGGAGCTCAAGGTATTGTCGATTATCTAGATGATTACACCTATGAGGGAGATTACCTACTGGTTGCTGAAGATGGGGAAAATCTTAGGAGTCGCAAGAATCCTATTGCGAATGCGGCTTCTGGAAAATTCAGAGTGAATAATCATGCGCATGTTATTGCTGAGTCCGAAAAGTGTAATCTCGTTTTTCTGAGACATCTTCTTAATATGACTGATATTTCTGCCTACGTAACAGGATCTACGCAGCCAAAGCTGAGCCAGAGTAATCTTTGTGCCATGAAATTGCCTCTTCCTTCGATGGCGGAACAAAATGCTATTGCAAATGTTCTTAGTTTGTTTGATAGGAAAATCGAGCTTAACAACCAGCTAAATGATTATTTGTTAGCTGCGTGAGATCAACCTTCGAAACGTCAATTTCGCCAGACATGAGTTTGGGAAGGAGTGCGTCACGTAGCAGTTCGAGTTTTGCTGTCTGTTGTTCATTTATCTGGATATGACGATATATCGGATCAGCAAAAGTGCAGAAATCCTTGATTTCTTCTTTACCTGGATTTGGCATCAAGTAGTTAAGAGTGTCTTTGGACTGAGCTCTCTGACGACTTCCCGTGGAACCACTTACGTGCTCAAGCAGATAGTCAGTAAACCTAGGCGAATCAATGGCCGCATAGTAAAAGCTCTTATATTCCTTCAAATATGGTCTATACACAATGAATTCTGTTGAACACACTGCGTTATTACTTGAGCAATATGGCATCCAGATTCGCTTGGTGGATGGATTTAGCTTAGAGATAAGAATGCACTCACTGTCGATTTGGTACTTGTTGCTCTTGATTCCTGACGCCGGTTCAAAAACAGGTCTATGATTTTCGTCAAATGCTGGAATGCTGTAATGTTCCCATATTTCGCCAGCATGCTCCTGCGGCTTTAATGCCTTTGTTGAGATCGAAAGAACATTTTTCAGTTCAGTCGTATTGACATTGTTGCTAAACCGATATGCAAAAACTGATGATACGAGCTCAAGCAAATAATCATTTAGCCGATTATTAAGGGCGATTTTTGAGTCGAAAGAATTCAGAACCTCGACTATGCGTCTTTGTTTGTCAATCGAAGGTACATCTAAGTCGATTTCATTAAGGACTTCAACTGTAAGACTGGGGACAGCAGTGCCCACGTTGTAACTCGCTAGGTCCTTTTGCTTGAGCTGATAGTACAGGTACTTTGGAACGATTTTTGTTTGATCGATGTCTGTCCAAAAAAGGGTGTCAACGGTCCAGAAAGGTTCATCAGTGTAAAAGAGGTTGCCAAGCGTTCCTTTTCGAGGAATGAGCACAGAAGGCTGTTCGCAGATCGCTGTATCTACGTAACGCATGATTCCGCCAGAACCATAAGTGGGAATGCTGCCATCTGAAAGTTTTTTATGATCTTTCCCGTAGCGAATTGCGCAAACATCCCCGAGTCGTGTCATTCTAAATACCTTCTGTGTGAAGCTTTCACGTTGTTCTGGTTGACCATGGCGTAGTGCATAGTCGTGTCTATTCTCGCATGCCCGAGCAGTTTTTGCACCTGCTCGATCGGCATTCCCTTGTCGATGGCGTGCGTGGCCAGAGTACGACGGAACTTATGCGGATGAACTCGATGAATGCCGGCATCTTTGCCGAGCTGTCTGAGGCGGCTTTCGATGCCGCCGATGCTGATACGGTCACCATCGCCATTCAAAGCAACGAATAGCGCTGGATTGCTGTCGTTACGTGATTGCAGGTATGCGGTGAGATGAAGCTTCGTTCTGGCGTCGAAATAAACGGGACGCTGCTTGTTTCCCTTGCCTGTGACCAAGCATTCCCGCTCCTGAAGATTCACGTCGGCTATGTTCAAGCCGACCAGTTCACCCACTCGCATACCCGTGGATGCGAGAATGTCCACGATGGCAAGATCCCGCAAGGTGCCGCATCGGTCCCGCAGAGTTTCCAGATTTTCGTCGCTCAGGACTTCCTTAGCCATTACAGCGGTCTTCACACGGTGGATGCGCCTTACAGGGCTTTTGACGATATAATCCTCGTCCTCAAGCCACGCGAAGAAGCTTGACATGATACGCCGAATGTTGTCGATGGTGACCTTGCCCGCATGACGTTCGTTCTCGTATCTGTTGAGGTACTCGCGCAAGTCATCGCTGTTTATCCGCGTACAGGGCTTGGCGAGGGCCTGGGTCATGTGCTGGAGTGTGCTCTCATAGTAAGCGATGGTTTTCGGCGAGCAGCCTTCGACCTCTTTTGCCGTGAGGAATAGCGTCAGCAGATTCTGCGGCGCTGATGTTTCCTGAGTTGGCAGCAGCGTGACTCTGAGTACTTCGGCCAGATGTTTGAGCTGTGACGGATCAAGCATGTTCTGCATCTGCGACAGAACACTATTAATGATGGTTTCCATAGGGGTTCCTTCCAATAACAGTTAGGAACATTGTGCCCACGCACCGGCAAATGATTATTTGTTAGCTGCGTGAGGTCAACCTTCGAAACGTCGATTTCGCCGGACATGAGTTTGGGAAGAAGATAATTCCTTAGGTTATTTAATTTCCGTGTTTCGTTTTTCATTACTCCTAATTAGTGCATCTATCGGTGCCGCAAATGACTCGAATTGCATCACTTCGTTATGAGATGGAAGCGCAACTTCTAAGCTTTTGAGAGCCTTACCGTTGATTGAGCCGAATACAGTACCCTCTCCGTTGTAAGCCTCAAGTTGAGGCTTAAGGAATCGCATTAAGTACAGAGCAAATGACGGGGTTTCGCTATGGATAGCTGCCAGACCACGTCCGATACAGCAATTTTCAAAGGCAACGTTGAGGTCCCCGACAGGCGCACGAACGCTCATTAGGACGTCACCCTCGCAGGCTAAACGTTTTGGCTCAGTGGTATAGAGACGACGCTTTGGGAAACGCCATCCAAATTCACCCCTTCCTTGATAGAAGATTATGCCAGCACCTTCTTCGTTATACGAACTTCCTGCTGGTGATTGCCCCATCGTTATTTCGGCAACATCAGAGAGCGTAGCGTTGAAATTAAGACCACCAAACAACTCTTGAAACTTACCGTCTACAAGCTGCTCTAAATAATCATTTAGCCGGACGAATGCATTGGAGCACTGTGATCAGAGTAAGAGCTATTCACGCTGTACACAGTCGGCAAAGCCAGATTCCTGCTTACGAATCTGTGCCCAGAGTGCTTCATTCCCATGCCACACCGCCTTGACGCTCGGCGGAATCGCGTCGCTGTTGAGTTGGCTGGCGGTGAGCCGGTCCACGGCGCAGCCGTTCGCGATGCTCGTTGTGTTCTGCCAAGTTGTCTTGTGCGGTGTGAGCCCTGAGCTCTCATGAAGCACTGAGTCGTTCGTACCGCAGATTATAGTTTTTGGGGACGGTGTGTGTTCTTCTTGTTGTTTGATAACTCAAGAGTGAATGATCTGCTGGCATGTCGATTCAGCGATTGCGTATCGGGGAAGATACGGATGGATTGTACCGTACAATCGATGCTAAGGAGTGGTCGGAGTGCCCGTATCTTGGAATACGAAGTCCATTCTCGCAGTCGCACCCCTCACGGGGTGCGTGGATTGAAATGACCCTTATAGCGGCTGTTACACCGTTGCACCCTCACATCGCGCAGGGCCGAACCGTCGTCGAGTCGCCAACGTGGCGCGGTGTCCGGCATGGAATTGCCCCGGGCCGTCTGAGTGGCTTACAATCGCCTCACCATCGAAAGGAGTGAGGCATGGGGTTGAAGGATTTGAGAACGAAACGCGGAATGACGCAACGCGAGTTGGCCGAGAAAACCGGCGTGACACGACAGCGTATAGCGGCCTTCGAGACCGGCGTGCGCCCGTCGAGCGGAATGAGTCTCGATGTTGCGATACGTATTTGCGACGCGCTCAAGGTGCGTAATCCGCGTAAACTGCTTGATCCTGATTCCGATTCTTCGGCGGACTGATCCGCCGAGGCCGCCGGCGCTCTTTACGGGCGCGGCAGCCCACGAAATGCTAATGTTTATCCGATTGCTCCGCTTGCCCTATGAAACGAGGTTTATTGTGAGCGTTCCCGATGAAGTGTGGGTTACTGACGCTGTGGCGTTGGATGGCTCGCATGTGGCTTTGCGTTTTTCCGATGGTCATTGCGGCGTGCTTGACATGTCGCCCTATATGGACGATGGCGTGTTCAAGCGGTTGCGTGACCCGAATGTTTTCAGGACGGCCAGAGCCGGTATGAGTACTGTCGAATGGGATAACGGCACTATCGACATTGCCCCCGAGACAGCTTATGCACATGCCGTGCCGTTCGGCGTGTAATTGCCTCATGCTGATGGATCCCGGGTGCTTTCGGTTGCCGGGGTTTGTCCATTCGAACATGTTTGGCGGTTCCCGCCTGATGAAAATACCCCAAGAGTGCTGCCACACCCTTGGGGTATTGCTTAAAACAAACCGATTTATAAGTCATTCTAACGCGGGGGCTGGAATGGAGAATGCAAACGTATACCGTAGTTGAGTGGCCTACAATGGCATCTAGGGTGTGTTTACGCTATTTAAGTTTTGCGTGATAGTTGTCGTATGTGTATGCCGAGGTATGGCATCATGCTTGACCGGTTCATGAGGGTCGCGCATCCGTTGCCGCGCCGGCGCGGCAACGTGGCGGCGCGGCAGCCACACGTTCGTCAACGCCCTGCCGTGGATGTGCCGCGCGGGAGCCCCGTGGAGGGGCCTGCCGGCGGTCGGCCTTGCGCTGCGCGGGGCCGGCGATGTAGTATCCGCCCGTCCACGGGCCCGTCTTCAGCCGCTCCGGCCGGTACGGCCGGTAGGACTCGCTCTCGTCGGACGGGAACCACGTGTTGCGTCTGATCTCCCTGCTGGCCGTCGAGGCGTTGCGGCCGAGCATCAGACCGATCCCGCGGATGCCGGCGCCGTTGCCGATCTCGATCCGGATGACCTGGCGTTCCTCTTCCGACAGGCGCGAACATGCTCATCCCATAGGTGCGACATCCCTTCGGACTGGTTATCTGGACAATCTCCAATCTAACGGGTGTTGCACTTTCAATTAGACAACGGGGGGTACCTTAAATCAGCCTGATCTGATAGACTGTCTGCGGGAATCTGAACACTTGGCGGAACGATGTCGTGCCTCCGAGGCAAAGATTCCGGCAAGAAGTACAAGAATGTTCAAAATCATAGAGGATTGAAATATGCTACACACAGCATCAAGAGGATGCTCGCGTTCGTGGCTGCGCAGACTCACCGCATTGATAGCGGTCTCGGCGCTCGCGTTCGTGGCATTGCCGAACGTCGCGGTGGCGGCGGATCCGACGGAATACCTCGATGTGTCGTTCGGCGGCACGTTCGCTGCAGACACTTACACCACAGGTGGCGACGAGGTGGCGAGGGGCTCCGTGACCAAGCACGGCAGCATACCGACCAAGCTTGACGGCGGCGGCATCACCCTCGCTGGCGGCACCAACGGCGTGACATTCACCTCGACCGCGAGCTTCAGCGCGAGCGGGAAGGCGAACAAGGGATTCCGCGCCGAAATGGAATACCGTACGAAGCAGACGCCCAACAACCTCGCCACATTGTTCTCCGCCATGGGCAACATCTTCGTGCGGGCGAACGGCAGCAACCTCGAATACGGCTTCTCCACGAACCCTTCCGGCAGTACATGGAATGACTACAAGAAGTCCGTGACGCTGCCTTCCAACAATGTGAAGCACATCATCCAGCTGACATATCTGCCGGGAGCCGACGGCGCTGCCTCGACGTTGCAGTTGTCGGTGGATGGCGTGGCCGGCGAGACCGCCACCTCCGCGGCCGGTGAGCTCGCGGCCGTCAGCGATTCCGTCAAGAACAAGTTCGGGATCGGCTACGAGGTGAACCCTGCTTCCGGCGCGGCGAGCCGCGGTCTTGCCGGTGACGTGTTCCGCGTGCGTGTCGCCGATTCGAACGCCCCGTGGGAGATTCTTGACGCATCCCAGCTGCTGCATGTCGATTTCAACGGCACGTTCAGCGGCACTTCATATACCGCGGCGAGCGGCGAGCAGATGCTGGGCTCGCTGGTGTCGCGCTCAGCCAATCCGTCCATCTCGAACTCCGCCGTCACGCTGGGCGGCGGCACGGCCGGATTCGATTTCACGCCCACGGACTTCACCCTCGGTAACAACGAGGCCCTCACCACGCCGCTGGTCGCGGAGCTGCGCTTCACCCCGACGCAGACCGGCGACAACCAGACCCTGTTCGGCGCGGGCGGCAACCTGTTCCTGCGCTACGAGTCGAACAAGCTCGTGTTCGGCGCCTCCACCAAGTCCGGCAATAATTGGACCGACCACAAGATCGAGTCCGCGGCCGCCACGGGTGCGGAGCACGTCGTGTCGGTGGCGTACGTGCCCAATGAGGCCGGCACCGGCGCGAAGCTCGTCATGCGCGTGGATGGCGGCGACGCCCAGACCAAGGACATCACCGGTCTGGCTTACCTGAATTCGGGCATCAAGGGCAAGGTCGGCTTCGGCAACGAAGTGCATTCCGCCGCGCTCAGCCGCGGCTTCGTCGGCTCGCTGAGCGAGATCCGCCTGGCCAAAACCTCCGCGAACTTCACCACCAACGAATTCAAGCTGGTCTACTCTCAGGTCAGCTGCGACACGTCGGGCATCAAGGAGGCGAATACCTTCGACGTGGAGCCCGCCGAGTGCGAGGCCGCGCTTAAGACCAAGCTGTCCAAGCTGCGTCCGACCGAAGGGCAGGCCGACTACATCGACTGGGGTCAGATCGGTTTCCTCCATTACGGCATCAACACGTACTACAACCAGGAGTGGGGTCACGGTAACGAGGATCCCTCCCGCATCAACCCGACCGGCCTCGACACTGACCAGTGGGCGAAGTCCTTCGCCGACGGTGGCTTCAAGATGATCATGGTGACGGTCAAGCACCATGACGGTTTCGAGCTGTACGACTCGCGGTACAACACCGAGCACGACTGGGCAAACACCGCCGTCGCCAAGCGCACGGGGGAGAAGGACCTGTTCCGCAAGATTGTCGCCTCGGCGAAGAAATACGGCCTGAAGGTCGGCATCTACTATTCGCCGGCCGATTCCTACATGGAGAGGAAGGGCGTCTGGGGCAACAACTCTGCACGCGTCGAGCGCACGATCCCCACGCTGGTAAAGAACGACGACCGCGCCGGCAAGGTGGCTTCCGGCAAACTGCCCACGTTCAAGTACAAGGCCACGGATTACGGCGCCTACATGCTCAACCAGCTCTATGAGCTGCTGACTGAGTACGGCGACATCTCCGAGGTCTGGTTCGACGGTGCCCAAGGCAACACCGCAGGCACTGAGCATTACGACTATGGCGTGTTCTACGAGATGATCCGCCGGCTTCAGCCTCAGGCAATTCAGGCCAACGCCGCATACGATGCCCGATGGGTGGGCAACGAGGACGGCTGGGCCCGTCAGACCGAGTGGAGCCCGCAGGCGGCATACAACGATGGCGTGGACAAGGTGTCGCTCAAGCCTAGCCAGATGGCCCCCGACGGTAAGCTTGGCACCATGTCGAGCGTGCTGTCCGAGATCCGCAGCGGCGCCGCCAACCAGTTGCACTGGTATCCGGCCGAAGTCGACGCCAAGAACCGGCCCGGATGGTTCTACCATGCCAGCCAATCGCCGGCGTCCGTAGCCGAAGTCGTGAAGTACTACGAGCAGTCCACGGGACGCAACTCGCAGTATCTGCTGAACGTCCCACCGTCCGATACCGGCAAGCTCGCCGATGCGGATGCCGCGGGACTTAAGGGGCTGGGCGAGGAGCTCGCCCGACGCTACGGCACCGATCTTGCCCTGGGCAAGAGCGCGACCGTCGCCGCGTCCGCGAACGACACCGCGGTAGCGGCCCCGAAGCTGACCGACGGTTCGAAGCTCTCCTCCGACAAGGCCGTGGGTAATACGCCGACGTACACCATCGATCTGGGCAGCACTGTCGCCGTGGATGCAGTGAAGATCTCCGAGGACGTGCGCAATGCCGGCCAGCAGATCGAAAGCGCCACCCTGCAGGGACGAGTCAATGGAACATGGACGAATCTGGCGACTATGACGACGGTCGGGCAGCAGCGCGACCTTCGCTTCACGTCCCAGAACATCGATGCCATCCGTCTGGTGGTCAACTCCTCCCGCGGTCCGGTGCGTCTGAGCCGTCTTGAGGTGTTCCACACCGAATCTGAGATTCAGACCGGCGCCCGCGCCTACTACATCGACCCGACGGCGCAGACCGCGGGAGATGGATTCACGAAGGACAAGCCCATGACGTCGATCGAGCAGCTGCACGATGTGACCGTCGCGCCAGGCTCCGTGATCTTCGTCAAGGCGGGCACCGAGCTGACCGGGGACTTCGCCGTCTTCGGCTACGGCACCAAGGACGAGCCCATCACCGTGACGACATACGGCGAAAGCGACAAAGCCACCACCGCGAGATTCGACGGCATGACCGCCGAGCTGACGCTGAAGCAGGCGCTGAAGGCGCTCGGCAAGGACGACGCCGGCTGGGTCGTGGCCGATTCCGCCACTGCACCGGCCTCCCGCGTGTATGTCCCGCAGGATGAGATCAGCGTGCACGCCCAGTCGTCGCAGAACTCCGGCGCAGAGGCGGCGAGGGCGCTCGACGGCGACTCGTCGACGAGCTGGCACTCCCAGTACAGCCCGACCACCGCGTCCGCCCCGCATTGGGTGACTCTCGATCTCGGCAAATCGCGTGAGAACGTCGCCTACTTCGACTACCTCGCCCGTATCGACGGCAACAATAACGGTGCCGCCAAGGATTACGAGGTGTATGTCTCCGACGATTCCAACGATTTTGGAGCCCCTGTGGCCTCGGGCACGTTGAAGAACGTCGCCTACACGCAGCGTATCAAGCTGACCCCCAAGAACGGACGGTACGTCAAGTTTGTCATCAAGACCGATTATTCCGGATCGAACTTCGGCTCCGCGGCGGAAATGAATGTCGAGTTGCTGCCCACGGCCGTAGAGGAGGACAAGGTCGCCACCCCGCAGAAGCCGACAGTGGACGATGATGCCGATACATACACCATCCCCGACATCGAGGGAGTCGTGTACAAGGTCGACGGCAAGGTGTTGGCCGCTGGTTCCGTAGTGAACGTGGGCGATGAGAACGTGACCGTCACGGTCACCGCCGAGCCCGCCGACGGATACCGCTTCCCGGATGGTGTGACGTCCCCAGTCACGTATGAGCTGACGTTCACCAAGAAGGGTGGCGAGAAGCCTCCGACCGAAGTCAACAAGGACAAGCTGCACGCCACGATCACCAAGGCTCAGGCGATCGACCGTTCCGCCTATACGGACGAGTCGCTCAAGGTGCTTGATGACAAGCTCGCCGCAGCGCTCAAGGTCTATGACGACGACAAGGTGAGCCAGGATGATGTCGATGCCGCCGAGGCGGCTCTGTCTGCGGCGATCGACGCGCTGAAGACCAAGCCGACGACCCCCGGCGGTGAAGGTGAGAAGCCTGGTGAAGGCAACAAGCCCGGCGACGGCAAGAAGCCCGGCGACGTGATCGCAAAGACCGGCGCCTCCACAATGGGCGTTGTCTTCGCTGCGCTCGCGATGGTAGCGGGTGCGGTCGTGACGCTTGAAGCCAAGCGTAAGTCCAACCGGTAACATCGGTTCTCCGGCCGTCTGATGCGCCGGCCCGTCTCCTAGAAAAGACGGGCCGGCGCATCGTCATTTTTATCACCGGCGTCGCGGCAATATTCCGTGCGCCTACAATGTCGATATATGCCCGTCAACAAGGGGAGCGGCGATGGCACGATGTCGGCCGTGCGCTGAGCGTGCGCGGCTCCACGGTGCTGGTGGTCGGCACCGGGGGCATCGGCTCGCATTTCGCCAGCATATGCAAGGCCATGGGCGCGAACACGCTGGGAGTGCGTCGTGACCCGACCCGCACGGCGGAAGGCATCGACCGGATGTATCGCATTGGAGAACGTAAGGCGTTATGTAGCCGGCGAACCTCTGACGAATCGCCGACGCTGAACGGATAATGACCTCGGTCTCGCCCGTTCGACACCGGCGAGACCGAAGCCATTATCGCTTGAGATTCGTCGTCTAGGATTCCAGGTCGCGCACCGACCCGCGTTCCACCAGCTCCGCGGGAACCACGGTCTTCACGCCCGAAGGCACTCGAAGGCCCTCGCACAGACGCTTGGTCATGAAGAACGCCTCGCGTCCGATGTCGTTGAATTTCATGCGCATGGTGGTCAGCGACAGCCGTGGAATCGTCCCGCTCAGCGAATCGTCCACTCCGACGATGCTGACGTCTTCCGGCACGCGTTTGCCGGCGGCCTGCAATCCGAGCATCGCGCCATACGCCATCTGGTCGTTGGCCGCATAGATCGCGGTGCAATCGGGGTCGTGAGCCAGCGCGAGTCCGGCCTGATATCCGCTGTCCGCCTCCCAGTCGCCCATATAGGTCGGAGGGATGCGCAGCCCCAGTTGGTCGAGCGTGTCGTGCCACCCCTGCGCGCGGCTTTCCGCGGCTCGCGATGAGGACGGCCCGGCGATGTGGTAGACGGTCTTGTGCCCCTTGCTGAGCAGATAGTCCACGACGGCGGCTGAGCAGCCGTACTGGTCGGCATCGATGGTGGGGCAGTAGTTCGCGGGATCCTCGGAGATGATAACGACCGGCAGCTCCTTGGGCGGGCGGAACTCCGAGAAGTCCGTCACGTGCTCCTCCATGACGGCGATGACACCGTCCACGGGAAGCTGCTTCATACGCTCGATGGCGGCATGCAGGGTGCGTTCCCGATTGCGTCCGAAGGACTGCATCGTGATGGCGTAACCATTGCTGTTCGCCGCGTCGGCGATGCCGCCGAGGATACGCGCGTTGCCATAGGTGAGCATGTTGAACAGCACGACGCCGACATCCTTGAACTTGCCGTGCTTAAGCGCCCTGGCCGCATAGTTGGGCCGGTAACCCAGCTTGGCCATGGCGGCTTCCACACGCTGCCGTGTTTCCGGCCGGACGGCATTGCTTCCGTTGGCGACTCGTGAGACCGTCTGGGGCGACACGCTGGCGGCTTTCGCCACGTCCTGCATGGAAGCGGGTTGCGAATGATCCATGGTTCCTGCTTGTTTTTTGGCATTTTTATGTTTTGGTTACCATCAGTATAGACTATTTCCTGATGACTTGCCGTACCCTGAAGTGGACAATTCCAACAATATTGATATTATGGTAACGCAAACATTTATAGAGGGTGCATTTCGCGGAACAAGTTCAATGAGCTGTTGCGTTGTGGCAAGTTCTGTGCGGTGTGCTTCGCTTCGAGTCCTTCGAAGGAGAGGGGCATGACATCGGTGAGTGTGTCGCCTTTGGCTCGTGTGAATAAGCACAAGCGGGATTGGCGTGGTTGGAAGTTCATGTGGCCGTTCGCGTTGGTGTTCGTGTTCATCGTGCCGATCTTCGCGGTCTGCTGCCTGTTCCCGTTCGTCTCCATGCTCATCAACGCGACGAAGACCCAATCGGACTTCACGGGCGCGTTCGGCCTGGGCTTTGGCAAGACGTTCGCGCTGTGGGACAACATCGTGACGGTGTTCACCCATGACGACGGCATCTTCGCGCGCTGGCTGGTCAACACGCTGATCTACGTGGTGGTGGGCGCGGGCGGCGCGACCCTGCTGGCGATCATGGGCGGCTACGCTTTGACGAAGTTCCGCTTCCCGGGCCGCAAGGCCGTGTCCGCGGTGATCATCGGCTCGATCTCGGTGCCGGGCATCGCGCTGGCGGCCCTGTTCACGATCGTTGCCACGTGGAACGACTGCTTTCTGCCGCTGATCATGTTGAAGGACTCGGACTGGTTCCCGCTGACCATCGGTCTGAACCAGCGGAAGGACCAAGCGTCCACTGCGGGCGGCCAAGCCATCCAGAACCTGGTCATCACGGGCTCGCTGATCACGATCATCCCGCTGGTCATCGCGTTCCTGTGCCTGCAGAAGTACTGGCAGTCCGGCCTCGCCGCCGGCGCCATCAAGGAGTGATCTCGCGGGAGGGCCAGTGTCCGCTTGCAGCATGCGTCACGTTCGTTTGACGGTCTTGACGTGCGCCTAGCGGCTGGCTCTCCATACGGAACATGTATATGATATGGAGGGACGCTCACCGTGTGCGATGCGGGCTGGCGCGATATGGCACCAGCCCGCTCGCATGTCACAGTTGATTTTTCGTCGATGCGACGGTTCGGCCGGGGGCGTCAGACAATGAACAAGTAATGGAGCGGAACATGAGTAAACGCAGAAAGCACAGTTGGCCGCAGCCGCTGAAGGGCGCCGAATCCCGTCTCTGGTATGGCGGTGATTACAATCCCGACCAATGGCCGGAGGAGGTCTGGGACGATGATATCCGTCTGATGAAGAAGGCCGGCGTCAACCTTGTATCAGTCGGCATCTTCTCATGGGCGAAGATCGAGCCGGAGGAAGGCAAGTACGATTTCGACTGGCTGGACCGTGCCATCGATAAGCTCGGCAAGGCGGGCATCGCTGTAGACCTCGCCTCCGCCACCGCCTCCCCGCCGATGTGGCTGACCCAGGCCCATCCGGAGGTGCTGTGGAAGGACGAGCGCGGCGACACCGTGTGGCCGGGCGCCCGTGAGCATTGGCGTCCGACGAGCCCTGTGTTCCGCGAGTACGCGCTGAACCTGTGCCGTCGTATGGCCGAGCACTATAAGGGCAACCCATACGTGGTGGCCTGGCACGTGAGCAACGAATACGGCTGCCACAACCGCTTCGACTACTCGGACGACGCCATGCGCGCCTTCCAGAAGTGGTGCAAGAAGCGCTACAAGACCATCGACGCGGTGAACGAGGCCTGGGGAACAGCGTTCTGGGCCCAGCACATGAACGATTTCTCCGAGATCATCCCGCCTCGCTACATCGGTGACGGCAACTTCATGAACCCGGGCAAGCTGCTCGACTACAAGCGGTTCAGCTCCGACGCGCTCAAGGAGCTCTACATCGCCGAACGTGACGTGCTGGAGTCCATCACGCCGGGTCTGCCGCTGACCACCAATTTCATGGTGTCCGCCGGCGGCTCGATGCTTGACTATGACGACTGGGGTGCGGAGGTCGATTTCGTCTCCAACGACCACTACTTCACGCCGGGCGAGGACCATTTCGACGAGGTTGCGTACGCCGCGTCGCTGATGGACGGCATTTCACGCAAGGAACCGTGGTTCCAGATGGAGCATTCCACCTCCGCGGTGAATTGGCGTCCGATCAACTACCGTGCGGAGCCGGGCTCGGTCGTGCGCGACTCCCTCGCGCAGGTCGCCATGGGCGCCGACGCCATCTGCTACTTCCAGTGGCGACAGTCCAAGGCCGGCGCGGAGAAGTGGCACTCCTCGATGGTGCCGCATGCGGGCGAGGATTCGCAGATCTTCCGTGATGTGTGCGAGCTGGGCGCCGATCTGGGACGTCTGTCCGACGAGGGTCTGATGGGCACCAAGACGGTCAAGTCCAAGGTCGCCGTCGTGTTCGACTACGAGTCCCAGTGGGCCACCGAGTACACCGCGAACCCGACCCAGCAGGTCGATCATTGGACCGAGCCGTTGGATTGGTTCCGCGCGCTTGCCGACAACGGCATCACCGCCGACGTGGTTCCGGTGCGGTCCGATTGGGATTCCTACGAGATTGCCGTGCTGCCGTGCGTGTATTTGCTGTCCGAAGAGACGAGCCGCAGGGTTCGGGAGTTCGTGGCGAACGGCGGCAAGTTGTTCGTGACGTACTACACCGGATTGAGCGACGAGAACGACCACATCTGGCTTGGCGGCTACCCGGGCTCGATTCGTGACGTCGTCGGCGTGCGCGTCGAAGAGTTCGCCCCGATGGGCAACGACATGCCGGGCGCATTGGATCACCTCGACCTGGACAATGGCACGGTGGCGCATGACTTTGCCGACGTGATCACGTCCACGGCCGACACGTCCACGGTACTGGCCTCCTATAAGGCGGAACGCTGGACCGGCATGAACGAGGTGCCGGCCATCGTGGCCAACGGGTATGGCGACGGGCGGACCGTATATGTCGGATGCCGTCTGGGCCGTCAGGGGCTTGCGAAGAGCCTGCCGGCGATGCTGGGTTCCATGGGGCTGTCGGACCTCGCCGGTGATGGCCGCGTGCTGCGTGTCGAACGCGCCGACGCCGCGGCGGCGAGCCGCTTCGAGTTCGTGTTCAACCGCACCCATGAACCGGTGACCGTCGACGTTGAAGGGGAGGCCATCGCGGCTTCGCTCGCGCATGTCGACGACGGGCGGGCCACCATCGATCCGACGGGTGTTGTCGTGCTCAGGCGATAATCGTTGGAAACACTGGGCTGTAAGGGCTTAGGAAAGGCGTATGTTTGCGGTGACACGCGACATACGCCTTATGGGAAAGAAGGCGCTGGCGCTTACCGGGCTGCGGCGATGCTGGTCAGCGTCGCTGCGTGCGGCAACTCAAGCAGCAGCTCCGCTCCGAAGCAGGAAGGCGATGTCAAGGAAATCACCGTGTGGGCTTGGGGCCTACGCTGACTCAGGTGGCCAAGGACTTCAAAAAAGGAGACCGGCATCAATGTCAACCTGGTGAACACCGGCCAGGGCGACAAGACCTGGGACGAGTTCTATCAGGACGCCAAGAAGATTCACACCCTTGGCGACAACTACTACATCACGTCCGACACCGGTGTCGCCGGCTTCTACGACTCGATGACCTGGCTGGCCAGTGCGACGCTGTTCTCCACCGAAGGCGAGACGGTCACCATTAACCTGACTGGCGCCCCGAAGGTCAAGGCCCGCGGTATCTTCGGCGACTACCTTGGCAAGTCCTACACCGGCAACCAGAAGCTGAGCGATGGTGTCGCCGCTTTGGGAACAGGCTCTGAAGGACTACGCGAAGGATCAGGGCTACACCGTCAAGTAACCTTCGCAGTCAAACAATCTGGCGTGGTAATGACCGGAATACGGTGACCTTCGGTCATCCCTTCCTCGTGTGAAGGCCCCTCCCCTCATCAGGGAGGGGCCTTCACGTATCTTCACCTGTTGCAGCGCGCGTGTAGACTCTACGATGAGCGAATTCTTCCCGATACATCGAGCACGCTAAGGAGATGACATGACGATATCGGCACGGTTGCGGCGGCTGCGCCTGCGTATCTCGGCGTTGCTCACGATCTGTGCGATGACGCTGGCAGTCGCCTCCTGCGGGCAGCCGGACACGCGCACCGTCATCACCGTCTGGTCGTGGGAACCCAGCATGACGACGCTGATCGCCGATTTCGAGAAGGCTAATCCAGACGTCCGCGTGAAGCTGAACAACATCAGCGGCTACGACCACCTCAACAGCGCTATACAGGACGGGTACGGCACGCCCGACGTGGTGCAGCTCGAATACTATGCCCTGCCGCAGTACGCGGTGAGCGGCCAGCTGA
Organism: Bifidobacterium bifidum ATCC 29521 = JCM 1255 = DSM 20456; assembly: GCF_001025135.1. Taxonomy (NCBI): domain Bacteria; kingdom Bacillati; phylum Actinomycetota; class Actinomycetes; order Bifidobacteriales; family Bifidobacteriaceae; genus Bifidobacterium; species Bifidobacterium bifidum. The sequence continues at coordinate 1,594,073 of NZ_AP012323.1, read as the reverse complement.
TGGACCTCACCGGTCGTGTCGGCAGCTACAGCTCGTTCTTCACCCCAGGCACCTGGGCGTCGGTGCAGCTCGCGCAGCGCACGTACGCGCTACCCATGGATTCCGGGCCTATGGCGTTCTTCTACAACGATGACGCATTCCGCCAGGCCGGTGTCGACGCGACCAAGATCACCACATGGGATGATTATTACGAGGCCGCGAAAAAGCTGAAAAACATCGGCGTGTACATCGCCGCAGACGCCGGTGACGCCAGCTTCTACAATGCGATGATATGGCTCGCGGGCGGTCGGCCCTTCCATACGTCATCCGACGGCAAGACCGTGACCGTCGATCTCAAGGGCGACGCCGGAACCAGGACGTTCACCGAATTCTGGCAGCGCATGATCGACGAGGGACTGGTCAACACCCATCTCAAAGTCTGGTCCGAGGATTGGAAACGTGCGCTGGGTGGCGGGTCGGTCGCCTCCGTGTTCGCCGGAGCCTGGATGCCGTCGCTGCTGCTGGCCGACGTGCCGGGCACATCGGGACTGTGGCGCGTCACGCGCATGCCGACTCAGGACGGCACGGTCACCAATGCCGAGAACGGCGGCTCCGCGCTGGGCGTGCTGCACACCACACGCAAGCCTGAAGCGGCATTCCGTTTCGTGGACTATGTCTGCCACAACAAATCCGGCATCAAGACCCGCGTCGATGGTGGCGCCTTCCCGGCCGACAATGTGACGTTGAACAGCGGCGAATTCCTCAACAAGACCACCGTCACCAGTGAGCATCACGCCGAGGTGGAGTATTTCGGCGGGCAGCGGTTCAACGAGGTGCTGTCCGAGGCAGCGGAGTCCGTGTCGGTCGGATACCAGTACCTGCCGTTCGAAGTGTACGCGCGCAGCGACTTCCGCAGCGCCACCGCAGACGCATACACGTGGTCGGCGGCCAAGCAGGCATACGACCGGGCCAAGGCGCGCAAGGACGCAGGACTGACCAATGACGATGGCGGTCCGATTACACTGCCGGACCGACCCGGCAAGAAGATCACGCTGATGAGCGGCATCGCCGCATGGCAGCGCGACCTCAAGGAGTACGGCGTCAATCAGGGCTTCACCATCAAATGACCTGCGCCGGCGTGGCCAATGCCGAAGCCGGTCACGCGAACCCGTTGTGCCTGCCCGCGCGATTCAGCGATGTGAGTTGCGGCTGTGGATCAGCGCCATGCCTTTGAAGATCAGCTCGGGGTCATACACGTCGATCAGCTCCGTGTCATCCTTGAACACGCGGCCCAGGCCGCCGGTCGCCACGACGGTGAACGGCTCGTCCAGCTCCATGCGGAACTGCCGGATCGTGCGTTCGATGCCGCCGAGGAAGTTGTAGTAGAGTCCGGCCTGCATCGCGGTCTTCGTGCCTGTGGCGAGAATGGATTTCGGCTTGGTGATTTCCACCTCGGGCAGCTGGGCCGTCTCGCCCCACAAGGCCGCCGCGGCCGTGCGGATGCCCGTGGTGATCAGGCCGCAGGTGATCACGCCCTCGTCATTGACGTAGTTGAACGTCGTGGCGGTGCCGAAATCGGCGACCAGCACCGGACCGCCGTACGTGTAATACGCGCCCACGCAGTCGGCGAGGCAGTCCGAACCCAGCGACTTCGGGTCGTCGATGCGAATGTTGATGCCGGTTTTGATTCCAGGGCCGACCACCATGGGATTGATGTTCAGGAACTTGATGATGCTTGCACGGAACGAGTGCATGACCTTCGGCACGACGGACGCGATGATCACGTCATCGATATCAGAGGGACGCAGACCGCTCAGCGCGAGGAACTGCGTGATCATCAGGCCGTACTCGTCGGACGTGTGGTTCGATTTCGTCGTGATTCGGTAGGTGCCGATGATGTCGTCGCCGTCCAGGAAGCCGAGAACGATGTTGGTGTTGCCGATGTCGACCGCTACGAGCATGCGAATCCCCTTATGAATCGTGATGCGTGGGCGCATCATGAACGGATGCCTTCACCCATGATAGAACGCCAGCGCGGCATCCGCGCGAGTCAGGTTCGACCTGACGCTACAATGTCCTGTGGCGGACGACCCGCAAGGGCGGCCAGCCGCAGTATCACAATACAAATGAAGAGGAATCATGACTGAAAACCATGGTGCGCACGGCGACGCCGGCGCAACCGACAACGAAGATCTGAACACACAGGAAACCGCTGCGACGAACGAGAGCGCCGCGGCCAGCATGGACGCGCAGCTGGAGAGCCGCGCCAAGAACGCCGCCGGGCACCGGCGGGCTACATGGTGGATCGTCGCCATCGTCGCCGTGATCGCGGTCGTCGCCGTCGTCGCGGGATGCATCGCGGCGTTCGCCGGACGCAAAAACGACACGACGGGCGCCAAGGCGAACGATACGGTCACCATCGGGTTGAAACTCGCGCCCACCAACCTCGACATCCGCAACACCGCCGGATCGGCCATCGACCAGGTACTCATCGGCAACGTCTACGAGGGACTCGTGGCGCGCGACGAGCACAATCAGGTCGTACCAGCCATCGCGAAGGCATGGGATGTCAGCGACGACGGCACCACATACACGTTTCATCTCAACGACGGCATGACGTTCTCGAACGGAGACAAGCTCGACGCCGACGACGTGGCATGGTCCATCAACGAGCTCGTCACGAAGCAGTACCACGACGCCGATTCGCTGGTCAACTTCGTCTCCGTCAAAGCGAGCGACCCGAACACCGTCGAACTCAAGCTCAGCGCGCCGTACGCGAACCTGCTGTGGGTGCTGACCGGCCGTCCCGGACTCGTGTTCGACAAGGACGCGAAATACGACGCGAAGACCCAGGCGATCGGCTCCGGCCCGTACACCGTCGAGAAGTTCGTCACCAACTCGTCCATAACGCTCAAGGCGAACCCCAACTACTGGGGCGCCAACAAGGCGAAGACCGACACGGTCGTCGTGCGGTATTTCACCGACGACAACGCGGCCGTGAACGCGCTCAAGTCCGGCGATGTGCAGGTGCTCGCGCCGATCAGCGAGAACCTGGCCGAACCGTTCACCAAGGACAGCGACCATTACGTGGTCAAGGCCGGCGACGATACCGACAAATTCGTGCTCGCGTTCAACGGCACCGGAGCGAAGACCTCCGACAAGCGCGTGCGCCAGGCGATTCGCTATGCCATCAACCATAAGGAGATCATCGCCTCGCGCGGCGGTTCGGACACCGCCCTCGGCGGCCCGATCCCCTCCCTCGACCCCGGCTACGAGGACCTGACCGGCATCTACCCGTACGACCTTGACAAGGCGAAGTCGCTGATGTCCGAGGCGGGATACTCCGAATCGAAGCCGCTGCAGCTGAGCCTGACCTACGCGAACATATACGGCACCGAGATCGGCGACCAGCTGCGCAGCCAGCTCAAGAAGATCGGCATCGACCTGAAGGTCAACGTGGTCGAATTCTCCACGTGGCTGCAGGACGTGTATACGAACAGGAATTACGACATCTCGCTCGTTGACCACAACGAAAGCCACGACTTCTACCAGTGGGCCGACCCGACCTACTACTACAACTACGACAACAAGGAGGTCCAGGCCCTGTACGCCAAGGCGGTCGCCGCCACGAACGACGACGACCGCGACAAGCTGCTCGCCGAAGCCGCACGCAAGGTGTCCGAAGACGCCCCCGCCGACTGGCTGTTCAACTACCGCGTCACCACCGCGTACGCGAAGGGCGTCACCGGCTTCCCGATCAACCTCAACCAGACCCTGTTGCCGCTGTACAACGTCGCCTACACCAAGTGACGGCTGAAATCGCCGCGTATCCCGACACAGGCGATTCCGGCCGTCGAGGTCGGGGGCTGTGACGGGATGCGCGGCGTTCTCACCGGAAGGAGTCCACTTGCGATTCGTCATACGCCGTCTGCTGCTGTTCGCGGCGGCGCTGTTCGGCATCTCCATCGTCGTGTTCGCGGCATTGCGCGTGCTGCCCGGCGACGTGGCCTCGGTGATGGCCGGGCTGAATTCCCCGCCGGAACGGGTCGCCGCGCTGCGCTCGCAACTCGGTCTGGACCGGCCGCTGATCGCGCAATACGCCGACTGGATCGGCGCGTTGCTGCACGGTGATTTCGGCACCTCCATTCTGACCGGCCGCTCCATCAGCGCCCAGGTCGGCGAGCGGGCATCGGTGACGTTCCCGCTGATCGTCCTCGGGCTGCTTATCGCGATGGGGCTGGGCATTCCGCTGGGATGCGAGGCGACACTGGCCCGCAGCCGCGCCGCTCGCGGCATGTTTCACATGGTCGCCATCATCGGCGGCGCCGTGCCCGCGCTGTGGGGCGGTCTGCTGCTGATCCTGCTGTTCTCGCGCGGAACCGGACTGATTGGCGTGTTTCCGTCGCAGGGATTCCCCCAAGGCGGGTGGTCCGATTTCGGTTCGGCGCTGATGTCGCTGGTGTTGCCAGCCTGCTCGGTGGGCATCATCGTGGGGGCCGGGCTGATGCGGTACACCCGCTCGGCATTGGGCGGACTGGCATCCTCCGGTTACATCGACATGGCCATGTCCTGTGGCATGACCCACCGGCAGGCGGTGCTGTGCGTGGGATTGCGCCTCGCCATGCCGCAACTGGTCTCCGTCATCGGACTGACGTTCGCGGAGATGGTCACCGGCGTCATGGTCATCGAGAACCTGTTCGCGCTGCCGGGCATCGGCAACGGTCTGGTGACCGATGTCGGCAACCGTGATCTCATCGCCGTGCAGAGCGAGCTGTTCATGCTGGCGGCTTTTTTCCTGCTGATCGGCCTGCTGGTCGACCTGCTGCATCGGGTGCTTGACCCGCGGCTGAAGTCGGCTGACGATGTCACGGAGGTGAACGCATGACGCGACCGATCGATGCCAAGACTCAAGCCGGAGCCGGAAAACCGTCTTCCGGGAACAGCGCGACGACGGCGCAAGACCGTGCCCGCACTGCCCGCGGCGTGCGCGCCGCACGTGTCGTTCTGGGTACGATGTGGGGCCACGCCGCGGGCAAGTTCTCGCTGATCGTGCTCGGCCTATGGCTGGCATCATCCGCGGTGTCGCTGGTCTGGACCCCGTATTTGCTGTGGAGCACCGACGGCTACCATGTGTGGGCGAAGCCGTCGCGCGACCACTGGCTGGGAACCGACGGCACCGGTGCCGACGTGTTCAGCTGGTTGCTGGCCGGCTCCCGCACCAACCTGCTGATCGTCGTGCTGACCGTGGCCGTCGCTGCGATGTTCGGACTGGCCATCGTGGCGTTGATGGTGTCCAGGCACGCGGCGCTTTCGGCGGTATCGGTGGTCGTCGTCGACGCGCTGATATCCATTCCCACGGTGCTGATCGCGCTGATTCTCGCCGTGCCGCTCGGTCCGTCCGTGGCCGTCATCGTGATCGCGTGCGGATTCGGATACGGGTTGAATCTGGCGCGCGTGTCCCGCCCTCAGGCGATGCTCGCCGCGAGTTCGTCCTATGTCGAGTCGGCGCTGTCGAACGGCGCTTCGGGACTGAACGTGCTGGCGCGCCATATCCTGCCGAATATCTCGCCTGTGCTGACGGTGCAGCTGTCACTGTCGGCAGGCACCGCGGTGTTGGCCGAAAGCGGTCTGACGTACCTTGGCATCGGCGTGCCGTCGGGCGTGCCCAGTTGGGGGCACTCCCTGGCCACGTCCGTGAAGTTCATCAACGTGTACCCGCTGACCGTGCTGTGGCCGGGGCTGATCGTCACGCTCGTGGTGGTCGCGTTGAACCTGTTCGGCGACGCGCTGCGCGACGCCGCCGACCCATTGACGAATCCCCGATTGCGAGGTGCGCGATGAGCGTTACGGTTCGTGACCTGAACATTGCCATCGGCGGTGCGCCCATCGTGCGCGGCGTCGACTTGGATATCGCCGACGCGCAGCGCGTCGGCCTGGTGGGGGCATCGGGCTCCGGCAAGTCGATGATTTCCAAGGCGATGCTCGGCCTGCTGCCGACGCATGCCGTGGTGTCCGGCTCGGTAGTGATGGGCGGCATGGAGACGGTCGGTACGGATGACAGGCGTCTTGCCGACATCCGTGGCCGTTACGCCGGCATGGTGTTCCAGAATCCGGCCGCATCCCTCAATCCGGTGATGAGTGTGGAGAAGCAGGTCGGACTACCGCTGCGGCTCCATTATGACCTGACCGCCGTCGAGCGTCGGGAGCGTGTCCGCGCGATGATCCGCAAGGTCGGGCTGCCGGACGACGTCCTCGGCAAATTCCCCCACGAGTTGTCCGGCGGGCAGCAGCAGCGCGTCGGCATCGCCACTGCGCTGATTACCTCTCCGCGTTTCATCATCGCCGACGAGCCGACGACCGCGCTTGATTCGATCACCCAGCGGCAGATCGTGCGCCTGCTGGTCTCCCTGGTCGATGACACGGGCGCGTCACTGCTGTTCATCACCCATGATTTCGCCGTGCTGGCCCACGCGACGACGCACTGCTATGTGCTTGACGAAGGGCGGATAGTGGAGTCAGGGCGCACCGCCGACGTTCTCGCCTCGCCGCGCGACGAGCGGACGCGGCGGCTGGTCGGGGCTGCCCGGGAACTGACATTGCATGCCGGGGATGCCGGGGATAAGGAGCAGTCATCGTGAGCGATTTCCGTATATCCCAAGTTGCCGCGTCATCCTCCATGACGGAACCGTCAACAAGTGGTTCCGAGCGGAAACTCGACAGGCCCGCCGTCGTATTGGGCGCGCGGTCGATCTGCAAGTCGTTCGGCCGGCGCGCCGCCGCGCATCAGGTGCTGTTCGACGTGGACGTGGACGTATATGAGGGGGAGTGCCTTGCTGTGATCGGCGGCTCCGGCTCCGGCAAGTCGACGTTGACCCGCATCATGCTGGGGTTGGGGAACGCCGATGGCGGCACTGTGGAGTACCGCGGCACGCCGGTGCTGCGTGGCGGCTCCGGTCTGCGGCGGCTGCGCCACGATTCCGGACTGATATATCAGGATCCCTACGGATCACTGGACCCCAGATGGACGGTCGGCGATATCGTCGCCGAGCCGTTGTCCCTGCGACGGCGGGGGAGCAGGCCCGACCCCGCAGGCATTCGCGAGAATGTGCACGCGGCGCTGGAACGGGTCGGATTGGATGCCGGCGTGTTCATCGACCGATATCCGATGGATCTGTCTGGCGGCCAGGCGCAGCGCGTCGCCATCGCCCGCGCGATCATCACCGAGCCGGACGTGATACTCGCCGATGAGCCGATGAGCGCCATCGATGTGCCGGCTCGCCTGCAGATCCTGGAGACGTTCGCCGCGATCCGACAGGCCAGGCCGTCCACGGCGCTGATCATGGTTTCGCACGACCTGGGCGTCGTGCAGCATATAGCGGACCGTATTCTCGTGCTGCACGACGGTCATGTGGTGGAGGTCGGCTCCACTGCAAGCATTCTGGGCGATCCCAAGTCCGAATATACGGTTCGTCTTATCGAAGCCGCCTCACTGTAGCGGTGCCGTGGCAAGCGCCGCCACGGCTGACTGGTGCTACAGCACGGCGTTATAGTCGCCGCCAGTGAAATACGAGGCCACCGCGTCGATCACCTGTCGGGTCAGATTGACGCAGGCCTCGTCGTCACGCCATGCCACATGCGGCGTCAATACGACATTGTCCAAGGAGCGCAGCGGGTCGTCCATCGGCAGCGGCTCATGGTCGAACACGTCGATGGCCGCACGCACGTCGCCTCGTTGAAGCCGGCGGGTCAACGCCCCCGGTTCAATGATTTCTGCGCGGGCGGTATTGACGATCATCGAACCGGGGCGCATCCGGTCGAGCTGCCGAGACGTGATGATGCCTGCGGTGCCGTCGAGCAGCGGCAGATGCAGGCTGATGATATCCGAATGCGCGAACACCTCATCCATATCGTCAATGAGGGTGATGTCCAACCCATCGATGCCGTGCACATGGCTGTTCCATACCAGTGTCTTCATGCCGAAACCATTGGCGATGCGGGCGACGGTCCGGCCGATGCCGCCGAATCCGACCAGACCGAGCTTCTTGCCGTGCAGCCCGATGCCGTCGATGCCGCCCCAGTCGCCGCGACGCACCTGCGCGTCAAGCCGGCCGACCTGTCGGGCGAGCTCCATGATCAGGGCGAATGCGTGCTCGGCCACGGCATGGTCGCCGTAATGCACGACGTTGCACACGCGGATGCCACGCTCGCGCGCGACGGGAAGATTGATGTAGCTGGCGACGCCGGTGCCGCCGAACGCAAAGCACGAGACATGGCCCCGAACGGTCATCGCGTCCAATATGTCATCGGTGATGTGGAAGCCGATGACGATGACGGCTTCGGCATCCTTGGTGCGTTCGAGGATGGTGTCGGTGTCCAGCGTGAAATCGCAGTGCATGCGGATGCGGGCGATATCGTGCAGCAGGGGGAAGTTGGCGGCGAACGGCTCGATCATTGATTCGACGATCACGGGAATCACGATGAGCGGCAGATCCGTGCGCTCCGGTTGGGTTTCGATGATGTTTCGTTCGTTCATACTGAAACATTAGGACGCGCTGTACCCGGCATGCGGCGACGCGGACGCGGTGAATGGGCGGTGAACAATCCGCGACACGCCGAAATACAGTGAGTGTAGTGCCGTGTGGAGCGGTATTCGAGGTCTATTCTGGTATCAGAAGGCCAAAAACAGGCTTTTGCGACACGCCGAAGGAACCGCGTCATTGCAACGGTTCCTAGCTTTCCTGCGCCCATCGGTTTGCGTTGTTCGCCCATCCCGTGTATGTTTATCTCTTGCTGCTCAGCACGGCGGACTTCTCCTCCTGAGAACGAAGCTTGTTGATGTGTGGTGGTTTGAGAACTCAAGAGTGTGTTTGTACTACTTTTTTGGTTGATTTTATGCCAGTCCGGTTCCCGCCTGCGGGTGTTTGCCCGTGGGTGCGCGAGGGCGCTTGATGGGGGCCGGGGTTTTTCGTGCGGACTTCTTTTCCTTATTAAGAAGTCGCGTCAATTTTTGGGGTCATCAATGGTTCCCTTTCGTTTTTTTTGTGGAGGGTTCGATTCTGGCTCAGGATGAACGCTGGCGGCGTGCTTAACACATGCAAGTCGAACGGGATCCATCAAGCTTGCTTGGTGGTGAGAGTGGCGAACGGGTGAGTAATGCGTGACCGACCTGCCCCATGCTCCGGAATAGCTCCTGGAAACGGGTGGTAATGCCGGATGTTCCACATGATCGCATGTGATTGTGGGAAAGATTCTATCGGCGTGGGATGGGGTCGCGTCCTATCAGCTTGTTGGTGAGGTAACGGCTCACCAAGGCTTCGACGGGTAGCCGGCCTGAGAGGGCGACCGGCCACATTGGGACTGAGATACGGCCCAGACTCCTACGGGAGGCAGCAGTGGGGAATATTGCACAATGGGCGCAAGCCTGATGCAGCGACGCCGCGTGAGGGATGGAGGCCTTCGGGTTGTAAACCTCTTTTGTTTGGGAGCAAGCCTTCGGGTGAGTGTACCTTTCGAATAAGCGCCGGCTAACTACGTGCCAGCAGCCGCGGTAATACGTAGGGCGCAAGCGTTATCCGGATTTATTGGGCGTAAAGGGCTCGTAGGCGGCTCGTCGCGTCCGGTGTGAAAGTCCATCGCTTAACGGTGGATCTGCGCCGGGTACGGGCGGGCTGGAGTGCGGTAGGGGAGACTGGAATTCCCGGTGTAACGGTGGAATGTGTAGATATCGGGAAGAACACCGATGGCGAAGGCAGGTCTCTGGGCCGTCACTGACGCTGAGGAGCGAAAGCGTGGGGAGCGAACAGGATTAGATACCCTGGTAGTCCACGCCGTAAACGGTGGACGCTGGATGTGGGGCACGTTCCACGTGTTCCGTGTCGGAGCTAACGCGTTAAGCGTCCCGCCTGGGGAGTACGGCCGCAAGGCTAAAACTCAAAGAAATTGACGGGGGCCCGCACAAGCGGCGGAGCATGCGGATTAATTCGATGCAACGCGAAGAACCTTACCTGGGCTTGACATGTTCCCGACGACGCCAGAGATGGCGTTTCCCTTCGGGGCGGGTTCACAGGTGGTGCATGGTCGTCGTCAGCTCGTGTCGTGAGATGTTGGGTTAAGTCCCGCAACGAGCGCAACCCTCGCCCCGTGTTGCCAGCACGTTATGGTGGGAACTCACGGGGGACCGCCGGGGTTAACTCGGAGGAAGGTGGGGATGACGTCAGATCATCATGCCCCTTACGTCCAGGGCTTCACGCATGCTACAATGGCCGGTACAGCGGGATGCGACATGGCGACATGGAGCGGATCCCTGAAAACCGGTCTCAGTTCGGATCGGAGCCTGCAACCCGGCTCCGTGAAGGCGGAGTCGCTAGTAATCGCGGATCAGCAACGCCGCGGTGAATGCGTTCCCGGGCCTTGTACACACCGCCCGTCAAGTCATGAAAGTGGGCAGCACCCGAAGCCGGTGGCCTAACCCCTTGTGGGATGGAGCCGTCTAAGGTGAGGCTCGTGATTGGGACTAAGTCGTAACAAGGTAGCCGTACCGGAAGGTGCGGCTGGATCACCTCCTTTCTACGGAGATTTCAGGCCACTGTCTGGTGGCCGGTGTGTGCCCCCTTGCCCCGGATGTGCCGGGTGTGTGGGGGTTGCTGGTGTGGAAGAGTGGAGTCGGCCTTCGGGCGTGCCGGTCGTGCGGTGCGTCCAGGAGTGGTGCGGGCATGCTTTTGGGTTCCCGGACCGCCACCCCGCGCCGTTTGGCGTGGCTGGTGTTCCGTGCCCCGTGCCGGTCGCCCGTCCCCTGGTGGGGTGGGTGGGCTCGCGTGCGGGTGCGTGGTGGTTTGAGAACTGGATAGTGGACGCGAGCAGGGGACGCCCTTTCGGGGGTGTCTTCTGCTGTTGATTTCGCCGGACTCTTCGGAGTCTGGTGTTTGATCGTTTTGTGTGTGATCATTTGTGTGATGATTTGTGTTGCCAGCGGAGTTTTTGCCGTGGGCTTGCGGTTTCCCGCCGTTCCCGGATGGGTCGTGCGGGTTGCTTGCAAGGGCGTATGGTGGATGCCTTGGCAGACAGTACCGATGAAGGACGTTTGAGGCTGCGATATGCCTCGGGGAGCCGCCAGCAGGGCTTTGATCCGAGGATTTCCGAATGGGGGAACCCGCCGGCCGTCATGGGCCGGCACCGCGTTCGCGCGGGGGGTACGCAGGGAAGTGAAACATCTCAGTACCTGCAGGAAAGGATGTTCCGTGAGTAGTGGCGAGCGAAAGCGGATCAGGCCAAACCGCGCGCGTGTGACAGGCGCCAGCCGTTGCGCGCGTGGTGTTGAGGGAGCGTGTGTCCGGGTCCTGGCGGGCCCGGCCGGAGTGATAAAACGGCGTGTGAGGCGAACCGGATTGAATGCCGGGCCGCAGAGGGTGATGGCCCCGTAGCCGAACGCGCGTCGTCTCCGGATCGTGTTTCCCAAGTAGCGCGGGACTCGTGGAATCCCGTGTGAATCCGCCCCGACCGTGGGGTAAGCCTAGATATACCTGTCTGACCGATAGCGAACTAGTACCGTGAGGGAAAGGTGAAAAGCACCCCGGGAGGGGAGTGAAACAGTCTCTGAAACCGTGCGCTTACAAACCGTCGGAGCCTTTCGGGGTGACGGCGTGCCTATCGAAAAATGAGTCTGCGAGTCAGTGGCACGTGGCGAGCGTAACCCGTGTGGGGTACGCGTAGCGAAGGCGAGTCTCAAAAGGCGTTTGAGTCGCGTGTCCTGGACCCGAAGCGGGATGATCTAGCCCTGAGCAGGTTGAAGCGCGGGTAAGACCGCGTGGAGGACCGAACCCACCTGGGTTGAAAACCGGGGGGATGACTTGGGGTTAGGGGTGAAAGGCCAATCAAATTCCGTGATAGCTGGTTCTCTCCGAAATGCATTTAGGTGCAGCGTCGGGGATTACGTCCGGGGGGTAGAGCTACTGGATGCTTGAGGGCCCGTATCGGGTACCGACAGCAGCCAAACTCCGAATACCCGTGACGCGTATCCCGGCAGTGAGTCGGCGGGGGATAAGCTCCGTCGTCGAAAGGGAGACAGCCCAGATCGTCGTCTAAGGTCCCCAAGCGCGTGCTAAGTGGGAAAGGATGTGGAGTCGCATAGACAGCCAGGAGGTTGGCTCAGAAGCAGCCACCCTTGAAAGAGTGCGTAACAGCTCACTGGTCTAGTGGTTCCGCGCCGACAATGTAGCGGGGCTCAAGCACGCCACCGAAGACGCGGCAGCGTCCGTTTGGATGCTGGGTAGGAGAGCGTCCCCATCGGGGCGAAGCGGCGGCGCAAGCCTGCCGTGGACCGTTGGGGAGTGAGAATGCAGACATGAGTAGCGAGAGGCGGGTGCGAATCCCGCCCGCTGGATGACCAAGGGTTCCGGGGCCACGTTCGTCGTCCCCGGGTGAGTCGGGTCCTAAGGCGAGGCCGACAGGCGTAGTCGAATGGATGAACGGGCTGATATTCCCGTACCGGCAGCGAACCGAAACAACCGAGGCCTGGGGCGCTAACCTCCGGGTCCGTGCCGTCTCCCCTTTCGGGGGGTCGCGGCGCGGGCGCGTTGGGATCCCCCCTCGTAGTAGGTCAGCGCAGGAGTGACGCATCAGGGCAGCCGGCCGCGGAGGTGGTTTTCCGTGGTCAAGCGTTCGAGCCCGTCCCGCAGGCAAATCCGCGGGGCATCGGGGCGAGGCGTGATGATGGGGGCCTTACGGCCCGAATCCGGTGATCCGTGGTGCCGAGAAAAGCTTCGGCGTCAGGCGCGTTGCCGCCCGTACCCCAAACCGACACTGGTGGTCAGGTAGAGAATACCAAAGCGATCGAGCGAATCCTGGTCAAGGAACTCGGCAAATTGCTCCCGTGCCTTCGGCATAAGGGAGACCCCCTGCGGTGATGAGCGGCGGGGGGTGGCACAGGCCAGGGGGTAGCGACTGTTTACCAAAAACACAGGAGCGTGCGAAGGCGCAAGCCGCTGTATACGCTCTGACGCCTGCCCGGTGCCGGAAGGTTAAGAGGATCCGTCAGCTTTCTGCGAAGCGGTGAATTCAAGCCCCGGTAAACGGCGGTGGTAACTATAACCATCCTAAGGTAGCGAAATTCCTTGTCGGGTAAGTTCCGACCTGCACGAATGGCGTAACGACTTCCCCACTGTCTCGACCAGGAGCTCGGCGAAATTGCAGTACGAGTAAAGATGCTCGTTAAGCGCAGAAGGACGAAAAGACCCCGGGACCTTTACTATACCTTGGTATTGGCATTAGGCGCGGATTGTGTAGCATAGGCGGGAGGCTTCGAGGCGGGTGCGCCAGCATCCGCGGAGCCGCAAGGTGAAATACCGCTCTGTTCTCGTTTGATGTCTAACCTCGAACAGTCATCCTGTTCAGGGACAGTGCCTGGCGGGTAGTTCAACTGGGGCGGTTGCCTCCCAAAGAGTAACGGAGGCGCTCAAAGGTCCGCTCGGCCCGGTTGGCAATCGGGTGTCGAGTGTAATCGCACAAGCGGGCTTGACTGCGAGATCGACGGATCGAGCAGGGACGAAAGTCGGAGATAGTGATCCGGTGCCGGCGCACGGGCGCGGCATCGCTCAACGGATAAAAGGTACCCCGGGGATAACAGGCTGATCATTCCCAAGAGTCCATATCGACGGGATGGTTTGGCACCTCGATGTCGGCTCGTCGCATCCTGGGGCTGGAGCAGGTCCCAAGGGTTCGGCTGTTCGCCGATCAAAGCGGCACGCGAGCTGGGTTCAGAACGTCGTGAGACAGTTTGGTCTCTATCCTCTGCGCTCGTTGGAATCTTGAGGAGGCCTGCCCATAGTACGAGAGGACCTGGGTGGACGAACCTCTGGTATGCCGGTCGTCACGCCAGTGGCGCGGCCGGTTGGCTACGTTCGGAAGGGATAACCGCTGAAAGCATCTAAGCGGGAAGCCTTCTCCAAGATAAGGATTCCATGCGGCCCCGAGCCGCTGAAGACCCCATGCAGAACACGTGGTCGATAGGCCGGACGTGGAAGCCCCGCGAGGGGTGGAGCCGACCGGTACTAATGGTCGAGAGGCAACCCACATCCACACGCCCGCGAGGGTGTGTGGCGCAGGACCCGGCAGGGCCCCGCGAAGGCGCACAGGGAGCACGGTCCTCACACGCGCACGATCAGTCAACAGCAACGAATCGCGTCCATTGTCCGGTCCCCGAACCGCCACACGCCGGCGGGAAACCCCTGTTTCCCGGCCGATAACCCAAGATTTGCGGCGGCCATGGCCCAGGAGAGACGCCCGGTCCCATTCCGAACCCGGAAGCTAAGGCCTGGCACGGCGATGGTACTGCACCCGACAGGGTGTGGGAGAGTAGCACGCCGCCGCACCACACGACAAGGACCCCCGGACGAGGCAACAACCCCCGGGGGTCCTTCTTGTGTATGTTTTTGCTTTCTTCTTATAAATCGAGTATTATAAATTAATAACAGCATAGGTTGCTGTGTTGCTACTTCACGGATATAAATCCTGTCTCTGTAACTTTCCGTTCTTATCAGAAAGGTGCGAAGATGTCTAAGCTGCAACGCTGCAGGAAGTGGCCAATAAGTTTAGTATCAACGCTATTGTCATTCTTATTTTTGATGAGCATGGTGCCAGTCGCGAGTGCCTATTCTTATAGCAAGAGTCATTGGCTCAATAAGAACCAGGTTGTAATGCTTATGGCCACGGTGAAAGGCAATTACTTGACTTCGGCCAAGCAGGCTGTCTCCAATATTAATTCAGCAACGAAAGTTGGATTCTCGA